>CAZAGH010000037.1:0-16099 GCA_964484755.1 uncultured Melioribacter sp. | reverse complement strand
AGGTACAAGGTACAAGGTACAAGGTACAAGGTACAAGGTACAAGGTACGAGGTACGATGTACTGATCGTCTTTCCCGCGGACGCGGGAAACCAGCAGGCATCTGCGCACAGCGTGAACTTGTATCGTGAATAACATCATTCGACTTTATGCAGTCCCGCTGTTCAGTGATTGTGCAGGATCTCGTCCGCGCGTTTTCGTCGCATGCTAACTCCGAGCGTGCAGTTGGGATGTCGGCCTACATGCGAAATCTGTTCCCGTTTTTTGGGATTAGTTCGCAGGATAGACGTAAGCTTCAGCAGGAAACGCTCATAAATCAAGGCGGATCACTTACCATCGAAGAGGCATTCACTTGCGCCGAAGCGCTCTACGCTCATCAAGAGAGGGAGTTGCACTATGCCGCTTGCGATATCCTCGTGAAGGCCCTGTCGAAAAAAGCCCTCGGCGCATTATCGGATCGCGAGCGCGAGGAATTCCTTCAGCGTACCGAAGCGCTGTTAACGCAACATCAATGGTGGGACACGGTGGATGTCCTTGCTCCGCGTGTCGCTGGTGGACTACTTCGAGGTCATCACGACCTACTGGATGCGTGGACCCTCAAATGGGCTATGAACGATGACTTCTGGCTGCAGCGATCAGCGATTATCTGTCAGTTGCATTACAAGCAGGAAACAGACGCAGACATAATCTATCGCAGCATTCTCATTCGCGCCAACAGCAAAGAGTTCTTTGTACGAAAAGCAGCAGGTTGGGCACTGCGCCAGTACTCGTATGTCAACTCAAGTGCGGTTGCTGAGTTTGTTGCCGCACACCCTGAACTATCGGGGCTAACAAAACGTGAAGCGCTGAAAAGAATAGTGGTTTCCCGCTTTCGCGGGAAAGACTCTCAGTACCCCCGTACCTAGTACCTTGTACCTTGACCTACACGTGTCCTTCTGGCTGCGTCATGCTCTCTAAGTGCGTGAACACCTCGCATTGATGATCGAGGCGTTTGCGGATAAGGTCTTCGAGATTACTAGCAAGGTTGTGCGCGTCGTGCATGCGCATGTCGTCGGGTACTTGCAGATGGAAGTCTACGTGAATCGTGTTGCCTGATGAGCGAAGGCGCAAGCGATGATAGGTGCAGCCGTGCTCGGCACAGTAGGGTTCGATCACCTCGGTTGTCATTTGAAGAAGCTCTGGATCTGTGTGGTCCATGAGCCCCCTGACAGATACAGCAACGAGTTTGCCGCCTTCCCAAATGATGTTTGCTCCGAAAACAATGGCAATAACGGGGTCGAGCCAGAGCATGTCAAACAAGTCGGCTGCGTAGAGTCCGGCAACGGCCCCGGCGCTGGTCCAGACATCTGTCATGACGTGACGTCCGTTGGCCTCGACAATGAGTGAACGGTTCTTCTTGCCAGTCGAGATGAGGTAGAGTCCGAGCGCAAGATTCACGGCTGCCGCACCGAACGTTATCAGCACGCCAATATCGATGCGCTGTATCGTTACGCCTGTGAGAAGTTTATTAACAGCGGTGACGATGATCACAACTGCAGCAATACAGATTAGGCCGCCCTCGACGCCGGCAGACATGAAACTGACCTTGTCGTGTCCGTACGGGTGGTCTTCATCTGGCGGACGTGAGCCAACGCGCAATGCGTACCATGCGAACCACACGGCCACGATATGCACAACACTCTCTGCCGCATCCGAGAAGATCACCGACGATCCAGTGATCACATATGCGATCCACTTCGCGATGAGCATCAAGACGCCGGTGGCGAGCGAGAGGTTCATCGCACGCGTGGTCATTGCATTAGCTGCCATGTAGACCTAGCTGTTGAGCGTCTTGAGAAACTCTTCGTTTGATCGTGTTGCGCGCATGCGCTCGAGCAATGTCTCCATTGCCTCGATCGGTGGATCGTCTCCAAGGACCTTACGAAGTACCCAGATCTTTGCCAGTGTTTCAGGTGAGAGCAGAAGTTCTTCACGACGTGTACCGGAGCGGTTTACGTCGATAGCAGGGAAGATTCGGCGCTCGGCGATCTTTCGCTCGAGAACGAGCTCCATGTTACCGGTCCCCTTGAACTCTTCAAAGATCACTTCGTCCATACGCGAGTTTGTTTCGACAAGCGCTGTTGCTATGATCGTGAGCGAACCACCTTCTTCGACCTTTCGCGCCGCACCAAAGAAGCGCTTTGGACGCTGCATGGCGTTTGCATCAACACCACCAGAGAGGAGCTTGCCAGACTGTGGCACAACGGTGTTGTGCGCGCGAGCAAGACGCGTGATTGAATCAAGAAGAATCACAACATCCTGCTTTGCTTCAACAAGACGCTTGGCCTTTTCGATGACCATTTCACTGACTTGTACGTGACGCTCTGCAGGTTCATCAAATGTTGATGCTATGACTTCGGCATTTACCGAGCGCTGCATATCGGTGACTTCTTCTGGACGCTCATCAATCAGCAGTACGATAAGCTTTACTTCTGGGTGATTACGCGAGATCGCATTGGCGAGTTTCTGCAGAAGGATTGTCTTACCAGCCTTTGGCGGCGATACGATGAGTCCCCGCTGCCCCTTACCAATAGGGGAGACAAGATCGATGATGCGAGTTGAGAACTCATTCTGCATCGTCTCGAGAATCAACCGCTCCTTCGGATAGTACGGTGTAAGATTTTCAAACAACGGACGCGGCGTGTTCTCGATGAATGGGATGTAGTTAACAGAATCAACTTTGATCAACGCAAAGAAGCGCTCGCCCTGTCGTGGCGCACGGACAAATCCCTTGATCGTATCACCGGTGCGAAGTCCGTAGCGCTTCACTTGAGAAGGGGCTACATACACGTCATCAGGAGACGGCAGGTAGTTAAAGTCGGCAGAGCGCATAAAGCCGTAGCCATCAGGAAGAATCTCAATGACACCTGTCATGATGGAGATACCTTCGCGCTGAGACTCGCGCATCTGGCGTGCATTCTCCGCTTCAACAATGCGATTGATCAGGTCCTGCTTTTTGAGATCCGCAAAGTCCTCGATCTCAAGGTTTTGCGCTATATCCACAAGCTCAGCGATCTTCTTGAGCTTGAGCTCATTGACGTCGATAACGGTTCCAGCCTGCATCAACTCGCGTTCTTCGCGCTCGATTTCCAGGTCGTAGGCACGATGATCACGGAAGTGCCCGCGGTCACGTCCACCACGCCCGCGGCGCCTGTTGCGTCCATGACGGTCAAAACGGTCTTGTCCGCCACTATCACGGAACTCTCTGCCATCACGGCGATCATCACGGCGTGCCTCTTGCTGCCCTTCACGACGGCCCTCTTGTTGACCACCTTCACGGCGTCCCTCACGTCTGTCGTCTCGGCGCGCGTCACGACGATCATCACGACGTCCGTCGTGGGCACGATGTATCGTGCCCCTGGTGGAATCGTCGTTACCACCGCGTGCCTCACGTCCGTCCTGGGCACGATGTATCGTGCCCCTGGTGGAATCGTCGTTACCATCGCGTCCCTCATGTCCCTCCTGGGCACGATGTGTCGTGCCCCTGGTATCATCGCGTCCCTCCTGTCCCTGACGTCCCTCCTGGGCACGATGTGTCGTGCCCCTGGTATCATCGCGTCCCTCCTGTCCCTGACGTCCCTCTTGTCCCTCTTCTTTCACAACCTTTGTTCTCTTGCGGGCAGGGCGTGGAGCGCCCTCCGTGGAGGAGGCAACAGGTGTGGCTTCGACCGGGGCTTCGGCGTCTGTTTTCTTTTTGCGTGTTCGGGTTGCGCGTGGCGTGCTCTCTTGAGCATCATCGGACATGGTGCGTTTTGCCATGGTCTACAACGTAGGGTATAACGAAAAAAACGGGATTGTTTTGCTTGATGAAACACGGACAGCGAGGCTTGCCAACGTGTGTCTCTCAGTAACGTGCGGCCTTCAAATAATCGCGAGTGACAATGCAGCCAGGATGGCTGTGAAGGCCTCGCAATATAGGCGCAATTCTCGGTTCTGCAATATCTCTGTATATTTGCACTTCACGGCGGTCGTAGCTCAGTAGGTAGAGCCCCAGATTGTGACTCTGGTTGTCGCGGGTTCGAGCCCCGTCGATCGCCCAAACATCGTAGAACGCAAGCGCCACGGCATTATTCCGTGGCGTTTGTCGTTTATGGTAGTAGTTTGCCTAATTGGGTATGATTACGTTCGTCCTCCATACGCACTTACCGTACGTTCTACACCACGGACACTGGCCACACGGCAGTGATTGGCTGTGTGAGGCGGTGGCTGAGTGTTACATACCGCTTCTGCAGATGTGCAGACGCTTAGCCAATGAGGGCATTCGCCCTGGCATCACCTTCGACATTTCCCCAGTGCTTTGCGAACAACTCGCGCATCGTGATTTCCCAGAGCTGTTCACAGAGTATTGCAGAAATCATGCGGCATTAGCCGCTCGAGACAAACAGCAGTTTGTCGCTGATCATGCGGAACAGTCCATGATCGATCAAGCCGAGTATTGGGCGACCTGGTATGAGCGTGTGGCGCAGGCCTATACGGATGAGTTTTCATGTGACATCATTGCTGCGTTTCGTGAGCTGCAACAGCAGGGGGCTATCGAGATCATGACGTGTGGAGCAACCCACGGGTTTTTCCCACTCTTGGCAGAGGATGCATCGATTGATCTGCAGGTTGACCTTGCTGTACGTTCCTACACGCGGCATTTTGGTCAGCCCCCTCGCGGCATATGGTTGCCTGAATGTGCATACCGTCCATCATACGCATGGCGTACCTATTTGCCAGTGTATGCATACTCGCGCGAGCGCCCGCGCAAGGGGATTGAGCAGTTTCTTGTTCGACACGGACTCAGCTACTTTATCACTGATGAGGGGGCTTGCAGAGCCGCCATGCCTATCGGAACGCGGGGCATTGATGGTCAGCGTACACCGTATCACGAGACGTATGGCGATTGCCGAAATCAGCTTGATACTCGAACGCCCTACAACGTCTACAATGTGAGTGGAGTTGATCATCATGATCGCGTGAGCGTACTTACGCGTCATACCAACATCGCCATGCAGGTTTGGAGTGGTCAAACAGGGTATCCGGGTGATCCGGATTACCTGGACTTTCACAAAAAGTACCACAACTCGGCACTGCGGTACTGGCGTGTTACGGATGTCAAGGCAGACATGCAGTACAAACATCCATACGTTCCATCGTGGGCAGAATCGCGTGCCACCATCCACGCCCGACATTTTGTCGACATCCTCGAAGTCACTGTCAAATCACGATATGCACAATCGGGAGCAGAGCCAACGATCTGCCTGCCATTTGATACCGAGCTCTTTGGTCATTGGTGGTTTGAAGGACCTTTGTTTCTCGAACATGTTTTGCGCGGCATACATGAGTCAACGGTTCTGCGCACGCGCACGGCTTCGGAGCAGATCGACCACGTACAGCCCACGTGTGAGATAGCATTGCCGGAATCATCATGGGGCAAGGACGGAAACGATAGCGTGTGGATGAACGACGATACGAAGTGGACATGGGAGGCCGAATATTCGCTTGAGCGACGCGTTCAACTTCTGCGGGAAAAACATCCGGTCCGCATATGGGATGATGTGATGAAACGTATTGGACGAAACATCCTTGGAGAACTACTCCTCACGCAGGCATCAGACTGGCAATTCTTGATTACGAACTGGACAGCGCGCGACTACGCCGAGATGCGATTCCATAACCATGTTCATGATACCAGACGGTGTTGCGAGATCTTTGAGCGATACGCTGTTTCGCGCGAGCTTACCGACGATGACACGCAGTATCTCGACGAGCTGGAACAACGCGATGGGCTCTTCACAGAGGAACTTAATCTCTATTTTGCAGACCATGCAGCCTAACACGTCGTTCGTCGGCATCGTCATCAAACAGATTCGGGTCTATCAATGGGTCAAGAATCTGTTGCTGTTTGTGCCATTACTCCTTGCGCACAAAACAAACGATGCACAGGCATTGATGCATTGCATCATTGGTTTCATTGCGATGAGTTTCTTGGCTTCGAGTGTCTATGTTCTCAATGACCTCGCTGATGTTGAGCACGACCGCGCGCATCCACGCAAGAAGTATCGTCCGATAGCATCTGGTGCTGTCTCCATCGCACAAGCATGGTCCCTCGTTGCAATCCTGCTCGGAACTTCAGCACTGTTATGTCTTCTGTATTTGCCTTCAGGCTTTGTGGCGTGGCTAGGCGTATACGCCATAGCTACAACCCTCTATTCCTTCGTTCTTAAGCGGATCGTCCTTGTAGATGTGATCGCCCTTGCTGGTCTGTATTCTCTGCGTATCGCAGCAGGTGGCGCCGCAGGTCAGGTTGATGTCTCTCCATGGCTTCTCGGCTTTTCGTTATTCCTCTTCATGAGTCTTGCATTCCTGAAGCGCTACACGGAACTGCTCGATACTATCGAGCGCGATGGACATATCGTTTCTGGGCGTGGCTACCATGTCGGTGATGCCAACTTTGTGTTGATTGCCGGCACAGCCCTTGGCTTTGTCGCCGTATTGATCTTCACTCTCTATGTGAACGGAACTCAAGTGCAGGCTCTCTACACGCATCCCAATCGCATGTGGCTGATCTCACCGTGTTTGGTCTATTGGATAAGTCACTTGTGGCTTACAGCACACCGAGGGGGCATGCACGATGATCCTATTGTTTTTGCAGCCCGAGACTATCCATCGTGGATCGTCGGTGCGTTGATTGCCGGTATTGCTATCGCAGCGACATAGGTGCACCTGTGAGCTCACACGTAACATCATGGGGCAGGTTCCCGCAGGCAGAGCATACCTCTGCTGCCGCGCCTGAATGGCGCGAGCAACTTATCAACGAGGTTCAGCACCACGACAGCCTCCTAGCCTATGGATTAGGTAGATCTTATGGCGATGTCTGTCTCAACGATGGAGCCGCGCTGGTGCGGATGCATCGGTACTCTCATATCCTTTCGTTTGACCGAACAACGGGCGTGCTTCGTGCCGAGGCTGGACTCTCCATCGCGGAGATGCTCTCGGTGGTTGTGCCAGCCGGTTGGTTTACACCGGTCACGCCTGGCACAAAGTTCGTGACACTAGGTGGTGCCGTTGCCAACGACGTGCATGGTAAGAACCACCACAAGGTTGGGACATTCGGCTGTCATGTGCGTGCCTTTGAGCTCTTGCGTTCAGATGGCTCAACGCATATCTGCACGCCGACACAGAATGCTGGACTGTTTCGGGCAACGATCGGCGGTATGGGGCTCACGGGCATCATCACATGGGTCGAGATACAGCTCACACCGATCGCTTCTCGCATGATCGAAGAGCAGAGCATCAAGGCTAGGTCGCTGCAAGAGGTTGTAGATCTGACGGAGGCAGCTGATGCCGATTGGGACTACACCGTAAGCTGGGTAGACGTAATGGCCTCTGGTGCTTCGCTTGGCAAGGGCATTCTATTGCGGGGAAGGTTTTCGAGCGAGCATGATGGCACGCTTGCAAAGCCCCATCCAAAGACCTTGGTATCTGTTCCTTTTGATGGCCCGCAGTGGCTGTTGAGTAACCCCACCATTCGCCTGTTCAACACCTTATGGTATCACAAGCAGCTTGCAAGGGAACATCGCCGAATAGTCGACATCGAACCATTCTTCTATCCACTTGATGCGGTAGGAAGCTGGAACAGACTCTATGGCAGACGGGGCATGCTGCAGTATCAGTGCGTTGTGCCAATGCAGGACGGCGTAGCGACAATGAAGTCTGTTATCCGGGAATTGCAGAGAGGCTCGGTTGCCTCGTTCCTTGCGGTAGTAAAAAAGTTTGGCACCGCTCAGTCGCCCGGAATGATGTCGTTCCCCAAGCCAGGTCTTACGCTCACACTCGATATGCCCAATTCCGGTAAACAACTGTTTGATGCTCTCGATCGATGCGATGAGATCGTTGCCTCTGTAGGCGGACGTGTTTATGCAGCGAAGGATGCGCGGATCAAGGGACAGCGATTCCTCGGTATGTATGAAAACTACCGTGAATTCGTTGACCACATCGATCCTCGGTGCTCAAGTTCATTCTGGCGCCGGATTCACAATTCGTAACACACAAGGATTGCTATGTCTTCGAAGTCAATCGTCATCATTGGTGCTACATCAGCCATCGCTCACGGAGTTGCGAAACTGTATGCGAAGGACCATGCACGCTTCGCTCTTGTTGCACGAAATGCGGCCAACCTCGAGGTTGTAGCGCAAGATCTCCGCGCGCGCGGTGCCAAGCATGTCTCCACTTTCGTTGCAGATCTTAAAGACATTACGCGACATGACGAGATCGTAGCCTACGCAGTTCGTGACCTCGGTACAATGGACATTGTAATCCTCGCACATGGACTCCTCAAGGAACAGCACGAGATCGATGATGATGCCGATGCAACGCTCAATGTGTTCGAGGTCAATGCAAATAGCATGATCTCACTAGCACATCGATTTGGTTGTGCGCTTGAACGGCAGGGAAGTGGGTCGCTGGTCGGACTTTCCTCGGTAGCTGGTGAACGCGGGAGAAGGGCTCTCTATGCCTATGGTGCAGCCAAATCCGCAGTTACAGCTTTTCTTTCAGGGATGCGCGGTCGGTACTTGCCGCTCGGCATTAACGTACTCACTGTCAAACCCGGTCCAGTTGATACTCCGATGACCAAGGGGCGCACACTGCCGCTGATGGCAACGGTTGATACTGTGGCCAAGGACATACGCAACGCTATAGAAAAGCGTAAGCACGTGCTCTACACGCCTGGAATCTGGCGCATTATCATGGGCATTATGCGCGCCATCCCGGAAGGCATATTCCAGCGTTTGAAGATCTAGTTTCTCGTCGTCAGTTAGGATGGACTGAGAGCAAGGCTACCTTCGTCGGTTCCTGTTTCGGACTCGTTGGAGGGGGCTTGTGTTGACGAGCTGTTGCGCAGCTTCTCTCGGAACGATTCAACATCCTTGATGATTGGACGAAGCTCTCCGCCCTGAATGAGAACGTCAAGTTCGCTGCTATCCAGTGTCTCACGCTCGATGAGGGCCTTTGAGCAACGATGAAGGAGCTCAAGATTGCTGCGCATCAGATCCTCTGCCTTGCGTTCGGCATCGATGATGATACGGCGCACTTCGGCATCGATCGAACGGGCTGTCTCTTCTGAGTGATCACGTGGTTGCGAGATCTCACGGCCGAGGAATACTTCTTCCTGATGATTAGCGTAGCGGACTGGACCGATTACATCGCTCATGCCGAATTCGCAGACCATCTTCTTTGCGATCATCGTCGCGCGCTCAAGGTCATTTGAAGCACCTGTGTTCAGTTGGTTGAACACGACGCGTTCTGCTGCACGTCCGGCGAGAAGTGTCACCAAGCGCGTTGAGAGTTGATCAGCACTCATCGTGTGCATCTCTTCGTTGGGCAGATACGATGTTACTCCAAGGGCACGTCCACGCGGGATGATAGTAACCTTGTGTACTTCGTCGCCGTGTGGGAGGAGTTTGCCAGCCAATGCGTGACCGATCTCATGGTATGATGTTGTTTCCTTCTCACGTTCGCTCATGACCATGCTCTTGCGCTCAACGCCCATGAGAACTTTATCCTTGGCATTCTCAAAGTCGAACATGGCTACGTCTTGACTGTTGCGACGGGCAGCTAGGAGGGCTGCTTCGTTGACAAGGTTAGCAAGATCAGCACCGCTCATGCCTGGAGTGCCGCGAGCAATCACTTCAAGATTGACGTCCTTGGACATTGGGACTTTACGTGTGTGAACCTTGAGGATGCCGAGTCGGCCATGAACGTCTGGACGGTCCACAACCACCTGACGGTCAAAACGTCCCGGACGCAGCAACGCTGGGTCCAGCACATCTGCACGGTTTGTCGCAGCAATGATGATGATACCGGAGTTCTGCTCAAAACCATCCATCTCAACGAGTAGCTGATTCAGCGTCTGTTCGCGTTCGTCGTGTCCGCCCCCTAATCCTGCACCGCGGTGACGTCCAACGGCATCGATCTCGTCGATGAACACGATGCACGGCGATTGCTTCTTTGCTTGTTCAAAAAGGTCGCGAACGCGGCTTGCGCCTACACCGACGAACATTTCAACAAAGTCCGCACCCGAAATGGTAAAGAATGGCACACCTGCTTCGCCGGCTACAGCGCGCGCCAAAAGGGTCTTACCGGTACCCGGAGGACCAAGAAGCAGCACGCCACGTGGGATCTTGCCACCAAGACGCGTAAAGCGTCCTGGATCGCGTAAGAACTCAACGATCTCTTTGAGCTCTTCCTTTGCTTCGTCTGCGCCCGCAACATCGGTAAACGTTACCCGGCCGTTGCCGTCATTGAGCAGTCGTGCACGGCTCTTTCCAAATGAGAAGATGTTCTTGCCACCAGATGCACCAGACTGCATGCGGCGCGTAACGAAGATGAATGCGACAAACAACAGAACCCATGGCAGGAACTGCACGATGGACATCCACCAGGGAGTGTCTCCGCTTTCGTACTTCCACGTTACACCATGGCTAACCCAGTACTGCTCCGTTTGACTGTCGACAACGCCCAGTTTTGTCTCGAAGAAGTCTCCGGGGTTGAGTGTGAGCTTGCCTTCGGGAATGTGCGAGCGATACACGGTAACAGGAGACTTGAGCTCGCCGCGGAATTCAAAGTCATTAAGCTGCGTCTTGTAAACGGTAGCCCGTGAGACCTTTTTACCCTCGATCGCGAGTTTGTATTCACTGTAGGTGAGCTCCTGCACAACGCGCTCGCCCTTCTGCATGAGAATACCCACCATCACAAGGGAGACGAGAATACCCACCCAAACCAGGACGTTGCGGAGTACACGGGAGACAGACATGTCGTTGTTGTCTTCAGGATCGCGCTTAGGGCGCTGCGGCTGTTGTTGTTGTCCGTTCATAGGCGCTTTGACGTATACAAATGCAATTTCATGCTTCCGGAGAAGCGTCATAAACCCAAATATCAGCGAGGTGCCGACCCTGTTCAGCGTAATCGAGACCGTAACCGACCACAAACTCACTGCCAATCTCACGGCCGATGTAGTCAACAGACACAGCGTCGTTGTGCACAGACGGCTTGCTGAGCAGTGCGGCAACGGTCAGGCTTTTGGGCTGCAACAAACTCAGGTGCTTTTTTAGTTCAGTGATCGTGGTGCCAGATTCTACAATGTCCTCAACCAAGAGGATGTTCCGCCCTTCAATGTCTGCGAACAAACCCTCGATTGTCACGGTGCCGCTCGACGTCATACCCTTGCCGTAGCTTGATGCTCGGGCAAATTCAACCACCACAGGTATCGTAAGGTGGCGCACCAGATCGGCCGCAAACAAAAATGAACCTTTGAGGATCACGATTACGGTAAGCTCCTCGCCGGCGAAATCACTGTTGATCTTGGACGCAACAGATGCAACCATCGCTGAGATCTCATCGCGATGAATCAGCGGACGAAATGTCTTGTCGTGCACTTGTATGATTTGTTCGGCTTCAGCCATTGTCGGTTTCCAGGTGTGTAGACGCATCACTTCCAGATCTGCACCGTAGCAATCGCGTTGTAGCGGGTGTTATGGGTGCAAGATCGCTTCTTCGCAGACCGCATATCCACAAAATACTGCTACCATGGGTAAGAACCCGTACGCTGCGACGTGTTTCATGGGGTACCTTGAGATTCGTCAGCATATCGCTTACGAGGATGCTAGCCCCCTTCATCCCAAATGGGCGAATGCGATCGCCATCCATCCAGGGTCGCCACACAAGTGGCATGCCAATGGAATCGGCATCAAAGAGTGCAACGTCGTCGTTGTACGTGCCCTTATATGGGCCCTCTGTACGATCAATCTTCAGCCACTGGTTCCCAGATCGTGCTATCCCAATATCCTCAATCATCACCGGTTGATGCTCTGTCACATCCGCTGCGCCAATGATAATGTGATCGCGCTCTCGTAGGGCCGAGACTCCGTTATGCAGTGTTGCTCTGGTGCCGGGGTCAGCGTGCAGCAGTGCGAGTATGCGATCGACATCGACGGCCGTGCAATGCAGAACATCAAGCAGGAGTAGGCGGCAAACATCGATCTGTAGCGTTTGCAGCTTCACCACATCCAGGGTGCATCGCGGCGCATCTGACGAGCGGTCCGTAGCGATCATGGTGCGAAATGGGTCAAGCAGGGCATCGAGCGCATGTCGCACATGCGTCATGTATTGCGCCGTGGTGTGCATGCCTTGTAGAGCTGTCTCTCCGAGGGCATCCTTCAGCGCCGGCACCACCAGGTGCCTAACACGGTTGCGGGTGTACTGGAAACTATCGTTGGTGTGATCATCTCGCCATGCAAGCCCCATACCTTTCGCGTAGTCCTGCACCTCATCTCGGGAGCAGTCTAAGAGCGGACGCAGCAGGGGGCACACAGAGCCTAGCTTGCGTGAACGTGGTATCGAGGAAAGCCCCTTGTATCCAGTACCACGAGCCGCCTGCATCAAAAAGGTCTCGACGTTGTCATTCCGTGTGTGAGCCGTGAACACCGCAATTGCGTTGTGCTCTTCGGCAAGACGCAGAAACATCTCGTAGCGAAGGTTGCGGGCAACTGCTTCGATGCCGAGGTCGGGGACACTTGGGTGCTCGCGTGTGGGAGTGCGCTCGCAGACGAACAGACACTGACGCTCGTGAGCCCATGCGCGGACAAATGCTTCGTCGGCATCGGAATGCTCTGCACGCAGACCATGGTTGACGTGTGCGATGACGACGCGAAGTCTGTGAAAGGGGGCTGATCGAACAAGAGCATCGGCCAGCACAATACTGTCTATTCCGCCGCTTACTCCAACAACGATAACGCCGTCTGCAATGCCGTGTTCAGCGAGACATTTGCCAAGGGCATTATCGATGATCGACGTCATGCAACTGGTTCTGGGTCCATGTTTTCGAGCTCGTGCGCAAAGGACAGCATGCGATCTTCGATCTGGGTGTAAGATTCAAATCGGACCACGTCTTGACGACACGCGGAATTGTTTCGCAGTCCCTTGAGGTAGCCACCGTAGTGCTTGCGAAACTCATGAATTGCCCTGCGCTCAGGCTTGTGCCCGAGTTCAAGGCGAAGGTGGTCAAGGCAGGTCTCAATGCGCTCACGGGGCGTTACAGGCTCATAGGATCCGGTGGCCATAAACTGCTTTGCGCCACGGAACACGAAGGGATTGCCGATCGCCGCCCGACCTATCATCACGGCATCGGCACCTGTTTGGTCAAATGCACGCTTGACGTCTTCGGGGGTTTTGACGTCGCCGTTGAGGATTACGGGGATATCAACAACCTGCTTGATGCGTGGAATCCATGTCCAGTCTGCATCACCGTCGTGGCCCATGTCTCGCGTTCGACAGTGAACAGTTAATGCTGCAGCTCCCGCATCCTGGATCATCCGAGCCACATCGAGGATAACAATGCTATCTCGGGACCATCCAAGACGTGTTTTTACGGTAACCGGTTTGTCTACGGCATCAACAATGGCACGGGTAAGTCGCTGCATCTGCGGTGGGTCTTTGAGCAAGGCAGCGCCTGCGTTGCGAACAACGACATTCTTAACCCAGCAGCCAAAGTTTATGTCCACAAAGTCTGGCCCAGCCTCGGCGGCACGCCTTGCCGCCTCGACCATGACGTCTTCCTCACCACCAAAGATCTGGATCGAAACCGGGCGTTCATTCTCTGCAAGTCTTAGCTTTTCCATGGACCTACGTGCATCACGCACCAGACCGTCGCTCGAGATAAACTCCGTGTAGACGATGTCTGCCCCGTAGCGCTTACAAACCTGCCGAAATGGAAGGTCTGTAACGTCTTCCATTGGGGCGAGCAGAACGCCCTGGTGTACTTCAACGTGTCCGATGTTCATGCTGCAAAGCTACGATTTCCCGTTTTTTTTCCCCGACCCCTTGCATACCGCACTGTAATTGGTGATGTTAGTGCTGTCGAATAGGGGGCAAAACGATAAACAAATGGGTAAAACTGTTGTTTTGTCTAATTGTTTTCTGTTCGTATAATAGCAATCACTCAAACAACGATTTCAACACTATTATTCATTCAGGGATTTGGTCATGCATAAACTCTGCCTCCTTGCGGCATTCGCCGCGCTCGCCATTAGCGCTACGGCAGCAGATGGCGATCGTACGCAGACAGTGACACCAGGTATCGATACGATGCCTCCAGTCATCACTGCGACGTCGCTTCCTTGCGGTGTACGTGAGTTCACTGCCACAGAACTCCGTAACAACCCGAACCCACCGAAGCCAACGCCAGGTGAAAAGGATCAGGTTGAGACAGGTATTCAGCGCATTCGTTTGGCGCTCGATCCATCAGCTACGAACGTAACGCTGACGCTGATTACGACACAGACCTTCCCGAAGGACAACCCTGTATTCTCATGCACGTTCCAAGTTGCACTTAAGGACGCTTCGAAGCCAGGCAGCTGTGTTATCGAAGTACTCGACTGGAAGGGCAACCTCACACAGCAGTCGATCAACATCGCAGCCGCTGCACCAGCAATCTCTGTATCATCAGTGAATGTTGGCCTTGTAAAGGTTGGAAATGTTGGTCAAGGCACAGTCAAGATCACCAACAACGGCGATGGTCCGATGATCCTCACGAACATCGCGCTTCGTACAGGTACACGCTTCGCGATCACGGCTGGCAACAACATTCCAGTAAACGTTGCTCCAAACGGTGGCACACACGATATCGCATTCAGCTACACACCAACACTCGCATCTGAGAACGGTGATGATGATCTTCTCACGGTCGAGACAGCTTGTGGTAACGTAACATGTGCTCTCAGCGGCAAGGGTGGCGTATCACGTATCGTTGTTGAAGACTGGAATGCTGGTGAAGTTGCAGCCGATGTTCAAAAGTGCAAGCCAGATCCAGGTTTGTTGATCCAGAACACTGGTAATGTTGATCTCACGATCACGAACCTCCAGATCAGCGATCCTAAGTTTACACTTTCGACACCAACAGTTCCTGCTCTTCCATTCACGATTCCAGCTGGTGGTTCACAGGCTGTAGGTCAGCTCTGCTACAAGTCATCTACGCTTGGCAGTGCAACAGCTACGCTTACGATCACATCAGATGCTACAGACGCAACAGACAATGTTGCTAACCTGAACGCTTCAACATCAACAGGCGTTGAAGATGAAATCGGTCAAGTAGCACGTGTATGGTTTGATGCAGCTAACAGCCAGATCGTCTTCTCACAAGTTCAGCCTTCAACGGTTGTAACAGTTGTTGACCTCCAAGGCCGTGTTCTTGCAACGCAAGTTGCAGAAGGCTCATCACTCCGCATCAACGCTTCGGCTTGGTCAGGCGTGGTAATGGTTAGCTTCACTGACGAGAGCGGTGTTAACTCACGCACAATCAGCGTTCGTTAATCGTTCCGGCAAAACCGAAATCCCAAAGGGGCAGGTGTTACGACACCTGCCCCTTTTTCGTTTGCAGATGGATCCGATATACGTAGCAGGTGCTTGCAATTATGAGGGCAACAACGTAGCCAATCCAGACGCCTTGCTCGCGCAGGCTCGTTTGAGTGCTCAGAACATAGCTCAATGGCAGGGCTACAAGTGTGTATGAACAGAAGGCGATAAGCGTCGGGATCTTTGTATCGTCAAGTCCACGCAGGATTCCCAACCCAACGGCTTGTACGCCATCAAACAGCTGAAACGCAGCGACATAGATGAGCAGAATTCCAGCAAGAGCTATCACAGATGGGTCGTCGATGTAGATGGCGGGCAAGATTCCTCTCATGAGAATGATACCCAGAGCAGTAACCAGCTCAAACATTGTCACAAACACTATGGCGGTAAAGGCCTCGGCGCGTACTTCTGTCCAATCGCTGCGGCCGCGAGCTTGAGCAACGGTGACCGTTGCAGCAGAGCCGCCAGCTAGGGCAACCATAAATGTTATCGACCCAATGTTGAGTGCAATCTGATGTGAGGCAAGCTCAGTAGCACCGATCCAGCCGATCATGATGCCACCCGCCGAAAAGGCTACAACCTCCATCGTGATCTGTGCACCGATAGCAGTGCCCGATCTCCAGATCTTACGTGCAGCAGACGACACCTGCTCACGCATTGATCGTGCCT
>CAZAGH010000036.1:0-16272 GCA_964484755.1 uncultured Melioribacter sp. | reverse complement strand
GCCAGTGCGACGCGCTGACGCATTCCGCTGGAAAATGTCCGCATGCGTGAAGTTGCTCGCGCACCAAGGCCTACACGCTGGATAATCTCGTCACAGGCAGAGGTGGCTAGTTGTATGCCGTGAAAAGCCCCATGCATGGACAACAATTCTTGTGGCGTGAATTCATCATACAGTGTTAAATACGGAGCTACGTAGCCGCAGTGGAAGGGGATGTCGACACGTTCGATAATCTGATTGGCTAGCCGAAGTTCTACGTCTCCCGTATCGGGACGAAGTAAGCCTGCCAGGATCTTTGCCAATGTTGACTTTCCACTGCCGTTTGGTCCGATGATCCCAGTGATCGCCCCACCAGCAAACTCATGGCTGAAGTTGCCGAGCACCGAGCGTTTCCCAAAGGATTTCGATATCCCCCGAGCAACAAGCGTATTCATCGCTTGACCACGATCTTGTGAATAATCGTCTCCACAGAATTCTGACCTACGGTGATTAGATACACACCTGGTGTCAGTTGATCGGTAAGGGGGAGCTTTGCCACTAGGCGGTCATCATGGATATCTACTGTTGTAACCAGCTCTGTTGTAAGTGGACGCAGCCCAAGGTCGCAAAGCTGAAGCCGAACCTCTGCTCCCGCTGATGCACCTGACACAGGCACATAGAGCAGGCTGTGCGCCGAAAGCTCATACGGCTGTGGGTAGGGGGCTAGTGTCGACAGCAATTGAATGCCACTGCTGTAGCGGCAGAGTGATTCAACCGGGGTATATCGGATGCCCCAAGATGAACCTGGAATAGCTTCGTCGTTCGCAACAGGATTAGGTGTGTAGCCGATCGATACTGTCACCACGGAGTCGGGACGCAACAGAATACTGGCCGGTGTTGACCAAGCTGTCACAAGTCCCATGCTCACAGGTTCGCCTGCACGCGATGGAACATTTGCTCGGGATGCACGAATCTCGAACGGACGAACACTTGCCGAGATGGTCTCACCGATACCGTCAACGTTGATGTCGGAGGCGAATTTGATTTCAGGCAAGAGATGCGCCTCCGGCAGGTACGGATTCCTGTCGCCTCGTTTGCCAGTATGATACAAACTCGATAGTGATGCACAGAACAGCTCGTTCAACGATGTGCCCGCCAATGAACACGCAGTGATCAGGGCTGCGAAAGGATCAGACCCTTGCCCAACTACATTCCAGGTAGCCTTCATAAGATCACGCTGATTGTTCGTCAGGACGTTGCCAAACCAACCCCAGCAGTATCCGTTGAGAGCATTGGATTTGGAGAATGGCCATAACTCTGGCCGCGTGAGCAGATACGAAGCCCAGACGGCCCAGTCGCGAACCTCAGGATAAGCACGCATCTCCATCCAAGTCGACGACAACTCGTAGATCATACGATGTTGGACGCTGAAGCCATAAGAGCCGTTTTGGATCACGTGATGTAACTCATGAGCACACGTTACACGCAGGGCGTCGACGCCAAATGTGGAATACGACTGTTTGCCCGACCACGTGCTGTCTGTCGGACTAAAGTTGTTGTCTATCTCCATCCACGTCGTGTAACGCTCGGAAGGAGTTAAGGCCAGCAGGCGGTCGAGATTTGTGATGCCGTAGTATCCTTCACGGCCGAGGTCACGTAGATACACGTCTATTGCGCTACTACCACCAGCGGTGTCATCTGTCGGTGGCTCAGCATATCCCAACGTATCGATCTCCAACTTCCACGATCTGTCTAAGGCCGTAAGGCACTCGTCTACATAGTCTGGGATGCCGTTGCTATTGATATCGGTTGTATCGACAGCATCTTTGCCTTTACTAGCATAGTGGACGCGGAACCGTCCATCACCCGACTGAGCAAACTCTGGAAGTGGTGGCCGCGTGCCGAGGATCTGGACGTCTTGGTTGATTCGAACCCGATTCTTTGAGGCCCGATCACCAAATCCGCAGCGGTCAGCAGGAAGGTTATCGTCGGCACTCAGCGGCAGGTACCAACAACAAAGCGCGAACAGGATCGCCCCTATTCGCGCTGAGAGTGTGCTACGTAACTGGATCACGTTGACAATTACCGGAACATTTCCTTGATCATACCCCACGTCCGCTTGATGCCGCTCACGTTGTGCACGACACCCACAGTGTTGGAGTATGATACGTTCTTGTCTTGTGCGACGACCTTGAGCCTGTAGGTAAAGTAGTTGGCTGTGATGTTCTTTTCACCATCGCCCTTACCAAAGGCTTCGTCATCTTTAAATGAGTAGGACTGATTGCTGCCCTTGGCAGAGACAGTTGCCACATAGCGGAACTGCTTGTCTGCGCCTGCACGCTCCACCTCGTAGTGCGCTACATCGGCCTCTGTTGCAGACTTCCACTCAACAACGATAGAGTTACCGTTGGACTTCGCCTGGAAGTACTGCAGAGATAGTTGCACTGCTTGTACGCTCGCCACGAGCGAGAGGACAACAAACAAGGCTGTTAGCAATCGTTTCATACGTGCCAAATATACTAATCACCACCGTTTTCCGTACTATTGCGCTATGCGTCACCACGTCTTTTTTATCCAGATTGCCCTCGTTTTCTGCTGTGGCCTGATTGCCGTCGATGGACAGGCTCAGGGGCGGAGGTCTGCGGGGGATACGCTGCGTGGAATGGTCATTGCAGGGGCGGATGGATCACCTATTCCTGGTGCCGCAGTTCGGTGGCAGGGTTCAATATCTGGTGCGCTAACAAAGTCAGGTGTTACTACCGACAAGTACGGTCGTTTCGCCATAGTACGTCGGCAAGGCAGCGACTCTCTGATATGTCGTGCGGTTGGATATTCGACTGTGACTTTGCCCGCCCCCTCCTCAGATACGATCACCATCCAGTTACAGTCAGAGGTGATGTCAGAGATAGAGGTTGATGCTGAGTCTGGGCCAACAATTACCAAATCCCCAATCAAGACGGAAACGATCTCAAAGAAGGACCTTACGAAGGCGGCCTGTTGCTCACTTGCTGAGTCATTTGAAAAGAATCCATCCGTCGAGGTTTCCTTTGCCGATGCCGTCAGCGGTGCCAAGCAGATTCAGCTCCTAGGGCTGCGCGGCGTCTATACGCAGTTTCTCATCGAGGCAGTGCCAACAGTGCGCTCGCTTGAGCTACCCTTTGGACTCGACCACATCCCGGGCCCGTTTATGGAGTCGATCAGTATCTCTAAGGGGGCTTCTTCGGTTACCACGGGCTATGAGGCCATGACCGGACAGATCAACATCTGCCTGCACAATCCACGCACAGCGCCATCGTTGTACGTAAATGCCTACGCCAACACCATGGAGCGTTATGAGATCAATGTGTATGGGGCTCAGCAAATCTCGGATGAACTCTCAACCATGACCATGGCGCACCTGCGAAAGATGGACATGGGGCAGGATAACAACAATGACGGCTTCGCTGATAGCCCTACGTTCCGACAGGCAAACCTCGTACATCGATGGATGTATAACGATGATGAGATCGAATGGCAGGTTCTAGTTCGCGGATTCTTGGATCGGTATGAATCCGGACAGAGCCCCGTTCATGGTGCGCATATGCAGCGTCACGGTGATTCGATGCCGCTCTATGATATCTCGACGGATATTCAGAGACTTGAGACAATTATCAAGTTTGGCCTTCTCAATCCGTTTGAGGACCTTGAAGAGGGGAGTGGATTGTCCTTTGTAGCGGCAGGATCGGTACATGAGCAACACTCGGAATTTGGCACGAGGGCCGCGCATGGCGAGCAGCAAACACTGCAGCTGCGTGGTGTTGCCGCTCTGCCGTTTACGAAACAGTTCAAGATTGTAACAGGGCTATCGTACCTGTACGATAATGTGCGTGAGTCGTTGTTGGAGCCGGGAATCACGATCTACGGAAATCGATACGACCGCACAGAACACGTCCCTGGGGTCTATGCAGAAGCTACTTACGAGCCATCGAAGAATCTGACTATCCTTGGCGGTGTGCGTAATGATTGGCACAATATGTATGGATCACGTTTTGTGCCGCGAGCGCATCTGAAGTGGAATATGGTTGAGAATGTCCACCTTCGAGCATCGGTAGGCCGTGGCTGGAGAGTGCCAGCGGTGATCACCGAGAATGTATCATCGTTTATCAACTCACGCCAGGTAAACTTTGATTCTACGTTTCGTCCCGAGGATTCATGGAATCTAGGTGCCTCACTGACCACGTATCTAACAGTCGCCGATAGGCCATTGACGCTTGATGCAGAAGTCTATCACACACGGTTTACCAACCAGTTGGTCGTTGACTATGATCGTTCTGTCCGTGAGGTGTGGCTTACGAATCTTAGCGGAGAGAGCTTTGCAACCAACGTTATGATACAGGCAATGTTCTCACCGTTGCCAGCGCTTGACCTTCTGAGTGCAGTGCGCTGGGTTGATGTGCAAGCCCCTTACAATGGCATGATGCAGCAGCGTCCGATGATGAGTAGACTTCGTGTGCTGAATACGATCTCCTATGCACCAACAAACTGGCAGTTTGATGCAACGGTGTCGTGGAATGGTCCTGGACGTTTGCCAACAACCGAGGGTAACATCACCCGCTATCAGTTGCAGACAGAGTTTCCTGGGTACTGGCGCGTGAACGGACAGGTGACGAGAAAGTTTGGCGCAATGGAGTTGTATGTCGGCATTGAGAATGCGACGAACTTCATCCAGTCAAATCCGATTCTTGGTACGGAGAGCCCCTTTGGGACGTACTTCGATGCTTCACTCACATGGGGCCCGATGGATCCGCAAATGGTCTACGCAGGCGTCCGTTACACGATCGATTAATTGCCCGCAACCGGATTGCCGAGGACGGGTGGTTTCGGCATGTCGCCCTCGAGCGGACGTACCTCGACGTCCTCGATCAAGATGTCTGGTGTGATGATCGATGCCTGGACATAGGCAGCCCCACCACTGATGAACGATGGCACTACGCTTGGAGCAAGAAAGTTGTGAACCGACTTCTGTTTCGACACCGCCAAGATGTCCTTGAACAGCGACGGCGCGATACCGGCTGCCTCCACGCCCCGAATCAATTCCTCACGTCCGTCAGGGTAGACCCTGTAGGCACGAAGAAGCCCAAGCTTGCCCTCGCCTTGCGAGATCGGTAGATCGGATCCGGTCTGACGAAACACGCCGGTGAACAATAGATTCTGATCCATCGCCAACCGTGCGATGATGCCGTAGGGTAGTGCGCGGTCCTTCACCAACTTGAGAAGGTGTTTCTTCATTTCACCTGCAGTCTTTGACTTCTTGGGATCAAGACAGTTCATCGAGATGATACTGAACATCGAGCCCCCTCCACGCTGATGTCCATTGCTTGAGTCTATCCGTTTGGTCGGAACGCGCGAGGAGAGAAGTGTCTGGAGATAACCCTTTTTCACAAGCTCGACATTCTGCGCTGGAACACCCTCATCATCGACGAGGTAGTGTCCGGTTAGCGGTATGCCGTTGTAGGATGACATCAACGGATCTGCGTTCACCGAGATAAACTCGGGGAGAACACGCGCTCCGATCTTGTTCTGAAAGGCCATCGTACGCTCATTAGTTGAGAAGCCGCCTTCGGAAAGGGGCTGGCGCTGCGCAACAAGGTTGGGCGCAAAGAACTGACCAATAAGTGTGCCGGCAGCTTGACCTTCAAACAAGAGCGGACCTGAATACGCCTCAATCATTGGAGCATCAACAAGATCGGACAACACTTGAGCAACGGTTGTTACACTCTTACGCAGCGAATCCATAGACGGAAACTCATCGGGTGTGCGCGCATATGTCGCATACGTCTGTGCCAGAGGCATGCCGTCAGAAGCTTGTGTTGTTGCAATAACTTCAAGTCCGGCGCTGCATTCTACCTTATGACTGCGAGATCCGCTTGAGCTGATATAGAACGTTTCTTTGGGAATCACCTCGATGCCAACTCGTGAAGCCTGCACTTTCCGATAAACACGAAAGATGGCACTCAGGCGCTGCGCGCGCTCGATAAGCTGTGCTGCATTCGGCTTGTAGACACTGCTGCGCAGGTCATTGACTGTATACTGCTGAGCAATGCGGTAGTCCCACGTCGTGTCTTTGCGTGTGCGATTCTTAAGCGTTGATTCTTTCTTCGAGTAAATCTCAACTGCCTGCTTGTAGCAGGCATCAGTTGCAAGCCATACTTCACGGCGCAGAATATCGGCACTTAGCTCGAACGGAATCAATCTGTTCTTGTATCCTTCTTCATCATCGCTCGATCCAAAGAACCCCAGGCTAACGTCGAAGAAGTTCGTGTTGTCGAACTTCGGCGAGCCAATACGTATGCGGACAGAGAGCACAGCACGTGTTCCCGAATCAATGTCCTCGAGAGCCCCGTGCACGGCATGCATACTAACCGTGCGACGGATCTGCAGAAGGTATTCGATGTGGTAGGGGGCTGGTAGTTCACCAATGCGCAGCTCGCGCATGGATCGCTGCATTTCGAGTTGCAGTGCGCGGAAGATTTCCTGTTCGCTCATCTGTTGAGCGCATAGGGGCGTAGCAGCGAGCAACGCGATCCCGATCACGTATAGTCGATTCATGGCTGACCTCCTGTCGTGCGCACTGTTGGGTCGGCAAGAAGGGGTGGCTTCGCCTGTGACTTTTGTTTCTTTTGGACCTCGATGGTTGAAACCAGCAAGCTAGGTGAGCTGGCACTTACTGGCACGCCACCAGATTCAGCACCACAGACGCCATTGAAGATGCCGATGTCGTCGGCTGCTGCCACAATGTTGTTGAATGTTGTAAGCGGAGTACCGATGAGGTCAACCCCGCGAACAAGTTCATCTGGACGCCCATCTGCATAGATCTTGAAGACCACCAGTGGTTGAACATTGAAGGCATTCGGAACGGTACGGCCGGTAAAGGTGAAGCCCCCTTGGATATCCTCGAACAAGAGACCAAACTCCTTGCCCTGCTTGATGCACTCGCTGCGAAGCATCGCTCGAAGGGTGTCGTAAGGAACTTGCTTGCGGGCCTCGACAATCAGATTGGACTGACGCGCAACGGTTTTCAAGCCCGCTTGACGTCGGCCGTGACCATTCGAGTTCGGAAAGTTCTCGATTGGACTCCGATTGGTAAGAAAGCTCTTGAAGACTCCACTGTCAACAGCAACAACCCGCTTGCCCGGCATGCCTTCGTCATCAAACAAAAATGCGCCAACAATATCCTTCCCACCCAGCTCCTTGCGTGTAGGGTCGAACACGACACTGATAAACTCCGGTAGGATTTTCTTGTTAAGGAAGGGTTTGAAGGTCTGACTGGAATTGACGTCCTTTTGACGGTGCCCTTCGACTCGATGCCCGAAGATCTCGTGGAAGAACACGCCAGCACTGCGGCCCGAGAGGATCGCCGGCCCGGTGTAGGTCTCCATCAATGGTGCGGTACGAAGGCGAGCGCAGAGGTTGAGCAACCGTGTAACATCTGCTTCTAGCTCTGCAATCGATGGAAGACGGTCGGTTGAGTAGGCCGAGTAGCTCTCATACAATGGCAGGCTCATGCCATCGTCTGCCTTGCTCTTGACGATCACGAACATCTTTACGATTGGTTCTGACGTCTGGATCCGTGACCCGTCGGTATTGACAAAATACTTCACCAGGTTCTCTGCCTGGAACGTGACCTTGCCCGTTAAGATGTGCTCCTTACCAGCACACATAGCACTGAGTTCTCGCGCACGTTCGCGCCAGAGGGTTGTGTCAAACACCAGCGGTTGAATTGGACCAATGTATCTATGCGCCTGCTCCTGAGAAAGGTCGGCCGAGGAATCTTCCTCCTTCACCTTGACTTGAAGATTGGTCACCACTTTGCCGTAGCGTTCTGCGGCAGACTTGTATGCCTTGTCGGTGGCAGACCAAATCACGCTGCGTAATGCACGCTCGTCGTCTGTGAGCGGCATCTCGACGCCGCGCGTGCCCCTTCCCATCTCAAATGCCACACCGCGAATGCTGCGGGTGTTATCGAGCTTGTGTGAGCCAACACGGAGATCGACATCCAAGATTCGACGCTTTGTTGTGATATCAGCGTCAAGAGCACCCATGGAAGCCGAGATCAGTGTCGACGAAACCTCAGTGATGGAGTATGCAACAAAGTAGGGGGCAGGCGTTGCAGACGTTAGTCCGCTCATGGTGCGCTGCAGCTCAGCTTCCATCGCACGGAGAACGGGCGACGTTTCTTGCGCGCGTGCATGAAATGAACACAGCAACGCGGCAACGAATGCGATGTTACGTGCTCTTGTGAAGGATGGTCTTGTTGATGACGTCCAGGTTGGTATCAAGTTCATAGGTGATAGGTTCTCCAGTTGCGATCTCTGTCTTGAGGATCTCTTCTGGAGAAAGGTGTTCGACAAACATGATCAGTGATCGAAGTGAGTTGCCATGGGCAACAACGAGGACGTTCTTACCTTGTTGTAGGAGCGGGACGATGTGTTCACGGTAGTACGGCTCGACGCGTGCCAGCGTGTCCTTGAGAGATTCGCCATTTGGTGGCGGCACATCGAAGGATCGACGCCAAATGTGCACCTGCTCATCACCGAATTTCTGCGCAGTCTCGGCCTTATTCAAGCCCTGCAGGTCGCCGTAGTGACGTTCATTTAACGCCTCGTCGCGATGCGTTGGGATGTCATGCAGCCCAGCTTCAGCACATGCGATCTCTGCCGTTCTCATAGCTCGCTTGAGAACCGAGGTGAAGAGCACGTCAACAGGAACATCCGACAGAAGAGCTCCGGCGCGACGCGCCTCAGCTTCTCCGTCTGGCGTTAGATCAACATCGACCCAGCCTGTGAAGCGATTCTCGAGATTCCATTGTGACTGACCGTGGCGAAGAAGAGTTAGTCTACTCATGATTATGGCTTGGGTGCGCAGAGTTCAAACAACACTCCGCCCGTTGTTTTTGGGTGAAGAAATGTCACGAGCATGTTATGCGCGCCAGGAATCGGTTCGTCGTAGACGAAGTCAAAACTTCCATGCTTAAGTTCTTGAATGTCGCTGTTGATGTCAGATGAGCGAAATGCCACATGGTGGAGTCCGTCGCCGTTCTTTGCCAGATACCTGCCTAGTGGCGTGTCTTCTGCAAGAGGCGATACGAGCTCGATACGCACTCCGTTGATCATGAATGAAGCCACCGTAGCACGCACAGCTTCAACCGTTTCCTCGTGAAACTCCTTAACGCCAAAAAGCTTGCTGTAGAGCGCTTTGCTAGCCTCAATATCACGCACGGCTATGCCAACATGGTCGATTGCTTGAATCACTGAAAGCCCCTTTCAGAAAGAATCTGTGCAGCACGCTCAAGATCTGCGATAGTGTTGATACCATGAAGCTCCTCCCACGAGGGGGCTAACCAGGCAGAAACGCTCCTGCCTTGTGACTGCAGGATGCCAATGATATCGGTCAGGTAGTATTCGCCCTGAGCATTGTTGTTTGAGAGTCCTGCTAACGCATCGAACAGGTCGCTACTGTGCACGATATAGATGCCTGAATTGATCTCGGCAACCTGGCGTTCAAGGTCTGATGCATCTTTATGCTCCACGATTCGCTCAAGATTGCCATCTGCGTCGCGAATGATCCGTCCATAACCGGTTGGATCGGGAACAACACAGGAGAGTACAGACACAATGGAACCGGAGGCTCTGTGATGTTCGGCAAATGCCGACAATGTGCGCTGGGTTAGTAGTGGAACGTCGCCGCTAAGGATGAGGACATCGCAATCGGCACCGGCAAGAACACTGCGGGTCTGCTGAACCGCATGCCCCGTGCCCAGTTGCTGATCCTGAACCACGCATGTAGCAGCAGGCATGGCCGATGAAACAAATTCCTGGACAGCTGCACGCTGATGCCCAACGATCACCACAACGTGCTCTGGATGCAGCGTTGAAGCTTGATCAAGCACGTAACCGAGTAGGGGGCGACCGTGGAGAGGGTGAAGGACCTTTGCTAGGTCAGGGTTTCCCATACGCTTGCCCTGTCCGGCAGCGAGGATGGCAACGGCAAGTGGTTTCGACATGGGTCTTGGTCAGTTGTTGCGGGGCATCTTGGTATACGCCTCGACGCTCTTGTCAACAGATACAGGATTATTTTCTTCGTTCACAAGGACCACCGTGGGCTTCCAGGTGCGGGCTTCTTCGTCGGACAGCGATGTGTAGCTGATGATGATCACCTCATCGCCGACGTGGCCTTTGCGCGCAGCAGCGCCGTTGAGGCAGATGTCTCTGCTGCCCGCTGTGCCGGGAATAACGTACGTCTCGAAGCGCTCTCCGTTGTTGATATTGACAACAGAGACCTTCTCGTACGCTACGAGGTCTGCAAGCTCCATAAGCTCAACATCGATCGTCAAGCTTCCCTCATAATAGAGATCTGCTTGGGTGATGCGAGCTCTGTGAAGTTTTGACTTAAACATGATCCGATTCATGGTTGCCTCCGGCGCAAAGTTACCGCTTTTTCGACAGTCAAGACGCACGAGACGCTTGCTTCGTATTTTGCAGCATGAAACTTACACTCTCACAAATAGCCCATGCCCGCAGTGGAGACAAAGGTGATGCAGCGAACTGCGGTGTGATCGCTTACAAGCCAGAATGGTACCCTGTTTTGCAGCAATACCTCACGAAGGAACGTGTGCAAGAGTACTTCGCTGGTCTGTGCCTTGGTGAAGTTGAGCGCTACGAGCTACCCAACCTTTGGGCTGTGAACTTTGTGCTCAACAACACGTTGGGTGGTGGCGGAACAGTATCTCTCAAACTAGATGCTCAGGGAAAAACTGTTGCATCGGCCATGCTGATGATGGAGTTGGAGATTCCCGACGGGCTTATCCAGCTGTGATCGTTCAACTAAGGGCGGCCAAGTGGCGTTGCACCGCCGCACGACGACTCGAGGGATGATAAGATGGGGCGCATCCAAGCCTTGACTGTTTCCCCAGACCACTTTTTATCCCAAGTCTGCGTTACGTCGCTTCCGTCAAGGCGCGTCGAAACAGAGTAGACATCCACGAACAACGAGTCGCCGGTGTGATGGACGCGCCAGGTTCGAACTAGAGCAGTGTAGCGGTATTCAAGCTCTTCAATGGAATCCTGAGCCACGATCACACCTTCACTATCATTACGTTCGACGACAGTGAAGCCATGTTGGTCGAAGATACTGGCAGCAGTGTTCAGATACTGGGCTGTTGGACGCCTGCACGACATGGCCATGGTACGTTTACGATCCATGAAATGAATAGCATCACAGCCAACCAGTGTGAGCGTGGCCAAGAGGATGCTGTTGCGTACCAAACCTGCGAGCTTCATGCTCAACTCCGCGTGCGAAAAGAAAATGCAAATTAGTAACTCGACTGGAACAATAACGACGTATACAAATGGCAAACGTTACAGAACAACTACGTCAATCATGGCTATCTCGTGCTCACGAGAACGATATGGCCGACGTACTTGCCCCTTTTCGTGATCGATTCTACTTCCCGAAACACGGTGCTGCTCAAGCGTTGTACTTCTGTGGTAATTCGCTCGGATTGCAGCCAAAGACTGCAGAGCCATACGTGCGCGAAGAACTAGAGGATTGGCGGGATTACGCCGTAGAGGGACATTTTCACGCTCGCAGGCCATGGTTTTCGTACCATCAGTGGTTTGCTGAGCCCCTTGCAACGATTGTGGGTGCAAAGCCGCATGAAGTGGTCCCGATGAACACTCTGACAGTGAACATCCACCTTATGATGGCATCGTTTTACAACCCTACACCCGAGCGACATAAGATCCTGATTGTGCAGAAGGAGTTCCCATCAGACCGATATGCTGTTGAGACTCATCTGCGTTTTCGTGGATACGATCCCGATGATGCTATGATCGAGGTCGGCCCAGCCAACGGTGAGTTTGCTTCGCCGGAAGATATCATCGAGGCTCTGCGAGCACATGGCTCATCGATCGCCCTTGTTATGATCAGCGGGGTGCATTTCTATAACGGGTCACGTGCTGATATGGAAACGATCACACGAGTTGGACATGAAGTTGGAGCTGTTGTTGGTTTCGACCTTGCTCATGCTGTCGGCAACGTGGAGCTCAAACTCCATGATTGGGACGTAGACTTTGCCGTATGGTGCTCCTATAAATATTTGAATTCAGGTCCTGGCGCTGTTGGTGGTCTATTCGTTCACGAGCGTTTTGCCCAGATACCCTCGCTGCAACGACTTGCCGGATGGTGGGGCAATGAAGAGTCCACAAGATTTGATCTGGCAAAGAATTTTTCACCGAGTTACGGCGCTGGCGGCTGGCAGCTTTCCAATGCTCAGGTTCTTCCGCTGGCTGCCATGCGTGCTTCACTGGAGATCTTTGTTGAAGCAGGCATGGAGAACATCTTCCGAAAGCGCGATGCGCTCACGGGGTTCCTCGAAGAGGTTATCACGGATGTAATCGGCGACCGCGATTGGATCCGAATCATCACACCACCAGAACGCTCACATCGTGGGGCGCAGCTCAGTGTACGATTCGACAGGCACGGCAGAGAGATCTTCACGGCGTTGATCGCACGTGGAGTGATCGTGGACTGGCGCACACCTGATGTGATTCGTATCTCACCAGCCCCCTTGTACAATACCTTCACAGACGTCGCCGAGTTTGGATGTCACTTTTCTGACGTGTTAGCCACCTATCAATGAGTTCTGCATCACACGACATTTCGCACTACGTCGCCGGACGCAGAGCGGTCTATGAAGCCCTGCAATCAGGCGCTATGATTGAAAAAATCCTCATCGCCTATGGCGCAGAGGGAGGCCCCATTGTGGCAATTCGCGCAGAGTCACAACAGCGCGGTGTTGTTTGCTCCACAATGGACCGGCGCAAATTCTCAGAACTTGAGCGCTCACTTGGGCTTGCGCACAACGACAGTCAGGGCGTTATCGCGTTGCGTGCATCAAAGCCGTCGATATCCCTTGATGAGATGCTCGAAGGGGCTCGTGCCTCATGTAGCGACCCAATTCTGCTTGTGCTCGACGGTATTACAGATCCACACAACCTTGGGGCCATAGCCCGCAGTGCAGACGGTGCCGGTGTTTATGGATGTATTCTGCCGAGCAAATACAGCGCACCAATCACACCTGTTGCAATCAAATCTTCTGCCGGTGCACTCGAGACGTTGCCGATTGCAAAAGTTGCCCGGGTTTCAGAGACGTTAAAGTACTGCAAACAGCATGGTTGGAATATCGTTGGAACTGCCGTTCCCGCCACGGCAAAGTATACCGATGCCGTTTACGGCGGCCCTACGATCATTGTCATCGGAAACGAGGGTGAAGGACTTCACCCAAGCGTACAAGCACAATGTGACGTGCTTGTCGAGATCCCGATGCTCGGCAATGTGTCGTCACTGAATGCATCAGTAGCGGCAGGCATCATCCTGTACCAGGCCCGCGCCCAACGGCTATCTTTGCAACAATCATAAAACCGAATAACAAGGACTGTCATCGATGTCAAGTGTGCAGCGGAATGAGCAGGAGCTTATCAAGATTGAGAAGCTCCACGAACTTCGTTCCTTAGGGATCAATCCATACCCGGTTTCGTTCGACAGAACGCATCACGCAGCCGAGATTCTCGCAAACTTCAGCGATGAACAGCCGGATGCTCTCAGCTCTGTGCGGGTTGCCGGACGGATCATGGCAATTCGCAAGATGGGTAAGGCCTCGTTCTGTCATATCCAGGATGTCTCCGGACGCATCCAGATCTATCTCAAGAAAGATGACCTTGGTGAGGCCTACGACCTTCTGCGCCTCTATGACATTGGCGACATCGTTGGTATTGAGGGCTTTGTCTTCCGCACGCGCATGGGCGAGATTAGTGTCCATGCACGCGAGTTCACGATGCTTACAAAGAGCATTACGGTTATACCGGTAGGTAAGGAAGAAGTCAACGAAGACGGCACGGTAACGCGTTACGACGCTATCGCTGATAAGGAACAGCGCTATCGCAAGCGCTATCTGGACCTGATCGCGAATCCAGATATCAAGGAAACATTCATCAAGCGTTCACAGATCATTCGCACGATGCGTTCGTTCTTTGATGAGCGCGGTTGGATCGAGGTTGAGACGCCTATTCTGCAACCGATCTATGGCGGTGCTACTGCACGCCCCTTTGTTACGCATCACAATGCACTTGATGTTGACCTGTATCTACGTATCGCTGATGAGCTATATCTAAAGCGTCTTGTCGTAGGGGGCTTTGAGGGCGTCTACGAGATCTCGAAGAACTTCAGAAATGAAGGGATGGACAAGACGCATAATCCTGAGTTCACAGCCCTCGAGATATACGTTGCATACAAAGACTACATCTGGATGATGGAGATGGTTGAAGAGCTCTTCAATACCATCGTACTCAATGCATGTGGCTCGGAGACGGTTGAGTTTCAGGGGACAGAAATCTCGTTCGCACGTCCGTTCGCCAAGAAAAAGATGTTTGATCTCTTCCAAGAGCATACGGGCTTGAATCTTCGGGGACTTTCGCGCGAGGAACTGCTCTCTGCCGCAAAGAGCGTTCATGTGGATGTTGATCCGGCCGCCAGTGCAATGAAGATCCTTGATGAGATCTTCAGCGTCAAGGTGCAGCCGCATTTGATCCAGCCAACGTTCGTCATGGACTATCCCGTAGAGATGTCGCCGCTAGCCAAGGCCCACCAGACCGAGACAGGCCTTGTTGAGCGATTTGAACTGTTCATCATGGGCAAGGAAGTTGCCAATGCATTCTCAGAGCTAAATGACCCGCTTGATCAGCGCGCTCGACTCGAAGACCAAGCATTGATTCGCGCCGCAGGTGACGATGAAGCGATGGTCGTAGATGAAGACTTCTTGCACGCCATCGACGTCGGCCTGCCGCCAACAGCTGGCCTGGGCGTTGGAATCGATAGGCTTGTGATGTTGCTCACGAACAACGACTCCATTCGTGACGTGCTGTTCTTCCCACAGATGCGTCCTGAGAAGACGCATCACGAAGGAGAATAACTCTGTGGGCTATCAACGGTTCGATCCTTCAGCACCACGTTCGATCATGTCCCGGTGGACGCCCCCTACAGTTAAGGAGATTGCGATCCATGTACTGCTGGTCATAGCTACGTTCATTACGTGTATGATGGCAGGCGCGCAGTGGGTTGGTGTAAACCCCCTGGAGATCGCAAACTGGCCTGCTGGTCTCTCCTATGCTGTGCTTACGATGACATTTCTACTGGCGCACGAGTATGGTCATTACATCGCCGCCTATAAACATCAGCTCCCGTCGTCGCTTCCATTTGTGATTCCGGTGCCGCCTACGATCATGCCGTTTGGAACATTCGGTGCCGTGATTCGTACGCGTACACCGATGATGACGAAAGATCAGTTATTCGATATCGGCGTCTCGGGTCCGATTGCTGGTTTTGTAGTCTGCATTGCGATTCTTCTGGTAGGTTTTCTAACGCTGCCGGGACCGGAGTATCTCTATGCAATTCATCCCGAGATTCTCGTCAACGGCTTTTCCGATACGGGTCTCACATTCGGCGATACGCTCCTGTTTTCATTCTTTCGATGGGTCTTTGATGGAGTCGTATTTGTTCCGCCGATGAACGAGATCTATCACTATCCGTTTCTCTGTGTGGGATGGTTTGGATTGTTTGTGACGGCGCTCAACCTGCTTCCGTTCGGACAACTCGATGGTGGTCATGTTCTTTACGCACTCATCGGCAAGCGTCAGCACACAGTCGGGCGCATCCTATGGTGGATCATGTTCGTCCTGGCACTGCTGTGGCTTGTTGGACTCGTTCATACACTGCTATCAGTAGATTTCAATCCAGCAGAATTCTCGCCGTGGGTTCTGTGGCTGCGCAGCTCAGTTGACCCAACACTTGGTGAAGTAATCTCGCGAGCCCCGTGGCTCTTCTCACTGGGTGAGGTATGGACATTCTGGCTTATCATGGTTCGCTTGTTCATCAAGATCGAACACCCTGTGATCGCTGATGAATCGCCACTCTCAACGCGTCGCAAAGTAGTTGGATGGCTAGCCATCATGATCTTGATCTTGAGCATCGCACCGAAGTCTATCTATCAAGTCCCATGACAACTCGTCAACATACGGTCGTCGCTGCTGTCTTGCTTATCCTCGGCGCTTACGTGATCCGCATGTCTGCCGTTGAGATCCAACCATCCCCAGAGGGCTTCATTGCGCATGCAGGTAGCGCGATGCATCAGCATGGTCTGGCGGCTGACGTTGCGCCATCATCACCGGGTGGGCTTACAACGGGCCTCATACCTCCGGGCGT
>CAZAGH010000035.1:0-16273 GCA_964484755.1 uncultured Melioribacter sp. | reverse complement strand
AAGAGATCGAAGCAGCAGTAGCAAAGCATCGCGAAGTTGCAGCTTCTCGCTACACACGCCTAAAGCAGCGTCGTGCAGACCGTGCACGTGCAAAGGCTGAAGCAGCGAAAGCACCAGCACCAGTCGAAGAAGCACCTGCAGCAGAAGCACCTGCGGAAGAAGCAGCCCCAGAGGCAGCAGCAGAATAATTCTGCTCCGACATAGAAACCAGAAACGAACAGCGTGGTCATTGTGTTATGATCGCGCTGTTGTTTTTTCTCACCATGCCCCACCGCGCCGTATGCTACATGCCTCATTTGCCCCTTACCTTCGACAGCAACGCCTGTTTTCCCGCCCTGTAAAGTGGCTCTTTGCCTGCGCCGGTTGTTACTGGATCCTGATCTACGGATTCCAAGTCTTGGGCTGGATCGATCATGAGGTACTCAAAACGCTGCGTAGTGGGCAAACGATGATCTACTTTGTGCTGCTAACACTTTGGGGCATGGAGTATATGCGCGAAACAAAGCGGCTCAAGAAACTGATTACGATCGCGAACTCCACGGGCAAGCCCGTGCAGAACATCGAGCTTTCACAACTGCCTTCTCCTGGCTCAATGCTCACGATCCTCTGGCCACTAGGGCCAAGTGCCGCGGCGTATGTGTTTACCTTGATCAATGTGGGTGGACTTCTTCTGGCGTTAACCCTAATCATCTTGCGCTACATCGCAGCCTTCAACTCCATCTAGGATTCCCTGAATCCCCTTGAGCTCGTATTTTGGCCCCATCAACGTGGAGGCCCCGTATGTCTATTCGCCCATGGTTTATCCTGCCAATACTCTTGTTGGCAACGTTAACAGCCACAGCAGCACCGGATACAATCCGCATCGATAACGGCGTATTTGGGTCGACCAATCCCGCGCGCGAGGGCTGGGAGGAATCGATCATCATCTCCCCCAACACACCATGCTCCATCATCGGAGTCATGATCTATTACGGGGCTGGCACAGGCCAAGACGAAGTCCGCATCACAGGCGATGCCTCGGAGGGTACAATTCCTCCGACGCAGTATTGCTTCTCGTACAACACATTGGGAATAGCGACTACAGATGTTACCGGACCTGGCTGGAAGACCATTATGTTCAGTGGTCAGGGCATTCGCATCGATGGGAATGAACGCGTCGTAGTGCAACATGTTATGTCGGCCAACGGTCCGCGCTGGGGACAAGACAACAATGGACAAAGCCCGACAACCTCCTACCAGTACGACCCTGTATCCCCGAACCCAAACTTCTTCAACATTCCAGGCATCTATTATCTCGCCAAGGGCGACTATATGGTGCGCCTGATCATTGATGATACGCCGGCATATCGCAAGCCCCCTACCTGGGTCGATGTCACAGCAGAGGCGGGCCTTCCCTCAGGCACGAACGCTCTCAAGACAGACCAACTCAGCTTGGTGGACTGGGATCGGGATGGGTACGATGATCTCTATGTGGCAGGACAGTTCTTCCGCAATAAAGGAGGCACGTTCGAGAAGATTGATGCTCCGTTTGCCGCAGGAGCTCCTACGGCATGGGCGGATGCGGATAACGATGGCGATGTAGACTGTTTTGTTGCAGGGGGCTTCGGTAGCGAAAAACTCTGGCGAAATGATGGTGCGGGCAAGTTCACAGATGTAACAGCCTCATCAGGGTTGACGAACAACGCGCCCCTCGTGACAGCACTTTGGCTCGATATCGAAAACGACGGAGACCTTGACCTTTTCTTAGGCAATGGTCGATCGGAATCCAATGGCAACGAGGTGTACTTTCAAGACAAGCTCTGGCGTAACGATGGCAACTGGAAGTTCACTGACGTAACTGCATCATCAGGCATCGCAAAGGGAGAACCAGCCCCTTTCTTTGATACATGGGGTGCCTCACTGACCGACTACAACAATGATGGACGCACCGACATCTTCGTAGCAACGTATCGCCTAGCTCCTGATAGACTGTATCGCAACAACGGCGATGGTACGTTCACTGAGGTTTCAAGGGAAACCGGAGCGCAGGGCATCCCGACAACACAACCGCAGTACTTTGGTCACGGCATGGGTTCGGAATGGACCGATGTAAACAACGATGGCAATGTTGATCTGATCGTCGGAAATCTCGGACACCCTGATTCACGTGCACAGTATTCCAATCCAACGCTCATGCTAATCAATGGCGGTGCATCATCGAACTGGAACTTCACCAATGATGCTGCTTTTCGCGGAAATGGCTATGTGTGGCATGGCATCGCATTCAAAGAAATGAATGCAGGCGTGTGTGCTGCTGACTTCAATCATGACGGTTACACTGATGTCTGGCACGGTCAGATCTCCTACGAGGCCTTCGGAGCGGGCGCTAATCGTCCGGCCCACTTCTACCTTGGGAGCAAACATTCCATCCCTAGCAGACGCCGATTCGACGACGTCACGTGGGAATCAGGCATGTTCATTCATGGGGCTTGGACAGCCTGCCGACTCGACTACGATCGCGACGGCGACATGGATCTGATTTGTGCAAGTGGAACTGAGCGCGTTAAGCTCTTCCGTAACGACCTGCCAAAGTCTGGTAGCTCCACAGACTATCCTAAGGCAGGCAGCTCCATCACCGTGCGCTTGCGTGATGTGCGATCCGGAAAGAACTCTTCTGGCTATGGTGCACGCATCATCTTGTACGCTGGTGGTGAAAGCTACGCGCGTTGGCTGCCCGGCACAGTCAGTGGCGGACGCATGTCGCAAATGACTGAGGATTTACATGTGGGTTTCCCAGCAACAACGATCGACAGCATCGTCGTGCATTGGCCAGGGAGTCTTGTCACCCGGCATGTAGGTCTCAAACCACACACATATACAGAGCTTTCTAGCGACGGTAAATCTGCGGCAGTACTCGCGAATCTGCAGCCCGCACAAATCAATCCGTCTCATGGCGCAGTCATGTATGAAGGCGAAGAGTTTACATGGGAATCACCAACACCAACCACGGAAATTGAGATTCGACGTGAAGACTCATCGAAGACTGTCGTTCATACAGGCAGTGTTTCAGGTCCCTCATACAAACACAACCTGCCGAAAGATGGACAGGTTTACTCATGGCGTATCAGGTCTACACAACCGAATGGACAGTGGACTCCATACTGGGTCTTTTCGGTTGGTGCTCCAAGGCCTTCATCGGTTCTGCTGTTTAACCCTGTCAATGGATCAGTAGAGATTCCTACTTCGCCCAGTTTTTGGTGGACTGAGGCAACATACAAGATGCAAGGCGCAACATTCCCAATCTTGTATCACGTACTGGTGGCCAACCAGGAAACGGGCTCAAAACGCGTTGTCTACATTGACACGATGATACCACAGCGCTCTCTTGATGTGGTTGATTTACCCGTGAATACGCCACTCATGTGTCAAGTTACACCCATCAATCCCGTAGACCCATCGTTGCATGTGCGTGGCGACAGCGCTGTTTCGCGATTCAGGACATACGATATCCCAGCAGCCCCTTTCACAATCTTTCCAGTCAACAACGCAGAGTCCGTTACAACGCGCCCAAGATTTCAGTGGTCACGTCCTCGTGCAGTAGACAAGGGATTTGAGCTCGAGGTAGATACCTTGCCATCGTTTGCAACAGCTACGCTCAAACGCGCAAGTGACACATCGATTACGTGGACGCCCCCTCTCAAAGCTGGACGCCGTTATTACTGGCGTGCTCGTGGCAACAACCTAGCCGGCAATGGATTCTGGAGCACGGGTACAACCTTCGTCACTGCGGGCACAACCGATATTCGTGAGACAGAATCTCAAGACTGCAATGGCACAACGATCGAATGCTTTGATCTGCGTGGCAAGCTCATCATCAAGGGGCCAGCAGAGCAACTCTCGCATCTGTTAGAAGATTTACACGGACCACTGCTTGTTTTAAAACGAGACGAGCTCGGACAACCATGTGGCTCCGAGCTCGTGATTCGATAACGTTCGTTACGAGCAGATCACTTCCGTGTCTTCTTGACCTCGATCTGCACAGTTCGGCTCAAGAATCGCTCCTCTGGGGTATTGTACGACTCAATACCAGGAGGGAACTTGTCCGTCGTGATGTCGTTGCACTGAATATCGACCTTCTTCCGAAGGTACTTCTTGATCGTCTCGCATACGGCATCTGCGCGTTTCTGTGACAGTTTCTTGTTGAACTCGGCATTGCCCAGCATATCAGCGAAGCCACGTACGATGACAGTAGAGCCGGCAGGAACATTTTCGACAAAGGTCTTGATCTGTTCTTCGGCAATGGCAGAAATCTCATCCGAGGCCACTTCGAAGAGCGTAAGTGTCAGGCGCTCCAGCTCGACATTCATTGTATCCTTCTTCACCGTCAGCTGTGTTGTGGCCGAGGCCGTTGACCGGCGAATGCCATTGATCTTGAGACGGACGTTGACGGGCTCGCCTGAGCGCATCTTGTCTGCCACAGCGATCGAGAGGTCTTGCATGGTGAGACTTGGCAGCCCCTTACCAGTTTGTGCGAACAACTGCTGTGCTCCGGTCGTTGCCTCAAGCTCCCAATCCGTCACGAACTTCGTGCTCGTACCTGTTGGATCAAACTGCAATCGTGGAGGATCGATCGTACGAGCCTCGTTGAATCGGCGCTTTGCAACCGATGCAAGCAGCTCAAGGTTATCCGAGGCAATCTCAACCCGGCGGTTCTCGGCATAGCCTTCTTCAGAGAGACGACGTGTTGGCCTGTCAGGTGCGCATGCGGCCCCTGTTTGAATCGTGATACGAGAGTCGGCAATGCCCCAGACACGGATCAAATAGTCTTTGACCGAGGCCGCGCGTTTTTGCGCAAGATCGCAGTCAGCACTTTCTGTCGTCGGGTCGGCTGTACCGCGCAGACGCACCGTAAAACTTGGGTTCTTCTGCATACGTTCGCCGAGGATGTTCAGGATGTCGCGGTGCACAGCCGTTGTGCGGGGTGCTACATCACTGAGTTTGAAATCAGCACCCTTTTCGACCTGATGATAGCGTGGTGAGATCGTAATCGTTTGCGATTCAAAGAAGACGGCAGGCAATACGGGGAGCGCCTCGGTAACGTACTGTGTTGAGACGTTGATGGTGAAAACATCCTTCAGGGCGCCCGATGCATCAACTGCTCGTGCCTTGATCGACGCAGCAAGTTCAGGGGGCTTTGGATAGTAGACTGTATCGGTTCGGTAGGCCCGCTCGGTGATCGTGACCAGATCCGTGCCGACTACCGTATCGAGAACGATACGATCGATGCCACGCACGCGGGCATCCTCTGCATCCGGCGCTACTTCCACGAGCAGTGAATCAACAAATTCTTCTCTTCTGCGCTCGACCGGCGTAGGAGGCTCTGGGGCATTCATGGTGAATGCTATGCTCACCCCAGCACGAAGCAGATTGGTCTTCCAATCAAGTCCTTCAACCGTATTGGAGAGTGGGATTGTGTAGAGGAGCTCAGGTGTAAGTACAACGGAATGGTTTTCCGTCATCGGCACATCGTAACCGATCCCGATAACAGCTCCCAACGCTGGTGACGGAACGCCGGTAAGATCGCGATTCGATGTTACGTTACGCTCACGAGTCCCGTTCTCAAACGTTCCGATGTTCGGCTCAATCAACACTTCCTTTTGCGAGTACGTGGGGCTGAGGTAAGTACCAAATGACATACCACCCATTATCCGCAAAGGGTTGATGGCACGGAAATCAACGAGGAACTCGCCCCCTACCCAATTCATTTTGGTATCGAGATAGTTACGCGTCAGCGCTTGCTGTCCACCAGTGATAAGAATTCTCTGATCCTGCGTAAATGAGCCATTCATCGGGACAAATGTTCCACGAAGAGTAAGGCGCATGTGCTTGGTGATCTCATGCCGCGCAAAAAGAGACAAGGCAAATGTAGAACCGCTACCACCCACATATGGGTCGCAGCATATCGGTGATGCCGGAATCGTAAACGTACCCTGATGCTGCAGGAATCCAACATTTGCGCTAAAACCAATCTGCGATAGCCAGACATCTTCGGGAAGCGTTACCTTCCACCACTGCGCCTGAAGCGAAAGGGCCGAAACAAGGAAAAGACTCAACGAGGTATGAAGCAATCTGCGTGTCATCGTGATGCCTCCGAGATGATCGTTGAGGCTTGCTGACGTTCAGTGCGAACAACTGCGATGGCAACGCCGCTGATCAATTCAAGAGGAATTGTTCGCTCGTATCTGCGCTGCGTTTCTTCTGCCGACGTTGTCCGGTCTGACCAAAGAAGACGTCCCGTAATGTCGTAGATCTGAATTGTAGCAGGAGATGTCTCTGCGAGTGTACCCTCAATCAGGATTCCCTGTGGCCGTACAACACCGCGCACTGTAAGGGGCTCTCCCAACGGATTGAACAACCGAGGGCCCTCGCCCACGCGGCAAATACCACGGATCAGAATTGGCTCGCTTCGTTTGTCAACGCGCGTTCCAGGACCGTTCCCGATCTGTGTTATTCGATCGTACGTCATTGCCGTGATGCTGTCCTGTCCGAGTGTTGCTTGAAGCGTTACCGTAAACAGACTTTGGTCTACCGTGTCGAGCGGAACACGGAAGAATGCCGCTTCACGCAGACGACGGATTCCGTTGGCATCTGTGATTTCTTCAGGAATACGTGAGGTAGGCTGCACAGAGCTTGACACCCATCGTAGGGCAGAGGCATCATACGAGATGCGCAGCTCGACGCTGTCGATATCCGCCAATGCAAGGAACTGCGAACCCTCCGTTGCAAATCGAATTGTCGTCGATTCTCCAATCTCGATTGTATCACCGGTAGCAGTAAAACGCACGAACGCTGGCGGCGGTGGAGCGATGGCAAATGCCTCGCTGGTATCAGCTTGCAATACAACCGGTAGAACTTGCCAAATGCGCGCTGTACCGTCGCGTGAAGTAGTAAGCAGTCGATCGCCGCGCTCCGACCATCGAACGATGTTTACATCGTTACCATGCTGATAGCTGGTGCGAAGAGCGTACGTCGCAACGTCGTGAATGCGAGCAAAACGATCGTCCGATGCTCCGGCAATCATCGATCCATCGGGCGAGAAGGCTACCATGCGGACAGCGCCTCTGTAACCGCTGAGTTTACCTTTGAGGGTACCAGTGACGACATCCCACATTGTGATCGTCGAATCTGACATGCCCACAGCAATCGTGGATCCATCGGGTGAGAATGCAACACTGCGAACACCCTCGCGGTTGAGCGTGTCTTCCGAACTCCACTCTTCAACAGCAGTCGACTGATTCCACAATCGGATTGTCGCATCGCCCCCTATCGAACAGATCCTTGTGCCGTCGGGCGAAAATGCAGCGCTGAGCACTCCAACGGCGTGTTTGTTAAACGTGTTCGGGAGCCCTGTTCTCCGTCCGTATACGCGCGCTTCGCCGGCACACAGGACAACACGTGTTCCGTCGGTATTGATAACCATGTCGTCCATCGTTGATCCGGCATTGTGCACAGCCTGAGGGACTGTACCCGGTAGGTTATACACGCGAGTACGGTTATCATCGCATCGTGTAAAGAGCCACGCTCCTGTAGGATCGAGTTCGATCTTTGTCACCACATCAGGGTGCGAGAGCGACGTAACAACAGTGTTTGTGGCAACGTCGACGATCTTTGCGGCATTGTCATCGGATGCCGTGATGATCTTCGATGAGTCTGGGCTCCAGCGCACACCATAGTATACAGCCCGACCAGTCGGCAGTGCGACCAGAGCTGTATTGGCACTAACGCGTGAATCCCATACATGTGCCTCTCCGGCGACACTCACTACCCGGTCGTTCTTTGGAGCCCAGTATGCATCTTCGACGGGACTCGAGTGTCCGCTGTAGATCACATTGTCATTTGCACCCGGCGGGCGAAGTTGAACAACGCGAACACGATAGTTCGTTGATGGTGATAGCGACTTGATGTTCCAGTCATATTGTAGCCCCTTGGCGCTGTCCTGGATACGTACCCAATTACGTCCGTTATCAACTGTATAATCGAGTTGCACGGCGATTGTATCAGCAACGCCTTCCCATCGAATCGTCACAATTGTGTCACGTGATGTGTAATAGGTAACGCCACCCAACGGTGCTGTAAGCATGAGCGCTGTATTCTGCGCAGCAAGCGAAACGGCACCTAAGAACAAAATGGCAACAGCGTACAATAGCCGCATGATGCGTACTCCATGATTCGTAAACGTAGGGATAAACTACGACGAAAGAATACGTATGGCAAGCCCTTAAAACGGGGCTGGTCCATCACCGATCAGCCCAACGTCTGGGGCCACATCGAACGCATCACGGTGATATGTAAGGTCGTGGAATGCCGCCAATTCCTTGTGGTAAAACAGCCGGATATCGCCCGTGGGACCATTTCGCTGTTTACCAACGATAACCTCTGCAATATTCTCTGTCGAGCGTCCATCTTCGAAGGTGGCGATCTTATAATACTCGGGCCTGTGGATGAACATCACCACGTCGGCATCCTGCTCGATCGAGCCCGATTCGCGAAGATCCGAGAGCATTGGGCGTTTATCAGCCCGAGACTCAAGCGTACGGTTTAGCTGCGAGAGTGCCATGACAGGAACCTGAAGTTCCTTGGCGACGGCCTTGAGTGCATGGGAGATCATCGAGATTTCACGCTCACGACTCTCAGCGCGGGGTGCGTGCATCAGCTGGAGGTAGTCCACGATGATCAGATCGATCTTGTGTTCAATCTTCATACGGCGACACTTTGCACGGAACTCAACAGGTGAAAGGCCAGCAGAATCATCGATGAAGATGTTTGCATTCATCAGATCGTCGATGCGCGTAACCAATCCATGCATTTCCGGCTGCGACAATCTGCCGCTTCGCAGTGCCTGTAGTCCAATCTGTGCGTCAGCTGAGATCAAACGAAGCACAAGCTGATGCGCAGACATTTCAAGGGAGAATACTCCCACGGATTTACCGCGACGCGATGCCTCGCGAGCAATCGAGAGGGCGAAGGCCGTTTTACCCATCGACGGACGTGCCGCAACGATCACAAGATCTGAAGGCTGGAGTCCACTAAGCAATTGATCCAGGTCCCGGAAACCCGTCGGCACACCGGTAATACCATCATGCTCCTTTGAGGCCATCGAGAAAATCCGCTCAATGGCATCCTTGGTAAGCTTCTTCATGCCTGAGTAGGATCTGCGAAGACGCTTCTCGGCTACGTCAAATATCCGCTGCTCTGCGCGGTCAACCTCGTCGAGTGCATCAGTTGTTTCATCGTAGCAATCACGAACGATCTCGCTGGCAACGCGAATGAGCTGACGCTTCAGAAAGCGCTCCAACACGATGCGCGCATGGTGTTCAACGTTGGCCGCGGATACCGTTCGCACGGTCAATTCTGTGAGGGCATACATGCCCCCTACCAACTCGAGTGCGCCATCCCGCTGCAGCTGATCCGTAAGAGACACCAAGTCAATTGTCACACCACGCTCAAACATGGCCATCATGGCATTGTAGATGCGCACGTGCTTATCATGATAGAAACACTCGGCATCCAGGATTTCTACAACCTTGGGAACCGCCTCCTTATCCAGAAGCATGGCACCAAGAACGGCAACCTCTGCATCTGTTGAATGCGGAGGGACATTGCCGATTGGATCATCGTTGTGAAGGGGTGTAACCCGTGTCTGCATTGAACTCGCCATGTCGGCAAACTATGGATTATGAATGTGCAACTACTCTGGAGTTATGCCAACGTTTTGCACAGAGCATGGGGAAAGAGGACTGATGACTGATGACCAATTACTAATGACCAATTACTAATGACCAATTACTAATGACGTGACCGTCATGCTCGCGAAAGCGGGCATCCAATAAACTCGGCACTCGGTACTCGGCACTCGGTACTCGGCACTCGGCACTCTTCTATGGAATAATGATCTCGCGTTGGTGCTCTGCGCTTGCGTAGATCGCTTCGACGATGCGCATGCGTTCGATGGCGTCGTCGATGGTGCTGACCATTGGGACAACGCCCTTTACGGCGTTGATGAAATGCTTGAGCTCGGTCTCGTAGGACTTCATGTAGATCTCAAGCTGGGTCTTGCGTTGGGGTGCGGTTGAGCTCTGGATGGTATTGCCTGTGCGACGCACCAATCGATATGGATTGATATAGGCACTGCCCTTTTTTCCAAAGACATTGCAGTAATAGAGATCTTCTGCACGAATGATCGACCAACTCGTTTCGACTGTAGCCACGGCACCATTTTCAAACTGCAGCATTGCAACAACACCATCCTCAACAGACTTTGTGGCCTGATGGAATGTAGAACTCGTGACGCTACGGACACGTCCAAAATCAAGCACGTGCATGATCATGTCGATAACGGTGATACCAAGATCGACCAGCACGCCCCCTCCCGACTTTTCAGCATTTGCGAGCCAGCGGGCATCGGTTGAGCGTTGTTTCACCCATCCAGCTTTGACATAGAACACGGGGCCGATCTCACCACGGTCGATTGCATTCTTCATGTTGACGACATCTTGGCGGAAGCGGTGATTCATGCCGATCATGACATTCACACCATGCTCCTGCGCCAACACACGAATCTCCATTGCCTCTTGCAGCGTGCGTGCAGCTGGACGCTCAATAAACACGTGCTTGCCGGCAGCGATAGCGGTTTTGGCAACCGAGGCGTGCCCATCGGTACTCGTTGTAACGAATACGGTTGTAGCTCCCGGGAGATTCAATGCCTCTTCCACAGAACGAAAGGCGTGCGGCACCTTGTACTTCTCCGCTAGGATGCGTGCTTTGGAGACCTGCCTATCGCAGATAGCCAAGATTTTGACACCGGACATCGCCGATAGTAAGGGCAGATGTACGCTTTGCGCGATGTTCCCCGCGCCGACAAGAATGATACCAACCATACCTAATCTCCAAGCAACAATCGTGCCGTCACGCCAGCTTATGCGCCATTGCAAGCGTCACCGCTTCGTTGGCAAGATGAAGGGGGCTAATCATGTTCATGCATCGAAAATGCCCCTTGGGGCAACTCGCCCTGCCGATGTGTGTGCAAGGCCTACAAGGAACATCCTCTGCTTGTACAATTGTATGCGGAACGCCATAAGGAGTAAATCCGAACTCGGGCGCAGTTGACCCATAGACAACCACAACAGGAAGAGATCGTGCAGCGGACATATGGACAATCGCCGAATCACATGAAACGACAGCGTCCAGCGTGTCGAGCACGCCTAACGTTGCTTCTATCGTGACTGCTCCGTCTGCCCGCGTCGGCATCACCCCCGAAGTAGTGCTGATCTCATCACACAACTCAACATCGGCCTTGCCGCCAAGAAGGACTACATCAGCATCGTGATCGACAACAAGATGTCGCACGACCTGTGCCATCAGGGCTGCCGGGTAACGCTTGGTCGCGTGTTGCGCGCCCGGTGCGATCCCGATTCGCAGGCGTCTTGGTGAATGAGACTGACCATTGGACATATCCTGCTTGCTGGACTTCGGCCAGAGCTCGAGTCCACCGGTATCGAGTGTAAGTCCCAAACCAAGCAGCGGTTCCGCATAACGCTGCACGATGTGCTTCACATGCTTGGGTTTGCGCTTGCAGTATACCAGTGCAAGTTTCTCGAGACGGTGCTTGGCATAGCGAACCACCGTTGGCGAACCAACTGATGAAAGGCGTTTGATCAGACGAGCTGATCGTCTGTTCCGTTGAAGGTCAACAACAAGATCATACGGCTGAGCGTCGATGACATGCTCGCTTCCCCGAGACACAGCATGCACGTGATGCACGTGCGGATTCTTACTCCATACCTCTGCAAACCGCTCGTCGACTGCAACATCAATTCTTGCCTCGGGATGCGCCTGCTGCAACATTCGAACAATCGGTGTTGCAAGCACAACATCACCAAGTGATGTTAGTCGTATCACAAGAATTGATTTCATTCTGCGGGTTTTGCGATCTTTGCGGTTGTATTCAATAACTCGGCCAACGCAAGTATGCGATTTTCTGTTGAACAAGACGACGAGCTGGTAGTCTTTACTCTAAAAGAGCCGGCACTCGATTCACTCCTCGCCCCAGAGGTAAAGAGTGAGATCCTAATCCTTTGCCAGCCTTCCGTAAAGGCTTTCGTTGTCGATCTCTCGGCCGTGCAACTATGCGACTCTCAGGGCCTGTCAGCGCTCCTACTCGCAAACCGCCAGATGAAGGACAATGAAGGGTTCGTGATCCTGGTCGGCGTTCAGGAGTCCGTACGTCAGATGTTTCGCATCTCACAGATCGAATATCTCTTCGAATTCCAGCCAAGCGTTAACGACGCCATCGCCTGGCTCCAGAGTTAAACACAGGGTCACGATATATCGTGACCGGTCTATTCGGGGTCACGATACATCGTGACCCTATGCGTCAATCTTTGGCCGGCAGTGGGAGCGATCCAGGAATTCCCATGAGTGGGAAGTCTTTGCGTAGCGGATAGAGCGGTGTTCCGTCTGTGTCCATGAAGTCTTCCGGCATGAAGAATCGGCGCAGATCAGGGTGACCGTCGAAGATGATGCCGTACATATCGTAGGCTTCGCGCTCGTACCAGTTTGACGATTCCCAAACGTCTACTGCTGTTGGAACATGCGGATTGTCTTCGCGCACATGTGCCTTTACACGCACGTGGGTTGCATGAGGGATCGAGTACAGGAAGTACACAACGTCGAATCTATCGCCTGGCTTTGCCCAATCGATCACCGTCATATCAACGAGTTGATTGAACTGCGTTGCAGGGTTTTCCTTAAGCTCTGAGAGCACTTCGATAAGGTCTGCCAGCTTGACTACCAGTGTAAGGTCGCCGTGGTGCTCAACTGGTTGAACATCAGATGCGACTGCTTTTGCGACGTTGAGAATGTCGGGTGTGCTGAGTGCCATTCGAGGTGTGCCTTTGTAAAAACTGAACCAATTTACGGCGCCGAGCCGACACGCGTAGCGGTTGCTCAGGTAGCGTTGCAAAAATACGGTCCCAGAATGGATTACTAACACCGTATGCGCGATCTGGGTTCACGAAGTGATGATGCATGTGGTGCTGTTTTAGTCGTCTGCCGATTCGTGAGGTCAGATTCATGTGGTGCACGGCATAGTGAATCGTGTCATAGGCCACATAGCCGAGGATAAACCCAATCCAGACAGGCTGATGGAAGGGGGCAAGCACACCCTTGAAGAGCGCGTAGAAGCCCCCTGCCAGCGGCAGACTAATCAGAGGCGGCATAACAAGGCGTGTGGAGTCGCGCGGATACGCATGGTGAATGCCGTGCACAAGAAAATGCAGTCGCTTACCGATCGACGACTGGGGTTCAAGATGAAACGCCCAGCGGTGAATCGTGTATTCGGTAATTGTCCAAAGCAGAACCCCAGCAAGAATGGCACCGCCGTACAACCAGCCGTAAACGTGCGGTTCCGATGTAACCAGCACCCACGCGACGAGTGGCATGAACACCACGATCGGCGTAGCGGGGTTGATGTGGGAGAAGAACTCAAGAACAGGGTTCTGAAACAACCGGACAGTCTCGTCCCTGCCCGATACGACATGCTTGCTCATGGCAAACCTCCGTGTGCTCAGGTGGTAATGAACTCTAGCTTGATAGAACAGGACTACGTCAGCCCCAGGGCACGATGCATCTCATCGCCATAGTCGGTAAAGATCTCCTCACCGTTTCGAATCTTGCGCTTGGCAACGATCCAGATGCGACCGCCAAAGTTGACATACTCTGCATTCGCCCGCTTGCCCGAACCGTGATAGTCACAAGCATAGCGCGCCACACCGGCATCAGTGCGGCATGCATCAATCACATGACGCTCAGAGAGCTGAATACCGTAGGAACCCAATGGATCCTTCTTGTACCTACGTTCATACTGCTCTGTGGTCAGCTTTTCACCGTAGTACTCTACGATGCGCTCATCCTTTTCAAACACGCGTTCTGCAAAGAGCCCCTTGCCAGCCTGTGGTATCGAACTTTTCTTCACCGCCACGCCGAAATGCAGGTTTGTGTGTGTGCCGCAGTATGGATGCGTGTAGGTTGTCTTCTTGGAGCATCTCCCCTTGTCACCAATGTGCGCACATTGTTTCGTGACTTTGATAACGTGTTTGTTCATGCCTGCGAATATATGGTTGCCAGGTGCTCACCTGATACTACGTCAAAAATCCATGCTTGCCGTGATCATGAAGTTGCGACCTGCCTGCACGAAGTAGGCCGATTCTTGCTGTCCTTCGAAGAACGTTGAGCCGCCATTGGTCACGACAAATGCATTCGTCACATTGTTTACATGTACCCCAACCTTCATAGATGAGTGCAACTGCACCCATAGTCTGGCGTCAAGTTGCATGAACGAGGGCAGCCGCAGACGAGGATCATTCGAGATGTCGGTGAAGGAGCGCGAAACGCCACGGGCAGCAACATCCAATGTTAGAAGCTTTACCGGCGAATACCGCACAAGAAGATTGCCAATGAGATTCGGCGTGAGCACAGGGAATACATTGGTATACACCACCGGCAGGTTGATGTTCTCCGGCACATACTCATCAACATTGGCTGCCATCCATGTGAAGTTTCCTTCAATACTCAGATTGGGAAGGGGCTTGTACATCCCTTCGATCTCAATGCCGATTCGGCGGCTACGGTCAACATTCTTGCGAAGCTGAACAAACTGCTGTTCGATGTATGGACCAATCGGAGCGATCTCATCGCGAAAACGCATCAGGAAGAAGTTTGCTGCGAGGCGTCCATGAGCCCCTTGCAAACGATATCCTGCCTCGAGATCCATGGCAAACTCCGGACGCACCGTATTGGGATTGCGAAGCACCGAGACATTAGCATCGTTGATCTGCGTAGAACCAAGCAGATCGAAACGCGTGGGCTCGCGACCAGTCTGTCCAAACGATACATATACTTCCGAGGCCTCATCCAGGGTGTAGCGTGCGCCAACACGTGGGTTGACAAAGAACCAGCGATGCACAGGGAGATCAATAGCTGAAACAAGGTTCGGCACGTCCTGCACAAACGACATCGACACACTGCGAGCCTGCACATCTGCATAAAGCTGCCACGCATCAGTTGAGTATGTCATGCGTGCATAGGCTGATGCATCGATCTTGGTAGTGCGGTCATCGTAATACGGACTCTTGTTTTCGGGACTTACCGTTTCCCAATTGCGACGTTGGAACTCATAGGCATGTATTCCACCCTCGAGGCGCATGCCTTCCATAAGACCCGTAGAGGTAATAGTTGCAATGGCTCCGATGTGTCGGTTATTCAGCGGATAGTTGATCTGTGTTAGCGTGCCGATTGAATCACGAAAGCCAGAAAAGAAATCGCCCCCTGCACCACCATAGTATGCCGCAGCAGAAATCGATGTTGTTGATGTCAGTGCTCTGGTGTAGCGAAGTTGCATCACGTGCTGGCCAAAATCATCGACATCGGTGATATCGTTAAGATTTGTGCGAGGCGCCTTTCTCGCAATCGACGCAGGCACGGGGAAATATCCCAGCTCATTGGCAGACCTACCCCAGATTCCGAGCAGGCGAATCGCGTCGTGCTCCCCCGTCCATCCGCCGGAGATGAGAAATGAATTCGACGACGTACCAGTGTTCGCACGATACCCGTCTGATTCGAGGGTGGTAAAGCGAGCATATGCATGCACTCCACCGTCGAGCTTGCCCGTTGAAACACTCGCGCTTGCACGGCGCATGTCAAAGGAGCCCGCGCCGAGTTCAAGGTGTGCGCTCGGAGCATCCAGCCCTGTATTCGTCTCGAAGTTTACAGAGCCCGCAAACGAGGCCGTACCGTTCATACTCATGCCAACACCACGTTGCACCTGGATTGAAGCCATGCCGTTGGTAAGGTCGCTCATGTTCGAGAAAAAGACACCCTGATCGATCATGTCGTTGATGGGTACACCGTCAATCGTAACATTGACGCGAGTCTGATCTATGCCTCGCAGACGAAACGAACCGTAGTTGGACATACCCGTACCCGATTCGGAATAGGCCACGATTGATGGCACTGCTCGCTCGACGATGTACTGTGGGTCTTGCCCCACATGAAGCATCCGAAGCACGGCAGGTGTAATCGTCGTATGTGTGACCGGAGCATGCTCGTCAACACGTGCCGTGCGCACGTCAAGCCGTGGCAGTATGATCCGGTTGGTGTCCTGCGGCGCAGGTAGTGAAGTGGCCGCGTTCAAACCTTGAACAGAGGCGGCAATGGCAAGAGCAAAAACAAACGTGTG
>CAZAGH010000034.1:0-17154 GCA_964484755.1 uncultured Melioribacter sp. | reverse complement strand
ACCTTCTTGGTTGTCATGGCCTTCTTGAGGTTGCGACGATACTCGCCAATAGAAGCACACCACGGGTCGGTAGTGGGTGAGCCGATGACCATGTCGGTGCGTGTTGTGTCTTTGCCAATGTCTGCCGTAATGCTGTCGATGATACTATCAGCTTTTGCGGGTGGCACTTCGCTGTAGACGATTGTGTAGACAACATTGGATGCATACTTCTTGCGATCACGCGAGATGACCTCGCCAGGCTTTGTGGTGTCGCGGTAGAGTTGACCCAGAATAACGGCCGTTATGGCGAGGGCTGCAACTACCAGGTAGATGTACAGCCAGCCGTTCTTCGTGGTTTTTGGGAGCATGGACTCTTCAGAGTCCTGCAGGTGATCGCTCATTCTTCGGTGACGAGTTTAGTTGCGGTGAGGTCCACCTCGACTGGATACGATCCAGTAAAGCAGGCGGTGCAGTAATTGGTGCCTGGTCCCTGCGGAACGGAGTCCATAAGGCCTTGCACGCTGAGGTAACGTAAACTGTCCGCCCCAAGTTCACGCGCAATTTCATCTTCTGAAGCAAAATGATTGGCTATCAATTCTTCTTCGCTCGGAAAGTCCATGCCATACATACACGGATGTTTAACAGGGGGCGAAGTGATGCGCAGGTGCACTTCAGTTGGATGCGCTTCGCGAATGAGTGAAATAAGTGACTTAGAAGTTGTGCCGCGGACAATCGAGTCGTCGACTACAACTACTGTGTTGTTCTCCAGAACACCACGTACGATGTTGAACTTGGTCTTCACCTTGAACTGACGGTTGTCCTGGCCTGGCGCGATGAACGTTCGGCCTACGTAGTGTGAGCGTATGAGGCCGATTTCATAGCGCGACGGATAACGCTCGTTGTTTACGCGAGAATACCCCAGCGTCGCCGTGTTACCAGAATCGGGGACGGCGATCACCACTACCTTCTTTTCCGGATCTGCAGAGGTTACGGGGCTTTCGTCTGCAAGGTTCTTGCCCATCTTGCGGCGTACTTTATCGACGGCATGCCCAAAGATCTTGGAGTCTGGACGCGAAAAATAGACGTACTCAAACACGCAGTGACGTGATGTGTCCATCGACTCGTTGATGTAGTGCGATGTGAATTCACCGGTTTCGAGCGTGTGCTGATCGATCACAAGAATTTCGTTGTGCTCAACATCACGCACATACTCGGCGCTAATGATATCGAGTGCGCATGACTCGGATGCGATAACGTAGCCGTAGCCATTCTCATGCTTGATACGTCCAATGCAGAGCGGACGAAATCCCTGGGGATCACGCGAGGCATACATTGCCGTCTCTGACATCATTACCAGTGAGTATGCGCCTCTTGCAGTTTGTACTGCTTCACGGATCTGCAGGATCTGCGATGGTTGCTTGCTTCGAGCGATTAAGTGCAGGAAGAGCTCGCTGTCGGACGTTGATTGAAAGATCGCACCGTCTGACTTGAGTTTCTGACGAAGCTCTCGTGTGTTCGTCAGATTCCCGTTGTGGGCAAGAGCAAAATTGCCGGCGGTGTAATTGAAATGAAAGGGCTGAATGTTGGCGATCGAGTTGCTGCCCGTGGTCGAGTAGCGGTTGTGTCCAATTGCCGACGATCCCTTAAGGGTCTTTTCAAACACTGCATGGTCTGAGAACACATCAAGGACCAAGCCCTCGCCTTTATGGATGCCGAAACGGGGCTTGCCATTGCGCTCGTCGTTGTACATCGAAACAATGCCAGCTGCCTCTTGTCCACGATGTTGCAGCGCATGCAGTGCGTAGTATGTGAGAACAGGTGCTTGAGGGTGATTGAAGACGCCGACAATACCGCACATGTTATTCGTTCTCGTTCATGTTGTGAAAGACATTCTGTACATCATCATCGTCTTCGAGCTTGTCGATGAGTTTAATGATGTCTTCGGCCTGCTCATCTGTGAGCGTTACCGTGTTATTCGGAATACGTCTAATCTCGGCACTTGTAACCGTGACGTTTGCTTGCTCGAGTGCGCGTTGTACTGAGATGAAATCTGCAAATGAGGTGTATGCGATGATGTCGTCATCTTGGTCAACAATATCATCAGCACCTGCTTCGATCAATGTGAGCTCGAGTTCATCACGGTTTACGCCAGCAGACGGAATCGTAAAGACACCTCTGCGATCAAAGATGAATTCGAGCGATCCCGATGTACCGAGAGCCCCGTTAACCTTGTTGAAGTATGAACGAACATTGGCAACAGTGCGCGTAGGGTTATCTGTAGCTGTCTCAACAAAGACGGCAACACCGTGCGGACCGTAGCCCTCATAGTTGATTTCTTCCAGCGAGGCAGAATCCTTTGCCATAGCCTTCTTGATAGCGTTCTCGACGTTATCCTTTGGCATGTTGGCAGCTTTTGCGTTCTGGATGATCACACGCAACCGCGGATTCGTCTCTGGATCGGGTCCGCCTGACTTTACCGCAACGGAGATTTCCTTGCCAAGCTTGGTAAACGTTCTTGCCATGTTGGCCCAGCGCTTTTCTTTGCGGGCCCGTCGAAATTCAAATGCTCTACCCATAGGTACGTGTTGTTCAGAGAAAAGTGGTACTTCTAGATCGCTTTGCTGAAGATGCGATACGTTCTGTATCGTTCTCCATTCATTGTTTGGGTTAGCCCCTTATTCATCATTTCATTGCTCTCAAGGATCCACGAGGCTTCACCCTTGAGAATGCCTTGTCGTTTGGCACGGTTGGCGATTTCCATGTAGAGTGCAGCATCTATGCCCGTGCCACGAAACTCTGGTAGCACGCCCAGTACGACAATGCGCACGAGATCGATCTTCTTGGACTTCGTGAGAAGGTGCCACACACCGCTGAGCGTTCCGCCGTTGCGGTTGTGAATGAGTGACTGGTTAATATCGGGCAGTGCGATGCAGAAGCCGGCCGGACGTCCCTTTGATTCGACAAAGAATACAAACTCGGGATTGACGACTTGCTTGAGGTCTGCAGCAAGAAAATCGAATTCTGCATCCGTGAACTTCACAAAGCCCCAGTTGTCTTCCCAGGCCCGGTTGTACATCTCCTTGATCGTCGCGACATCTGCCTTAAAGCCCGACTTCAGATTGATCGATCGAAACGTAAGATCGTAGCGCTTGACGATAGCATCGAAGAGACGAGGAATCTTTTCTGACGCGAAGTTCTCATTGCGCAGGAGATAGGCATATAGGTCTTGTGCTTTGTGATAGCCCGCACCTTCAATGAGTCCGGCATAGTATTGCGGGTTGTAGGTCATCAGCATTACAGGTGGACCATCAAAGCCATCGATAAGCAGACCGCATTCATCGTTCATCGACGGATTGACGGGGCCCCGCATTTCGTCCATGCCGCGCTCACGAAGCCATGCCTCTGCGGCACGGAACAAGCCATTGGCAACTTCTTGGTCGTTGATGCAGTCAAAAAAACCGAAGAAGCCTGCTTTATCATTGTGTGTTCGATTGTGATTGCCATTGATGATGGCCGCGATGCGTCCTACGATTTGTCCGTTACGCTCCGCGAGGAAGCACTGTATCTGACTGTGCTGATAGAAGGGGTTCTTCTTTGTATCGAGCAGTTTCTTGCGGTCCATGAGCATTGGTGGAACCCAGTGCTTCTCATTCTTGTAGAACAACCATTGCGATTTGATGAACTTGAGCGTCTCGCTCGGTTGAATCGGGCGTACAGTAAGGCTCATGGCAGGCGCTTTGCAGACTGAGAAAATAAATTCGCCACGTGCAAAGATACCAACGGCTGGCTGTCGTATTTTTTGCTTTCTCGAATTTTCTCCCCCGTGCGCCAATGAAACAGCTAACTCTGCTTGGTCTCGCATTCGTCGCTACCGTACAACTTTTTGCCGGCGACGAACTTTCCGAACGCTTTAAGGCCGATGCCAGCCGTATGCTTGCCTGGACACGCGACGACAAGGGGTGTTACAGCCTGATCGCCGATTTTACCGACCATTACCCACGCCGTATCAGTGGTTCCGAGAATCTTGAAAAGGGGCTTGACTGGCTCATCGACAAGATGACCAAGGAAGGCTGGAACGTCAAGACACAGCCTGTGATGGTTCCGAATTGGAAGCGGGGCAAGGAATCTCTCGAAATGACCCAGCCTATGTCGCGCGCCATGCAGTTCTGTGCCCTGGGTGGCAGCATTGGTACCAATGGTAAGCCCCTTACCGCAGGCGTGCTCGTGGTCAAGTCATATGATGAGCTCAAGCAGCGCAAGGCCGAAGTGCCCGGAAAGATCGTCGTCTACAACGTGCCTTTCACGACATACGGCGAGACAGTCAATTACCGTTACAATGGACCTTCGGCTGCTGCCGAACTTGGCGCAGTTGCGACATTGATGCGAAGCGTTGGGCCCTACGGTATTCAAACGGTACACACAGGGGGCATGGGCTACAAGGATGGTGTGCCGAAAATCCCGTGCGGTGCCATTACAATCGAAGATGCCCTGTTGATGCAGCGCATGCAGGACCGAGGTGAGACAATGCAGCTTTCGCTGTCGATGGAAGCCAAATGGTTACCGGACGCCCCTTCTCGCAATGTGATCATCGAGATCCCGGGGTCAGAGCTGCCGAATGAGGTTGTCGTGATGGGCGGCCATATCGATTCATGGGACATCGGTACCGGCGCTATGGATGATGCAGGGGGCTGCATCGTTGCGTGGAGAGCTCTTTACATGATGAATGAACTGGGCATGCGTCCGAAGCGTACCATCCGCGTCTGCTTCTGGACCAATGAAGAGAATGGTTTGCGTGGCGGAGAGGCCTACGCAAAACTCACAGCAAATGAAAAGCATGTGCTAGCCATTGAGTCCGATGCCGGCGTCTTTGCACCAACAGGCTTCAACACTGATGCCAAGGGAGAAGACCGCATGGTTATCGAGGATATCGCACAACTCCTTGAGCCTGTTCATGCGAACAACATTACCGAAGGCGGCGGCGGCGCTGACATCGGACCTCTCAAGGCCTATGGTGCCGTCATGGCCGGACTCGAAGTCCAAGGCGATCGCTACTTCTGGTACCATCACACAGAGGGAGACACCGTAGACAAACTCAAAGAACACGAAGTGAACGACTGTACCTACGCCATGGCTCTGCTTGCTTGGTGTTATGCAAACAAATGAGTGCCGAGCAACGAACGTCATTCCCGCGAAAGCGGGAATCCAGAATTGACAACCTACCCGTACCCCGTACCTAGTACCTTGTACCTCTGACGCATGATCCTCGCCATCAATTGCCGTAACATTCTGCCAGGAAGGCTTGAGGGATTTGGACGATACTCCCTTGAGCTCACGCGTCGTATTTGTGCGATGCATCCCAACGTGCAGTTTGTGTTGTTGTTTGATCGGCATGTTGAGGGATTGCCAGACTTCGGACCAAACACCAAGAAGGTTGTGCTGCATCCACCAACACGGCATACGCTGTTGTACAAGGTGTGGTTCAATTGGATGTTGCCACTGGCGCTGAAAAAGCACAAGGTTGATGTGTTTTGGTCGCCCGATGGTTTTTTGTCGCTCCGAACCAGCATACCGCAGATTGCGACGATTCACGACATCAACTTTGAGCACTTTCCCGAGGATCTGCCGAAGAATGCTGCGGACTATTACCGGACGTACTTTCCGCAGTTTGCTCGCAAGGCCAAGCACATCTTTACGGTATCGCAGTTCTCAAAGGATGATATTGTAGCGACGTACGGTATTGCGCCAGAACGTGTCACAGTTGCCTATAATGGCATAGGCAGCGGCTACAAGCCCCTTGATCAAGAGGCTGTAAGTAATGTTCGAAAGGGGCTTACTAACGGTAGACCATACTTCTTGTTTGTGGGCTCTGTGCATCCCCGCAAGAACGTGCAACGGCTCATGGACGCATTTGCGCTCTTTGCAAGGGAGAACAGGGAGATTGATCTCGTGATCGTTGGTGCACCCCGTTGGAAGGGGCAGGTCATCAACATTCCTGAGGCATGTCGTGATCGTATCCACTTCACCGGATATCTCGATCAGCCAGAGCTTGAACGTGTTACCGCAGCTGCATACGCACTAACGTATACGCCGTACTTCGAGGGCTTTGGTATACCACTCGTCGAAGCAATGGCATGCGACGTACCGATCCTCTGCTCCAATACATCATGTCTGCCCGAGGTAGCTGGAGACGCAGCGATCTATTGCGACCCCTTTTCTGTGGAGGACATTGCAAGGGGCATGCACATGATCACCAATCCGGACGTGCGCGAAAATCTGCAACAGCGGGGACGTATACAGCGAGAGCGTTATTCTTGGGACAGAACTGCCGAGGTAATCGGCAACTATCTAACGAACGTTACTTTCCGGTAAACGTCACGCTCAGAGACATTGGCTTGCCGTCGCGTAGTACCTTGACCGTTGTTGTATCGCCTGGTTTAAATGTACCGAGAGCAGCCATCAGGTCGTAGATGTTCTTGATGGTGGTTGCGCCCATGGCAGTGATGATGTCCTCTCCAACCAATCCGCCCTTTTCAGCGGGACTTCCCGGTTTGACGCCTGTGATATGAAGGCCTTGCGGGTCGTCTCCATAATCCGGGATAACGCCAAACGTTACCTTGAGGGCTATGCTCGATGACTGCTGAGCTACAGGCTTTTCGGCACCCTTTGTGAACTCAGGTCGTGCGTTCGAATCGGCGATAATGCGAACAGACTTCTCGACCATCTTGAGCACAGTTGCTGTACCATCGGCATTGATCTTTTCCCATGTATCAGACGGACGGTGGTAGTCGCCATGGAGCCCCGTGAAATAGAACAGCACGGGGATGTTCTTTGCTGTAAACGACGAATGATCACTTGGACCGAAGCCGTCGGCCGTGGTCGTGACGGTAAGGGGCAGACCAGCCTTTGCTGAGTCGATGACGCGAGGCCAGATCGGGGATGTACCCGTGCCCTGAATGTTGAGCTTACCATTGGTTAGTCTGCCGATCATATCAAGGTTTATCATCGCGACAATTTGGTTCAATGGGAGCGACGGTTTTGATACCCAGTGCTTTGATCCAAGAAGCCCCTTCTCCTCGCCTGAAAACGCCATGAACACGATGCTGCGACGGGCTGGACGCTGTGTAAAAGCTTCGGCAAGCTGCATGATTCCGGCTGTACCTGATGCATTATCGTCTGCACCATAATGGATCATTGGTTCTGTCGTTGATGCCAGTGAGTTTTCATCACCCATGCCGATATGGTCGTAGTGGGCACCAACAACTATGTACTCCGAGCGAAGCTGAGGGTCTGTACCCTCGACAATGCCGATGATATTGCGTGTTGTGCTCTCCTGGAAGGCAAGATCAACGCTGATACTGGCAGTTGTATTCGCGAGAACGAACGACATTGGCTTCTTGGTCTTTTCAATCTCCGTCTCAGCAACGAAAATCGATGTTCCCTTGGGAGGGAAGATCTTTGCGCATACAGACCGGCGTGCCTGCAGAGCCATGATGCCGGAGTTCTTGCCGAGACGGTCAAGACCAAAGCGCTGGAGCACGTCGGCTGAGTCGCCGTTCTTATTCACAAAGATCACACCTAGAGCCCCTTTTTCGCGGGCAGTTGTGGCCTTGGTGCGGATTGACGAGAGCTGACGCATCGACTCGTTCTTCTCGGCCCACTTGGGGAGTCCACGAAGCATGATCACAACCTTACCCTTAACGTCCATGCCTGCATAGTCGTCATAGGATGAGGATGTGATACCATAGCCAACAAAAGCAACATCGCCCGTGGCTACACCTGACTCGCTGAATCCGTACGGCTGATAATCTGCGCCAATCTTCCATGTGAGCTGTGTCGGTTTTGTTTGATCAAGGGGCACACCGGGACGCTCGATCAATACGCCAAACGATGCCGAGTTCCTAGGTCCGATCTTGATGCCCGTTGTCATGCTAAACGTATCAGCATAGCCAACGCTTCCAGCAGGACGCAAACCAATCGACGAGAAGTGGTTGATTATGTAGGCAGCAGCCTTTTCGATACCAGCCGACCCCGGGCCCCGTCCAGCACAGCTATCTGATGCCAACACACGGACATGTTCATAGATGCGAGCCCCTTCAATTGTGGCTGCAGTCTGTGCATGAAGATCAGAGAGCGCTGAACCAGCGATGATCGCTGCAAAAACGAGGAATTTCATCATGTTCCGCATGGTGCTGTGCCTATGTTTGTAGTACTGCAAAACTACGTCCTCCCATTGAAGCGTACTAACGCCGTTTGATGTCTCCATCGATCTCATCACTCGCATCCGACACCGTTATCTACGGCGTTTCGACAGTTCTCTCGCGCTTCCTAACGTTCCTGCTCACGCCGCTGTTCACGAACTACCTTACCAAGCACGAGGTAGGGGAGATTTCAGGCATTTATGCCATGATCGCCTTTGTGAACATTGTGTATTCGCTCGGCATGGAGCCAGCGTTTATGCGGTTTTGGGAGAAGGGTAACGATGAGAACAACGCACGTGTCTTCTCGGTGGCCTATTGGACGGTTGCCCTCCTTGGAGTAGTTGTTACGGGGCTTACCATTGTATTCGCGGGACCAATCGCATCATCAAGCGTTTTGCAACTCGGCGAAGGGGGTGCACGCTACATCATGTTGGCTGCGTGCATACCGTTGTTGGACGCCTTGGTGCTCATCCCATTCGCTCGACTCCGCATGCTGCAGCGTCCACGAGACTTTGCCCTACTGCGCCTTCTTAGCGTTGTCGTAACCTTTGCCGTCACGATCCTCTTTGTGGCTCATTACCATTGGCGTATTGAAGGAGCCCTTCTCGGTGGCATCATCGGGAGCTTCGCTACCCTCCTCGCCTTCGTCCCCAGCACCCTTGGCCTCCTGCGTACCTCGTACCTTGTACCTGGTACCCCGTACCCTGTACCTCGTACCTCCCTTCTCAAATCCATGCTTTCCTTCGGCTTGCCTACCGTTCCGTCGAACTTCTCATCGATCATGGTGCAGGTGGCTGATAGACCCATCATGCTGATGCTTACGAGCGCCAGTGTTGTTGGTATGTATCAGACAAACTTCCGCTTGGCGATCCCAATGATGATGTTCGTAACGGTGTTCGAGTATGCATGGAAGCCGTTCTACCTAAACCATCGCGACGAGCCAGGGGCCAAGGAGTTGTTCGCGCGAGTCTTCACAGTCTTTACGGCAGTATGCGGCGGGATCTTTCTGGTTACGTCGTTCTTCATCGAGTATATCGTCCGCATGCCCTTTATAGGTGGACGCTTCATCAATCCCGAGTACTGGGAAGGCATGACGATTATACCGATCGTTATGGTTGCCTACTTTTTCAATGGCGTCTTCATCAACATGGCCGCCGGACTCCACATCCAAAAGCGTACAGGGTTCTTTCCACTGGCAACAGGCATCGCTGCGCTTGTGAGCGTTGTTGCCACGTGGTTGCTTGTGCCAACCTATGGAATCATCGGTGCTGCCTGGGCTAAAGTGGTTGCCTACCTTATCAGCGCCATCATGCTCTACGTCTTCGCACAGCGCATCTATCCGATGAAGTATGAGTGGGGGAAGGTAATCAGCCTGATTGGACTCACTATGCTTACCTACTGGATTGGAACAACATCTGCTACCGCGAATGTTCAGTCTTTGGTCCGCATCATTCTTACCATCTCCTATACCGTCGTAGTGTTTGCACTGCTTGGTAAAGGAATTCGAAACATTCTTCCGATGCAACGTCGATGAATAGACTCACCCTTCTCTTCCTCCTTCCCCTTCTTCTCATCTCTTGCACAACAACGCAATCGCCCGATGGACCCACTGTTCAGGGCAGGCGGGAGTTTGAGCAGCTCAAGTATCGAGATCTTGATCAGGGGGCTATCCCAGAGGGTATGCGAGATCGAGAGCTTGCGTTCGCAGCTAGTCTGCAGCGTGACGTACTTGGTAGTAAAGATGTTGAAGATGTTCAGGCGTTTGGCGAATGGAAGTCCAACGGACCCTGGAACATTGGTGGACGCACCAGAGCGGGCGCTTTTGATGTGCGCAATCCAAAGACAATCATCGTTGGCGCCGTCTCTGGTGGTATCTGGCGCTCGACGAATGCAGGAGGCTCATGGACAATCCAGACCAAGCCAGAGCAGCTACACTCGGTTGCCTGCTTGGCGCAGGATACACGAGCTGGATTCGAAGACATCTGGTATGCTGGTACAGGCGAGATCTATGGGAACTCTGCTCAGATCTCAGGCAATGGAATTCTGAAGTCAACAGACAATGGTGCAACCTGGAAGCCCCTTGCCTCAACCGTATCGGCAACGATTCCCGCAAGTCATCAGTTTGCCTACACGTGGCGTATTCTGGTGCATCCGCTTCGCGACACGCAGGAGGTCTATGTAGCCACGGCACGCTCTGGTGTGTTTCGTTCAATTGATGGCGGTCTTACATGGAAAGGCGCAGTTGGCAGCAATGCACTCTTCAGTGACGTTGTAGTTACCTCAAATGGAACTCTCTACGCTGCCTTCAGTGGGTTTACGGGCTCACAAGGTGCGATCTCTTCTCGGTGGGGTGTATTCAAGAGTTCTGATGGAGTAACATGGACAAATGTGACGCCATCAGATATGCTCAGTGACGTGAAGCGCATCGTGCTCGCGCCCATTCCGCAGTCGCCCGATGGTGTATACGTTCTGGCTGAAACACCGGGACAAGGTGCTAAGGGAAGTACGCTCTACCGTGGTGAAGAACGCTACGAATGGCATAGCCTGTGGCGCAATGCAGCCGGGAATCAACCAGCGGGAGAGTGGACGAATCTTTCTGCTAATCTCCCACTTACCAATGAGCAGCGAGGCGACTTCTATTCGCAAGGTGGATACGATCTCCATGTGAATGTTTCACCGCATGACCCGAATGTTGTTCTTATAGGTGGTACCAATCTTTATGTATCAACTGATGGATTTACAACTCCATCGAAGTGGAACTGGATTGGTGGCTATTGGAAACCAACACCTTCGTTTGATAAATACACGTCGTACATCAATCATCACCCCGATCAACATGATGTGCTGTTTCATCCAACCGAAAAGCGCACAATGCTTAGTCTGAACGACGGCGGAGTCTACCGTACCGATGATGTGCTTGCAGAGAATGTGACATGGACCGATCTCAATCGCGGCTATATCACTACGCAGTTCTATACCATCGATATGGAGCAGAAGCACAACAGCAACCGTCTGATAGGGGGCATGCAGGATAACTCTGTATGGATGACCGATACAGATACGCTTGAGACGTTCTGGAAACGCATTGGTGGTGGCGATGGTGCATACTCGTACTTCGCCGACAGTGGATCCACAATTTTCTATTCATCGCAGCAAGGTCGTGTCTATCGCGTGACGTATGGAGCCGATGGAAAAGAACAATCACGAACACGGATAGATCCAATCGGACCCAAGGACTATCTCTTCATCAACCCCTACATCGTTCATCCTGTCGATCAGCATGTCGTTTATATGGCTGGAGGAAATGCACTCTGGCGAAACAACGACGTCCGCCAGATCCCACCTGGCACATCTGATTCAACACGTATCGGATGGGACTCGCTCGCATCAACAGACGTGGGTGTGAACCAGATCTCATGTGTCGTTGCCACGGTCACTGATGACGGCAATCATCACCGGGTCTATTACGGCACAACCAACGGCAAAATCTACCTCCTCGATACGGCAGAACTTGGCAATCGAATTCCACGTGATATCACATGGCCTACGATGCGTAGTGGTGGTTATGTAAACAGCATTACGATCGACCAGCGCGATCGCAAGCACCTTGTAGCGTGTTTCTCGAACTATGGGCTTGTGAGCATCTGGGAGACAACAGATGCTGGAACGACATGGCAGGCTATTGCAGGGAATCTTGAAGAAGCCCCTTCAGGGTCGGGAAATGGTCCAGCTGTGAATTGGGTTGGCATCGTTCCTCACGACTCTGTGTCTAACGTACTTGTTGCCGCTACTTCAACCGGGTTGTACTTCACACCGAGCACGAATGGTATGTCCACGGTATGGACGCCAACTGCAGTGAATGAACTCGGAAATGTTCCGTGCGACATGGTTGTAACGCGTGCGAGTGATAAGCGTATTGCTATTGCTTCTCATGGGCGTGGCGTACTTGTCGGAACCATTCAAACGTTGCCTGAGAAGCCTGCATCTACAACACTGGTTTCTCCAACTTCTCTGTCGCGTGGTGTTCTTCCTGATACGGTGCTCACGTGGAATCCATCAGCATCTGCAGTCAGCTATACTGTGCGCCTCACAGTTGATAATCAGCCATCACTGAACAAGACCATTCAAGGTGTTTCCGACACAAAGCTCGAGGTCAAGGGGCTTGAGCAGGGTCCTATAACGTACACATGGAATGTTGAGCCCTACGGTGGCGGCGGTGCGGGACCGATCTCGGAGACGTGGACGTTTCAGACAGCGGTGCGCCCGCCAGTGCTTCGCGAGCCCCTTAACGGTGCTAAAGATGTTGTGCGGGCCTTGCTGACATGGGAAAATGTACCGCAGGCAGCATCATATGGTGTAGAGGTCTCTCCGAATGCAGCATTCAATCCGGTTATCGTCCATATCGATAACCACATGGATACGTCTATCCTTGTTCGTGGACTTGAAAACAACAAGCGCTACTTCTGGCGCGTGCGAAGTGCAAATGCTGATGCAACGGGTGTCTACAGCGAGCGAAGCTCATTTGTGACGAGCGTGCTAACGAGTGTTGATGATGCGAAAGACGACATCACTGTTGGTCCAAATCCGATGTCGACCGAATGCAGCATTACTTATGAAGACCTTGTTGGTTCCGTCATCAGCATCTACGCATCAGATGGCAAACGCGTTCGCATGCTCGAGGCACGCACACAGCGGATGAGCGTAGACGTTAGTGATCTGCCCAATGGCGCGTATACATTAGTCGTTACGCGCGGCGGACACACAATCATGCACTATTCGTTGACCAAGATCCAATGACGATAGAGTTTGTCGAAGAGCTTCTCTGACGACTGAATGGAGATCCACTCATTGATATACTGGTGCCACGTAACATCGTCGCCTGCCAGAAGCATGACCATCTGATTCGGCAGCTCGCTGCCGAAGACTGTCAACACATCTGTCTTCGGATACATCACGCTCCACGATGAGCCTCCCTCTGCGCTCCATAACAGCGCATCATACGAGCGGCTAGCCCCTTTCGTATAGAAGTATTCGACAGCGGGAATGCGCACGAAGGTCACCGGTACTGGTGGACCAGGTGAACCGAGATATTCCTCGATTGCATCTTTTTGATCTGTGGATGGCATGTAGGAGTCGGCAATGGCAATGCGCAACGGTCTGTCTAGTCGATTAGACTCTGCGCTCTGGACCGAAAGCACACTCTCGTGCCATGCAATTAGTGCCTTGTGGATGGTCTGGTAGCCATTGCTGGTATGAATGCGAATGGCACGGTAGGCATTCTCTTCAATACCACCGAGTGCAATGTCGAGCTGACGATTTGAGATCATACGCTCAAGTACTTCGAGTGGTGCCTCGACAACATGTACATTCAGCGTGCTGAAGTTCGCAATCGTCTGGATGATGTCGACATCATACCCAACGAGCGCACCGTTTGATCCACGGAATGACCACGGATAGTCAGAGGTCTTGACGCCGATACGAATGCTACCGCGCGAACGAATGGAGTCGAGGTTTACAGGCAGTGAGGGGAATGCAGCCAATGATGCCTCCCGCAACGAGTTGATGCGTTTGATAGACGCAATAGGAGTAGATATCTGCACGAGCGGTTTACGGTTCATCAATATCTGGTCTTTGTTATAGGAGCCAGATAGAGTTGACGTTAACATCGCATAGATACCAAACGACAAGACCGTTCCGAGGGAAAGTGATGCGGTGAGCACAGCGAAAAGTCTTTTCGAGTTAAGTCGCAGTGTACCTGTTGTGGTGCCAACGATGCAGATAACAAGCACGATCAAGCCGATAAGAGAGAGAGTCTTCTCTGTCCGATAGATCCACTCGGTGTTCAAGAAGAAGATGTTGAGGAGATTCTCGGGTAGTGATGCAGCGGCAAGCTCCTGACGCACAACGGAACGAATGCCCCCTATCGAACCAGGGATTCCAGTGGCAAGCATGTGCAACTTCTGGATAATGCTGAAGGATCGATCGGCGTACCATCCCATGAATGGCACCATCATCAGCATGTATACCTGACCCAGCGTAGGGAGTGCAAAGCCCACGGGTACGGCAGCACCAATCTGCTCATTGGCTGTTGTGAGAATGTCTTCATTGCGGTCTTTGAACTTCTCGCTGAGTACCTCCTGCAGACTTCCAACAAGTGTAGGCAGACTGATAATCAGGTTCGATGTACTTGCCGTGAGGATAAGGGGCGTCTTCGTAATCGACCAGAGTTCTTTCCATGTTAGCGTTGAGAAGCTCATGGTAAGGCCAACAACAGTGACAGCCAGCAATAACGCTCCTGAAAGTCCTATGATGGGGAGTGCATGAAGACGTATAAGCTCATCCGTGTCCGCTGATGCAAGCGTTGAGCTCACAAGTGAGAAGACGGCAAGCGGTGTAATCTTCAACACCACCTTGTTCAGCTTGCGAAACAGCTCACGAGCACTATTCATTGGCAGCAGCAGAACCTCATTGCCTTTGATACCCTGCAGTACGAGTCCGGCAAATGCGCTAAAGAGCACAACGGCAGGGAAGTTGTCCTCGGCCATTGCTGCGAAGATGTTGAAGGGTATCAACTTCTCGATCAAGTTCACCTGCGGTGGGTCATCGAGTAAGCTGGGATTGAAAAAGTTCGACGATGTCAGAGGCGGCAACCAAGTGGGTACAATGATAACTGCAATACTGGCGAGGATGACCAACAACACAAACACTACGCCGCCTGTGCGGAGAAGGGTTCGTAGAGATGCACTGCTGAGTCCACCCAGCGAGCATGCAAGTTCAAGCATGATGAAGGGCATCGTCACGAGCTGCGATGCACGAATGAAGATGGTCCCAATAATCGACCAGTCCTCTGCATAGTCTGGCACCAACCAGGCCGCAAGGGTCCCAAGTATGAGGCCAAGCAGGCACTTAACACCAAAAGGAACGGTCTTCAATCGTTGTAATAAGTCGCTCATCATGTGTAATCAAACCTTTACAAGTAGTCGTCAGATTCAGATGATATTGCCTGTATCCAGTGCTTATGAAGTTTACTGAAGAGTCCACGTTGTGTTTCAGAGGCTATCCAAACATCAATGAATTCTTCAAAAACATCGTTATCGCCAGCAATAAGCATAACAAGTGACAATGGCAATTCGCGACCAAAGCTTGGATACATTGTAAACTCGGGATGCAGAATGGCCAACGTTGCACCTGCCTCGGCTGTGGTTAGCATTGCGTCGATGCCGAGTTTGTGATGCGATGCTATGAACTCCTTGATCGAAGGAAGTCGTACAAAGCGAACATCAGCAGGTGTAGACAGGTAACTCAGCTTTTTCGCTATAGCATACCTCAGTGCAGACGTAAGGTCTACTTTATCTGGTACACCAATGATAAACGGACGCCCTAATGTACCTTCACGGGCCTTTGCAAGAGCTTGATAGTGCTTGTCCTCAACAAGGAATGCTCCATGCACTGTCTGATAGCCAGCGCTGATATTGAGTCCACTATGTAATACGGTGTAATCAGGTAGTTGGCCGATTGCGATATCAACACGTTCTGAGCCTACAAGGGTGTTGATGAGTTTCAATGGAGCAACGTAGTATCTGATACTTACGTTCAGCGACTGAGCTAATGCTTGTACGACGTCGATATCATGTCCTAACAACGTACCATGTTCATCTAGTCGAGCATACGGTAAACCAACCAAATTCACTGCAACCCGCACATAGCCACGCTTTCGAATAGAATCTAGTCGAACCGGCATCGGCGACAGATCTTGAAATGCAGAATCGCTTGTACTGTATACTCTTACCATTGTGGACTTCTGAAGCTCAGGAACTACTGGGCGGAGCCTTAGCAGAATGTCATCGTTAACATACGTTGATGACAGTGCACTCGCCAAGTACGTTGGCACCAGCAGAGACGAGGCGACGATTATCGTGGAGGCGCACAATAGCATAGCCCCCAGTCGAGTGTATCGAACGCGAAACGTCTTGTTAAACATGGCTGCGAGAACGATTGCAAGTGCAAGCAATCCTACAGCTGATAGTGACTTCTCAAGACGGGATATCCATTCATAGTTCACACTTAGCACATCCATAACATCGGGTGGTAAGTGTGCCGCAACAACCTCTTTGCGAACAGCAATTGTGATGCCGCCGGTAACCGTGGGGATGGCAGTAATCAGCATTTTCAATCGCGATAGTACATCCATCGGGCGATCGATATACCACGCCATGTAGGGTACAACAGAAATCATAAAGACTTGCCCAACAGACGGTAGTGCATATCCGATTGAGATACTTGTACCAATCTGCTCAGACAGCGACTCGATGTGCTCGGCGTTTGGATGTGATTCTGACTTCAGGAGTGTTCGCAATGATTCAACGATCATTGGCAATGCAATGAATAAGCTTCCACTGCTGAACGTAACAGCAATAGGGCCCCGTAATGCGCGTAACACGTCTAGCAGTCGCAATGGTGTAAAACTGACCACGCCCCCTATGATCACGACAATCAGGGCCACTGCTCCACAGAGGGTAACTACTGGCAGTGCATGTAGCTTGTAAAACTCATTGAATTCAATCTTTGAGGTTGATACTATCGTTAAAGCAAGCACCCCTAGAGGCATGACTCTTGCAATGTATCCGTTAAATCTGCTGATAACCGCACGAAGCTGATCTAAGGGAGCTAGCAATACATTCTTGCGCTCAACCTGCTGTAATAGGACCCCTGCTGCTAGGCTTACGATAACAATTGCTGGGTAGTTGTCCTCTGTTAACGCTTTGAAGATGTTGAATGGAAAGAATGTATCGTACAGGCTTCCTGATTCAGCAACATTGAGCATTACTGGCGTGAAAAAGCCAGATGTGACCATCTCCGGCAGCAACGATGGTGTATACAAGCATGCAATAGCAGCAATTGTTATCAGGGCTGCGATGGTCAAAGCTCCGGTTCGTACGACCACTCGTAGGTTCTGGTCAGATAGACTGCCAATTGA
>CAZAGH010000033.1:0-18405 GCA_964484755.1 uncultured Melioribacter sp. | reverse complement strand
CCTACCAATCCAATGATGACGATCACCGATCTCGCTGCCGTCGGACAACTAGCAAAGGCTCACAACCTGCTGATGGTGGTCGACAACACCTTTGCTACCCCATATCTGCAGCGTCCGCTCGAGCATGGTGCACACATCGTTCTGCACTCTGCAACAAAGTACCTAGGCGGTCACAGCGATCTTGTGAGCGGCATTGTGACAACAAGCCGGGAGGACATTGCCGAACAGCTTGGATTCATCCAAAATGCTGCCGGCGCTGTGCCCGGCCCCTTCGATACATGGCTACTGCTTCGTTCGTCCAAGACCCTAGCCGTGCGCATGGATCGCCACTCCTCGAATGCCATGCAGATCGCACAGTTCTGCGCACAACATCCGAAGATCAAGGCCACCCATTATCCGGGGCTTTCTTCGCACCCGCAGCATGAGATTGCCAAGCGCCAAATGTCTGCCTTCGGTGGCATGATCTCCATCGAGCTGGGCTCGCTCGAGCGCGCCATCGAGGTAACGAACAAACTCAAGCTCTTTACACTCGCTGAGTCGCTAGGGGGCGTAGAGTCGCTTGTATGCCATCCGGTGAGCATGACGCATGGTTCGATCCCTAAGGAGCAACGTGAGCGTCTTGGCGTAACGGATGGCCTCATCAGATTGTCATGCGGCATTGAGGATGTAGAGGACCTCATGGCCGATGTCGAACAGGCTCTGGCCTGAGGTCAGAACCTGCTCAAACCTATATTTGCACATGATTCTTACCGACGCAGAAATTCTGGCCTGCATGGAAAAAGGCAGTATCAAAGTTGAGCCTTTTGACCGTGCGTTTCTTGGTTCAAACTCCTACGATGTGCACCTCGGCGGAATGCTCGCTGAATATGTTGATCGTGAACTCGATGCCAAGAAGCACAACAAGATCGAGCTGTACCCGATACCCGAAGAAGGTATTGTCTTGCTACCGGAGAAATTCTATCTCGGCGTTACGCAAGAGTATACTGAGACGCTGGAACACGTGCCGTTCCTCGAGGGCAAGTCCAGCGTGGGACGTCTCGGCATCGACATCCATGCTACTGCCGGTAAGGGTGATATTGGCTTCTGTAATTTCTGGACACTTGAGATCAGTGTCAAGCAGCCTGTGCGTGTTTACGCCGGGATGCCCATTGGACAGCTGATCTACTTCAAGGTCGAGGGATCTGTCATCAATCCCTACAATGCCAAGCCGTCGGCGAAGTACAACGACCGAGCACCAATTCCTGTTGAGTCGATGATGTGGAAGAACTTCCCACCTGAAGAACAGAAATCATGAAGTTGCTCAGCATCGCTCTCCTTTGCTGCTCGCTATACCTGGTCTCCTGCTCCTCGGATGCGGGTGGCGGCGTGTATGACGAACAGATACTCGTAGAGATGCGTCAGGAAAAGGATGCGCAGTTCCGCGACGGTGATGATAGCCCCATACCTGCTGCAAAGCGGTCGTCGTTTAAGGGGCTGGCATACTTTGCACCGAATGCGGAGTATGCTGTGAGTGCGCAGTTCAAAGAATCTTCGCGCGCAGACACCATCACAATGCCAACATCCAAGGACGATCTGCGCAAGGCTGTACGCGTTGGGACGTTTTCATTCACCGTCAACGGCAAGAACTGCAAGCTTGCAGCATATACGTTTGTTGGTGGACTGGATGAGAATTCGTACTTCGTACCGTTCACAGATCTCACAAGCGGACACGAGACCTACTATGCCGGACGCTACCTTGATGTTCCCGTGCAGGAAGATGAGGACTACGTCCTCGACTTCAACGTTGCCTACAATCCCTACTGTGCCTACAACGAGGACTATTCGTGTCCGTTGGTACCACGTGAGAACAACCTCAGCGTAGCGATACGCGCAGGAGAGAAGAAGTGAGAGTCCAGCTCGCAGCGCTTCTTGCAGCAGCAATCCTGCTGCCTTCGTGTCTGTTTGTGAAAGCACCCGAGGATAAGATCGAGGTTCAGAACGTTGCGCTAAGTCCACAGCCAGAGATCGAAATGAGCGACAATCTCGTGCGCACTCGTGCGGGCGATCTGATTGCCCTTCTCCCCAAAGGATGGGTGTTCCTCGATACCAAGAACGAAGCGTCTGCCGACATCATCTCTGTGGCGGTAAATCCAGACTATACCCTATCGATGGTGGTATCATCGATTCCCGCTGCTGAATCATCTCGTGAACGCATGACAAGCGAAGGACTGCTCGGACTGGCTCGATCGGCCTTCCAAAAGCATGTTCGCAAGACTGGTGGCATTGCCAAGATCGTTGGCGGCTATCGTATCGCAGAGCTCGGCGCACGAACGTTTGCCGGGTTTGATTTCAGCACCACAGGCGGTGGCATGCGCACACGCTGCGCTGTGTGCACCTCGTCCCTTGGCAACCATTACGAGATCTCACTTGTTCCGCTGAATGTTACGGGCCGAGACATTCCCGATGCGCAGGAACAAGAGCGCATTTTCCGCTCCATCCTTGCCACAGTCCAATACTGACCATGCAGATCTCAGAAGACACACTCGCCGTCATCAACTATCTCCATGAGGCCATCGAAGGGGGCCTGCGTAAGCGCAATGACGTTGCTGTTGTACTTGAGCTTGCAGCAGTCACCGACGATGCCGAGACGTTCAATAACGTCACGCGTCTCGGCACAGGGGCATGGAAGGTCTATTCAACGCTTCGACGCGTACGGCCCGGCGATGAAGGCTACAGACTTCTCGAGGAGGAGTTTGCACGTCAGATCAACGACCTACGCGAACACCTCGCAGTGCTGATGCATTCGGCCGACGATGAGACACTCAAACGCTTTGACGAAGTCTACTTTGGCATGACGCAAGGCGTACTGCGCAACCTTGTAGACCTTTCCCACGACCTCTCCAAGATCAAGGATCTTCAGCGGGGGGCATAGCCTCCCTACCGATGAATTCGCGGGCCAATGTGAGTGCTCTCTGGTGACGCTTTCTCATGGCGGGCGGACTAACCTTGAGTTCGTCGGCGATCTCACACAACGGCGCTCCCTCAAGGTAATGCCTCTTCAGGATCGTTGCGTAATGTCCTGGAAGTACACCCAGCACACGCTGGACATCAATGTCCTGCTCCACATTCTGCTCGCTACGCAAGCAGACGTGCTGTTCCTGCAGTGATTCCCAGCTATGCGTTGTCTCCCGATCAGGATAGACGAATCGCTGTCGATGCTGCATCAGCTTTGACATCATGCGCCGCGCGATAACCGTCGCATAGGCCTGCTGGTTGTCAGGTGGCTCCTGCAGCTGCTGCTTCTCCCATGAATAAACCACCGTTGCCTGGATCACATCATGCACGTCGTCGTACATCGTACGTGGAAACGTTCGTGTGATCATGCGGTAGAGTTCCGACTTGTCGATCTCCATAAACAACAACCCCCTTTACTGTTGCGATGATGCGCAACGTAGAGGGGGCGTTCAGTTTCGACAATAATGAAGCTGTGAATCCGGAATTCTAGTATGTAAACGTGATCTCTCCGGCTGTGAACGGGGCGGTCAATGTCTTTACTGGCAAGGCGGTATTGTCGGATGCTCCGCCAAGTGGATCAAACTTCTGGATGCCACCAAGAAATGCAAATGCGTCGTTGGAAAGGGGCGTTGCAGCACCATTAACGGTGCCTGATGTTGACGTGACCGATCCATGAATGACAAGGCGCACATGCTTGAACGATGTTTGGAAGCCGCCCTGTGCAGCGCTAAGGGTCACTATGCGCTTCGCTGCGTCGTGCGTCACATCGCGATAAACACTCGCCCCCTTCTCATAATCAAAGGTCTTACCGTCATCATCGTACCACGTTGCTGTTCGCGTTGACGTACCCGGCCAAATATGAATACGTAGCGTATCAGAAGGCTTCTCGTTCATCGACTGCACGAGTGATTGGGCAAAGAGAATACCGCCGTCACGCACGAAGATTGGCAGCTTCTCCAGTGGAGAATCAACGATTACGCTTGTGCCACCAGTGTACGACGCACCGTCATGGACTGAATACCACGAGGCTCCTGGTGGGAAGTACACGCGTGTAAAGCGCTCGTAGCTCGGTGTTGGACACACCATAAGGTCGGAGCCCACGGTGAATTGGTGCAGATATTGCCAATCGTAGACATTGTTATCAAATGGATGCGTGATGGCCATGGTTCGCATGACCGGCATGCCGGACTTGGATGACTCATAGAACGCTGAGTACAGGGTTGGCATCAGGATGTAACGCATCGAGATGTAGTTGCGACAAATCTGCTCAACACGCTCACCGAAAGACCACGGCTCTTGGCTCTTGTTGTCGATGGCAACATGCGCGCGGAAGAACGGCGTAAAGGCACTGATCGACGTCCAGCGAGCAAACAACTCCTTTGAAGGGTTGCCGGTAAAGCCCCCTACATCCATGCCTACATACGGCACACCCGTAAGGCCCATGCTATTTAGCAGACGGATGCCAGCCATCATGTGATCGTCATTCGACTGGTTATCGCCAGTCCAAACTGCACTGTAGCGCTGTATGCCGCTATAACCTGAGCGCGTCAGGATAAACGGACGTTCATTGCCAAGCAGCTTCCGTGTTCCTTCGTAGGTAGACCTGGCCATTTGCATACCGTAGACGTTACGTCCAAGCAAGTGCGTAGCGCCAGTACCCTCAAAACCAAAGAGAATGTTGTCAGGCATGAACTGACCCCACGTAGCGATCTCATTCATGTCGTTCCAGAAACCACGGACCCCGTCCTTCACCAGTCCGGAGAATTGCTCGCCCCACCACTGACGTGCCTTAGGCATCGTGAAGTCGGTAAAGTGACACCATCCCGGCCAGACCTGTCCTTGATACAGAGAACCATCAGAATACTTGAGGAACAGATCCTTGGCTACACCTTCATCATAGGCCTTGTATCCCTTTTCCACCTTGATGCCAGGGTCGATGATCACAGTTGTCTGAAAGTTTAGCTTCTTGAGTTGATCGATCATCCCGTTTGGACTGGGGAAACGAAGCGAATCCCATGTGAAGAGCTTGTAGTCCTTCATGTAATGAATGTCCAAATAGATCACATCTGCAGGAATCTTACGCTCACGAAACGTACGCGCCACATTTAGCACCTGGGTATCTGGGTAGTACGAGTAGCGACACTGCTGAAAGCCCAATGACCACTTCGGTGGCAGTGGCGTAGTTCCCGTGAGCTTAGCGTATGCGTTGATGATGCTCGGGATCGATGATCCGGCCATAACATAATAGCGCAGGTCGCCATCTTCTACGCCAAACGATGAGAACCGATTATTCGAAGCACCAAAGTTGAAACGCGTGCGTGATGAATTGTCAAGAAACAGACCATACATCGCAGAGCCTGAGTGTAGGCCGATATAGAACGGCGTTGACATGTAGATCGGATCTGCTCCGCTGGGATAACCGAAGAAGTCCGTGTTCCAGTGGGTGTAACCGTTGCCGCGTCGGTCGAGTGGTCCCGTCTTTTCTCCAAGACCGATGAAGCGCTCATCATTTCGCATCACTTTGTAATTCGTGATATGCGAACCGGCCCAGGAGATGCCGAGCTTTGCATCGTCTTCGACAAGTATGTTTCCGCGGCTGTCACTCACAGTCACGGCAAGGGGCTTGAGGTTCACCTCAACTGTCAGAGAATCAGTAGCCAGCTTGTAGAACTCATCGTTGTACTTCTGATTAATGACCGCCTTTTCGAATGCCGATGGTATCACGGCATAGGAAAGCGTATCGTACACATTTGACTTCGTCAAATGGATGCGTACGGTCGACGCGTTGATGACCGTGATCATAAGCCTGCCATTAGGCGCAATGAGCTCGGCTCCGCGATCGTTCTGGACAACCTTCGTCGCATTTCCGAGACGCTCGATCGCCAAGCGTTGGGCGAACGTTGAGGCAGTGAGAGCCACTGCGCAGAAAAGAAGAGCAATGTGTTTCATGTTAGCGTTGGATCACAAATGAAGTGGTGTGTGTATTCGTTGGTGTGATGTACTTGACAACGTATTTACCGCTGCCCAGTGTTGAAGATCCAACCATGAACGTCGTTGAATCGAACTCACTGATCTTCTGCTCGAGAACCGTGCGCCCCATGGTATCAATGATGCGCAGCAGACCTGTAGCTTGCGGGAGAGTGATCGTTAGTTGGTCGGATGCTGGCTGTGGGTAGACCTTTATAGCCGCATCGATGGCGGCCTGCTCGTCTTCAACATTCGTAACAAGTCCATGGATTGGCTGTGTTGAATACAGTCGATACTCGCCTGGCTGCAGCGTCGTTGAGTTATTGTCCAGGTAAACACTAAGCTGACGCTTAGTGGTGTAGTCATACCAGTTACCCTTGCGCGTGAACGGCAAGTTTACTGTCCGCGATACAACGTCGAAGTTGCCCACATACAGAAGATCACACGTGGGGTCTTTGAGAAGGATTGTCTTCACAAGATCTCCCGTCTGCAGCGTGGCAGATAATGATCCAAAGCACGCATAACGCTTGCGTGCTTCACTGACATCAGAGACTGCTTGAAACACGTTCATGCGACGTGGGTCGTTGAGTAGCGGCCATGCAAGGGGCTTGCGGCCGAGCCGACCATTCAAATTGATACTGTGCGGATAACCGATCTCATTGAACTGCCAGAGCATCTTTGGTCCAGGTATGCACAGTGTAGCCACCATCAGCGCTTCGAGGCGCTTCAGCGCCGTTGCTGTGTCTTTGGTTGAGTAACCACCGTCTACCTTGCCAAAGTTGACACTGCGGTAGATCGTGCGCTCTTCATCATGGCTCTCCACATATCCGATGAGGCCATGACGTGTAAAGCCCCTTCGCTGCGCACTCATTGATGATGCGATATCGTTATTCGAGAACGACATCACCGCCTGGCTTCCGGCATAGTTTGCATTCGCCCAGAGGATTGCGCCGTTGTTCGCAAGCTCACGCTCTTCATCGTTGTCGGCGAAGTGCTCTAGGATGTTAATGAAGTTAGGATCCACTTCGCGTGTGGCTGCCATGTATCGCTTGAGGATGGCAATACGTGATGCATCGTAGCGCGACATCAATGAAGCATCATCCCCAGAGAAGAACTGGGTAAGCCCCTTTGAAAGATCATAACGGTAACCATCGATCTTGAACTCACGAATCCAATGCTGCAGGAATCGGATGGCATACTCCCTCGTAGCAGGGCTCTCGTGGTTCATGTCGTAGCCCACATTGAAGGGGTGCGTCGGTGTGACGTTGAAGTACGGATTCTCTGTCGTTGGTCCGCCTACACTTCCCCACAAATTGACAAGTGGTGACTGACCGAATTGGTGATTGAGAACGATGTCAAGGATCACAGCAATGCCTTGAGCATGCGCCTCATCGATCAATCGCTTGAAATCGTTTGCCGTGCCGTAGTACTTGTCTACAGCAAAGAGATGACTTGGGTTGTAGCCCCATGAGTCGTTGCCCTCAAACTCTGTAACAGGCATCACCTTGATAGCAGTTACACCAAGTCGCTTGAGATAGCCAAGAGAATCTATCACACCTTGAAACGAACTCTTATCGGTGAAATCGCGAACCAACAGCTCGTAGACAACCATGTTGTCCGTCTTTGGACGCTGATAATTCTGAGTGCGCCATACATACGGTTCCATAGCCGTGTTGATCACTGCTACGATACCCTGCGTCTTACCTGTTGGATAGGCAGGAAGATTGGGGAATCGCCACGACTCAATGAATCGATCATTGGGATCACTTAGTTGTGTTGCGTATGGATCACTGATCCGGCGGTCATCGTCATACGACCATTGAAACATCGTTTGCCCCTTACGCTCGATAGGGATCTGCGTCCACCAGCGAAGCGCATCAGGTGTGATGTTGCAATAGTATTCGCTTGTGCGAATCCAGTTGGTGAACGGTCCAACGACATAGACCTCCTGCTTCTTTGGCGCATACAGCACCACGATGGCAGTTGTGTCATTGATGATGTTGATGCCATCTCGAACGCCGTCTGGAAGCGCGGCGACGCGAGGCCGTGGTCGGACACGCAGCGTAAAGGTATCACGAATTGCACCACCAAGATTGTTGTATGTGAGGATCTCGATCTTGGTGGTCTTCAGGACCGTATAGTCCACGGCAATCGTATCGTTGGCAGCACGCGCTATCTCTCTGTTGTCGGCGCTGATCTGCATCAGCGGAACATTATCGGACGCGATTGCCTTGATGGGCACAACTTGACCAGAGTCGACTACACGTTCATTGGCAAGGGGCGACAGGGTACGCAGGTATGTCCCCGGTGCATAGAGCTCGACATAGATGTCTGATCCATTCTCTGCTCGTCCGACACGACTTCCATCGCTCGAGCGGAAAACGAAAGCGAGCTGGCGAATCACCTCGGTGCCCGTTACGCCGTAGAATGCACGTGGATTGCTGATCTTTAGTGAATAGACATCCTTCGCTATCCGTGTAAGCTTACATTCCGGAAGATTCGTCGTCCATGTTGCTTTGACGTAGCGCCAATCTGTAAGGGATGTGCTCAAGAACGTAATGACACCAGTGTGCGCATAGACGTCTCCCGTGAACCCAGCTAGTGCCTTGTTACCCTTGCTTGCATCGAAGAAAACGGTGATTGTATCCGTCTGCGACGGGAATGTAGGCGTTGTATAGACTGCTTGCGCTCGTGCTGCACTGCATACAACAAGCACTGTACAAAGGATGCTTACGAAGTACTTCATAATGTACGTCACGGTTGAATGTGGTGATGTGCAAAGAAACAAAACCTGTCCCCATCCGGAGATGAGGACAGGTCTGTTACTAACGTCATGTAATTCTTCAATTAGCGAACGATTGACAACGGCATAACCGCTGTTGCTGTTGCTGATTGAACATGGACAAAATATGCACCTGGCGCAACAATGTTGCCGCTCATGTCCATACCATTCCACATGATTTCGCCAGTTGCAGAAGCACGATAGAGTACTTCGCCAAGTTGATTAGCGATCGATACCGTTACAGCCGCCTCTGTTGGCAATGTGATGCGTGCCATGCCTGGAGTTGGATTTGGGAACACGCTGATTGACGAAGCGAGCTTCTCATCTTCAACTGATGTTGGCTGGTCGATCGGAATCTTGACATCTGCACCCTGACGTGTTCCTTCGGCGTTGCGGAAAACGCAGAGCAGTTCCTTGAGCTTCTTGCCAGCTGGCACGTTATACATCGATACCATGTCTGGAATATTCCATGTTGATGTTCCATCAGCATTGGCTGTAAGCTTGAGAGCTTCGTTGGTACCAACATTGCCCCAACCGCTTACTTCGAGGTATGTGCCGTCTTCGCAGATACCACCTGTGTAGACGTACACTGGGTTTACGCCTACCATCTTGAATGAACCATCCTTCTTGTCGTTCCATGGGTAGTATGTCACGGCCAGTGCCTTCGATGCTGATGCATCCTTTGGATCTGTTGTAACTGTTGGACCAGAACCATCACCAACTGGAAGGATGATATCGCCACCTTGCTTTGAACCATCAGCATTGCGGAAGACAAAGAGCATTTCCTTGAGGATCTTCGACTCTTCTACACCTGGATAGAACTGCCAGATTGGACTTGGGATTGTCAGTGTAGATGTGCCATCAGCATTCTTCGCGAGCTTGAGTGCTTCTGTTTGACCAACAGCACCCCAGTCTGCCTTCTGGAAGAAGCCACCTGCATAGTCGCGTGCACCTGTGTAAACGTATGCATCCTCGCCTACCATCTTGAACTGACCGTCCTTAACGTCGTTCTCTGGGTTGTACTGGATCGTTACGCCCTCGTTCTTACTTGGTACCTCTGGGTTAGCCTTGATGATCCATCCTTCGCCAAGCGGCAGGAGGTCTACGAAGTCGCGACCATTACCGTTATCGATGAATGCACGAACCTTTGTGAGCTTATCGGCATTACCGAACGCCACGATTGTAAGATTCGTAGCTGCAGGAAGATCAATCGGATTGAATGTGATAAGCGCTGTTGTCTGGCCTGCGGCTGTTACTGCAAGCTTGTATGTACCAGCAGGAACCGGCAGATAGCCAGCTACATCGCCGAACTTTGCATTGCCAACAACTGGGTCTGAGAGTGAACCTGTAGGAAGAACTGCACGGATGTCAACAGCAGGTGTCGTTGGTGACCAGTGCACGAAGCGAATCTTTGTTGTGCCTGGCATCGTTTCCATATCATCTGCGAGGACCTTTGTTGTGTACTCTTCACCAGATGCATCTGCACCAACGATCATTGTGTACTTACCATCCTTGGCAAGCTTCTCTGTCTTGTCTGCATAGATAGGAGCAGGAGCGCCTGTTGCCTTTGCCTTGATTTGAACAGCGTCACCGCTTGGAACGTCCTTGTACACAGAAGCCAACTGGAAGCCGATGTTTCCAATCTGTGCTTCATCTGCCTGAGCTGCGATAACATCGACGCCCGTTGAATTGAACACGCCGTTGATAAGACGAAGACCAGCCGTTGCTGAGCCCCCTACTGGGTCTACTGCAACCAGACGGTCGCTGCCCTGTACTGTTCCATCAACGTTGCGGAAGACAAACAGAAGCTCGCGAACTGGCTTGTCATCAGGGACATTATAGAATGCCTTGATGTTGTCGATCTTCAACGTAAACGTTCCATCGCCGTTGTTGGTAAGCTTCATCTCAGGATAGTTCTTGAGATCATTCCAACCATACTTTTCGTAGTACGGGGCTGATGGATCTTGTGCGATCGCTGCACCGCGTGCCCCTGTATAGACCCACACTTCTGTGACGTCCTTCATGGCAAAATTGCCGTCCTTGTCATCCAGTGCTGGACGGTAGGTGATCGTGACTGATCCCGTTTCGACGGGGCGAAGTGGATCTGTCTCGACAACCTTCTGAGCAAATCCTGCAGTCGTCAGCAACAATGCTGAGACGCAATAGAGAAACAACCGTTTCATGGTTACTCCTTGGTTATAGATACGTGATAGAATTATGGGTTTTGTGTGCAAAGCGTGTTTGCGTTGACTTCGATATCGGGGATCTTAAAGATCAGGGCCGCATCATTCCATGGGCGAAGCTTCAGATTGCGGCGCTGACGCTTCCGCTCGAGAAAGATATCACCTTCAAACGCCAGCTCCAGATTACGTTCTCTCCGAACCGCATTCAACAAGGAATTGCCTGTAAGAGTTGCTGCCAATGGCTTAAGACCAGCCCGTTCGCGGGTCCTATTGGCATCTTCGATTGCACCCGCCGCATTCCCCAGTTGGGCTCTGCATTCAGCCCGCGTGATGTAGACCTCAGCCAGACGGATGACCGGAATATTCATCGCGATCCTGTCCCACTTGGCTACATAGAGCTTGTTGTTGCGATACGCATAGAGCTGGAGTCGCTTATCTGTAGTGTCGGTATAGATCAGGTTTACAAAGTCTGTACCCGCCCAATAGCGAGGCAGTGAATTGTCTGCCTGACGGAAATCCCAGATGATCGATGCCGGATTGTCTACTGGACTGTTGACGATCTCAAAGATCGCCTCTGGCGTGCTGTTCTTGTTCACCACATCCATCACATCAGGGTTGAGTGAGAAGAGTCCACTGTTGATGATCTCCGTACAGAGTGCCTCTGCCTTTGCATAATCACCCATGTGAAAGTACACTCGAGCAAGCATACCCTTTGCACCCATAGCGCCCATGTATGCGCCATCCTTGGCTGGCAGAAGCGTTGCAGCTTCGGTCAGATCTGCAATGATCTGCTCATAGCATTCCTTGACTGTACTACGAGCTTTCTTCGTTCCCTGATCGCCCAGCGTTGGCAGCGTGCGGATGATTACGCCAGGATGTGAGTTATCGTCTGTAAAGCCCCATGGCTGAGCGAAGTACATGCAAAGGGCCCATAACGAAGCACCACGCAGTGCCAGAGCGCGTCCTTTGAACAGTTGCTTTTGAGCTGGGCTGTCGAACGGTACCGTTTCAAGAGCAGCGAGAACATTATTCGCACGGTTGATAACGCCGTACCCGTCGCCCCACATCGAACGGCCTTCTGGATTGAAGACATTCAAATTGTAGGAGAGGATCTGCAAACGACCGAAGTCAGCGCCAACATTGGACTCGACGTTGTTCGACCAGAGCTCTCCAATCGACATGGTATTGCCGCCATAAAAGGCACCCGAAGAGAACTGATCTGCTGCTCCGGTAAGAGCAGCAGAGATACCACTTGGCGTGGCAAGGGCAACACTATTGGAAATATCGAGAGGGGGCGTCTTATCCAGAAACGAGTCGCAACCAGTAAGTGAGATAGTGACAGCAGCGAGTGCTGATGCGAAAATGCGAGTTGTCGTTGTTGTCTTCATGTTAGAACCCCGCCGTAATGCCGATGACAAGTTGACGTGCCTGAGGTGGCGTGAGGTATGTCACACCAGCACCGAGGTTGCGACCCTGAGCACCATCCTGATCGCGCATGATCTCTGGATCCCACCCCGGATAGTTCGTCCATGTCCACAGGTTTTGTCCGGTAGCATAGATGCGCAGGCTAGCAAAGCCCGAGCCGTCCATGATGTCAGATGGGATAGTGTATCCGATCGTGAGCTGACGCAGACGCACGAACGAACCATCATAGATGAACCGATCGGTGTTAATGTCGTAGTTCTCCGTTAGAGACAGACGAGGCACCGAAGTAACATCGCCCTCCTTTTGCCAACGGGGCTCAGTGAGATCCTTGTTCTGGTTGAAGTTTGATGCGAGATTACCAACCTGACGCTTGGCTGCATCATCATAAATTTGGTTGCCGAATTGGTAATACACCATGGCCGTAACATCAAAACCGGCATAGTTGAATGTATTCGTCAATGATCCGAACCACGTCGGATAGGGATTGCCAAGCGCTACACGATCGTTCAAATCGTAGACATCTGTAACCTTGCCATTGAGATTGTAGAAGAGCTGTGAGCCCCCTGCAATAACAACCGTTGTGTCATAGAACTGCTGCCACCGGGGATCGTTTGCATCAGCACCAAAAGCAACATTGTTACCCGAGCGACGACGCTGCACGGTGATAGAATCTGTGCGCGACTGAACACCCGCTGCGCGATTGATGAAGAAGGTTCCAACAGGGTAGCCCACGAGAATGCGCGTTTCTCCTGGACCGCCAATAGCATCAGGCGGCAGTTCTGCGTTGTCGAGAACCTTGTTCGTGTTGTGAGCGATCGAAAGATCTGTCCGCCAGGTGAAATCACCCGCGCTGATAGGATACCCACTCAGTACGACTTCGACACCTGTGTTCTCAAACGAGCCAACATTCTTAAGGATTGACGAGAAGCCAGTCGATGCCGGCACAGATACGTTCAACAGAACATTGGATGTAAGCTTGTGGTACCAAGATACCGTTGCCTGCAAGCGTCCGTTCCAGAATCCCGCCTCTGCGGTTACATCGATCTGACGTGTTGACTCCCAACCGAGATTAGGATTCGCAAGACGCTCAGGGCGGATACCAGGAATGCCTGCATAGTCAGCACCGGCCTTGTATGTGCCCTGCCACTGGTAGTCATCAATACCATCTGCATTACCGGTAAGACCGATGCTGGCACGAAGCTTCAGAAGCGACAGGTCTTCGAAGTCCTTCAGGAAGTCTTCCTTGGAAAGGATCCAAGCTGCCCCTAATGATGGGAAGAATCCGTATCGATTCTCGCTACCAAATCGCGATGAACCATCCATACGACCAGTCATGCTGAGATAGTACTTCTCATCGTAGTTCGCATTCCAACGCGTGATATACGACAGGAACGTGAAGGCAGTTTCAAACGAGTATGCTTCGCGCACACTCGCTGACGTAGGATTGCGGAATGCAGGATTGGGAAAGTTGCGTCCTCTCAGACCTGTAACGAGTTGGTCTGACGATTGAGCTTCCATCGACACAAAGCCGTTGAGCTTGATGTTGTCGGTGATCTTGTTGTCGTACGTCAACGATGCATTGAACACAAGATTGCTAACGCCAACCTTACGTGCCTCTGCCTCTGCTTCGGACTGCACGATCTGCGACGTATACCGACGGTCTGTAAAGTTGAGCAAATCAAAACCCGCCTGGACGCGGAACGAAAGATGCATCGGTAGTGCGATCTGTGTGTACAGGTTGGAGATCAGACGCGTCTCTGCATTCTCGAACTGATTCTCATTGAGCTGCGCAACTGGATTGTACATCGCATACCACGGACGCTGCGGCTCGAAGTAGGTACCATCAGCATTATACACCGGGAAGAACGGCAACGCCGAACTCTGCGCGGCACCCATGCCCCCTGCCCAAGCTACTGGAACACGTGTGTTGAGCGAGTAGTTGAGATTCGTTGCAAGCCCGATCGAGACGTTGTCCGTTGCCTTGAAGTCAATGTTCGTGCGACCATTGATCCGCTCAAATGTATTGCCAACGGCGAATGATGATTCCTTACGATAGCCCAAGCTCGAGAAGAACGTTACAACACTCGAGCCTCCAGACGCTGTTAACGATGCATCCGTGATCTCGCCTTTTTGCATCGTTAAACCAAGCCAATCGGTGTTGGTATAGGCCGATGTTGGAAGTCCTCCAGGAAGGGGCTTCGCTGTAAACCGTGCGGTAGGACGCAAGATCGAAAGGGCAATAGAGTCTTGACGATTTGCCTCGGCCCACATGGAGCGGTACTCATCGCCGTTGAGCAGGTTAACGCGATTAGTGGCCTCGCTTTGACCGCGAAATAGGCTAACGTTGAATCGCGTTGCTCCCGCTGCTCCGCGCTTCGTGGTGATGAGCACAACGCCATTCGAACCCCGCGATCCATAGATGGCCGCCGCGTCAGCATCCTTGAGGATGTCTATCGACTCGATGTCGTTCGGATTAATAGATGCAAGCGCATTGGTCTGTGTTGCCAACCGGTCCTTGCCACCAAAGTCGCCCTGTGTGACAGGTACTCCGTCAATGACATAAAGGGGCTCACCAGATGCCGTTAACGACCCAACACCGCGGACGCGAATCGTCATCGCACTACCAGCCATGCCATTCGAGTTGATGACCTGCACACCAGGCGCTCGGCCAACGATAGCGTTCTCAAAGTTGCCGTAGGTATTCTGGGCGATCTCACGCGCAGACACTTGAGCAACTGAACCTGTGAGTTCCTGACGTTGCTTCGTGCCATATCCAATCACAACAGATTCACTCAGCTTGAGCCGGTCTTCCGAGAGCTTCAGTGTTAGTGGAGTTGCAAACTCAGCCGCTGCGACGTCTACTTCCAACGTCCTGTAGCCGAACATCTGCACAACAAGCTTTACATCAGTTGCTGCAGGCATCTTAATCGTAAAGACACCCTTGCTCTTCGAATATCCACCATACCGGGTGTTGGCAACCTTCAGCGTTGCACCCACAATTGGATCACCAGAGGTGGTTGTGACCGTGCCGCGGAGTTCGACATCGGCGATGGCCGCTGTTAGGGTAATCAGAAACGTAAACGTAAGAAGTACAAGTCGCATCAAGCTCTACCTCGTGCTTGGTGTTGAACATGTGAACCCGAAAAACCGTAATACGCTATGTAAATGTAGCAGGCGGTTGCAAGCAGATATGACCACTGAAGTGACCCCATCGAATCTGCAATTGCACCTTGAAGTTGCGGCACGATCGCGCCACCGAGGATAGCTGCGATCAGCCAACTCGAACCCTTGTTGGTCATCACGCCGATATCTTTGATAGCGAGGGTGAAGATCGTAGAGAACATAATGCTGTTGAAGAAACCGCAAGCCACCAGCATAAGGGCTGCCGTCATACCCTCTGTGATCGTGGATCCAGCTGTTAGCAGCACATTCGCACTCGCAACCAGTCCAAGAAGGTAGCCCGGCTTAACTCTTGTGAGCACGACCGAGCCGATGAAACGTCCAACCATTGCCCCGCCCCAATAGTAGGCTACATAATTGGTGGCCTGCATCTCAGCCATGCCAAGACGCTCGCCCAGGTAATTCACAAGGAACGAGCCAATAGCAACCTCGGCCCCAACGTAACAGAAAATGCCAAAGACACCCTTGAATAGATGAGGTACTTTCAGGGGATCAAAAAGCTTCACATTCTTCTCGTCATCACCTTCGACGGATTCGATGCGTGGGAGCTTGAAGAACGCCACAACAACTGCCAGCACTGCCAACATCACTGTCAGCACGATGTAAGGCATTTGCACCGAAGCAGCCTGACCCGATTTGTATGCAGCAACAGCATCGGCAGGCATCTTCGCAAGATCTGCCGGCGATAGTACTTGTGATGCAAGGATCAATGAAGCGCCAAGCAGCGGAGCGATTGTGGTACCAACGGAGTTGAATGCTTGTGAAAGCACGAGTCGCGATGAACTGCCCTCTGGTGGACCAAGCACCGCTACGTATGGATTCATTGCGGTTTGCAACAAGGCAAAGCCAGATGCAAGTGTGAAGAGACCAATCAAGAACAACTCGTACGAAGCAATGATCGATGCAGGATAGAAAAGAAATGTTCCAAGAGCTGCAACAAGCAATCCTACAACGATGGATCGTTGGTAACCAAGTTTAGATATCAACGAGGACGACGGAAATGCAATGATGAAGTATGCGGTAAAGAAACAGAATTGAATCAATGCCGCCTGCGTGTAATTCAGATCGAACAAACTCTTCATGTGTGGAACGAGAATGTCGTTCAGACACGTGATAAATCCGATCATAAAAAACAGCATCCCCATCGCTGCGAATGGACCTTGATATGATCCAGCATGCGATACGGCTGGTTGCTTGGAATCCGCTGTCATCATTGGGTTTACCTCAGTTTTACGGGTGCGGCAAATGTAGAAAACACGTGTGTTATCACACGATAAAACTTCCCCACACGTCCGCCTCCTCCCTATTCTTCGAATAGTTCCCACAAGCTCGGTATTTTGCCTTTTTGTTACTCTGCACAGGAGCCACCTCGTATGTTTTTCAAGCAGATCTATGAGCCTGGTTTGGCCCACGCGTCTTATATGATCGGGTGCCAGAAGACTGGCGAGTGCCTGGTCATCGACGCAAAGCGTGACATCGACACCTACCTGGAGATTGCCAAGCAGGAGCGTCTGCGCATCACCCATCTCACAGAAACGCACATCCATGCCGACTTTTTGGCTGGAACACGAGAGCTGGCTTCGGTTACGGGTGCACCAATGCTTCTCAGCGACGAAGGGGGCTCAGAATGGCAGTATGACTTTGCACATCAAGGACTTAGAGATGGCGACACATTTATGGTCGGCAACATCAAAGTCGAAGTCATGCACACTCCAGGCCATACGCCAGAGCACATCTCGCTTCTGGTTACCGACACGCCGGCAATCGCAGATCAGCCAATCATGATCTTTACTGGCGACTTTGTTTTCGTGGGCGACGTTGGACGTCCAGATCTTCTGGAGAAGGCAGCAGGGTATCGCGGAACCATGGAAGTTGGCGCTCGCCAGATGTGGCAGTCACTAAAGAAGTTTAAAGCGCTGCCGGATCATATACAGGTCCACCCAGCTCATGGGGCTGGCTCGGCCTGTGGAAAAGCTCTTGGCGCGATACCGTCCTCAACTGTTGGGTATGAGAAGCTAGTCAACTGGGCCCTTCGCCACACGAACGAAGATGCGTTCATCGATGACCTCCTGTCGGGTCAGCCGGAGCCCCCTACCTACTTTGCCATGATGAAGAAGCTCAACAAGATTGAGCGTGCCATACTGCCAGACGTACCAAAACAGAGATATCTATCGGTCGGTGAATTCGAAGCACTGCGGCAGCAAGGCACACTCATCATCGATGCAAGATCGAATGCTGCATTTGCTGTCGGACACGTGCCGGGGTCGATCAACATTCAAAACAGCAAAGCATTCTCCACGTGGGCTGGATGGATGATAGACTACGACAAGCCATTTGTGCTTGTTGCAGCTAATGACGAGATGGAAGACATCACCCGCAAGCTTATGCGTATCGGGCTCGACAACGTAGCAGGATTTGTAGCAGACGTTACACAATGGCAGCAGGCGGGTCATGCCTTACAGAAGCTGCACCTGATCGAACTCGAGGAGTTGACACAGGCATACAAGGATCCATCATACCATGTGCTTGACGTGCGAGGCTACAGCGAATATGCAAACGGACATATCCCCGGAGCTTCTCACATTCATGTAGGATATCTTCGGCAACATCTTGATGAGTTACCGCGCGACAAGAAGCTTGTTGTTTCCTGCCAAACCGGATTTCGATCAAGTATTGCTTCAAGCTATCTCGTTCGCGAAGGATTCACCAACGTTATCAGCTTTCCAAAGAGCTTTGCTGGTTGGCAAGCTTCCGGGGCTCCGGTGGAGTCAGGAGTAACGGCATGATGAACCGCATATCTGTTCATGAGCTGAAGGTACGACTTGGTGCAGGCGAGCAACCCCACCTGCTTGATGTACGCCAGCAAGAGGAGCA
>CAZAGH010000032.1:0-19117 GCA_964484755.1 uncultured Melioribacter sp. | reverse complement strand
GTGCTCTTGTCACAGTCGCCCGTCTACGCACGCGTGATCGATATGCTGAGTCCACTTGTCTGGACGTTGTAGTTTTGCAGCATGGCTGGACACAGTAAATGGGCAAACATCAAGCGTCGTAAGGCTGTTGTTGACGCGAAACGTGGGAAGCTTTTCACCAAGGTTTCAAAAGAGATCATCGTTGCCGCAAAGCTCGGCGGCGGCGATCCCGATGCGAACGCACGTCTGCGCATGGCCATCGAGAATGCAAGGTCGGTCTCGATGCCCGTGGAGAACATCAAGCGCGCCATCCTGCGTGGCACAGGTGAGCTTGAGGGCATCAGCTACGAAGACGTGACTTACGAGGGCTATGGTCCGGGCGGTGTTGCTGTGATCGTTGTCTGCACAACAGATCATCGCAACCGCTCCACGCAAGAACTGCGCGCAACGTTTTCGAAGTATGGTGGCAACATCGGCGAGAACAACTCTGTGAGCTGGAACTTTACACGCAAGGGAGAGATCCGCGTTGAGTGTTCGCTCTCGGAAGACGACATGCTGTCACTTGCCATGGACATTGGCGCAGATGATGTGGTGATGATCGACGATGGAGCGCTGATCTTTTGTTCAGTTGACATGCTGGGCACGTGCGCCAATGAATGCGCAGAGCGCAAGCTTGCTGTGCGCGAGACACGAATCGTGTACGAGCCGAACACCATGCTGAGCGTGACCGATCCCGATCACACAAAGCTTCTTGACAAGCTTCTCGATGTGCTGGACGATAATGATGACGTCCAGAACGTGTTCCACAACGCCGAGCTGCCCGACGAGGATACTGAATGAGAATCTTAGGCATCGACCCAGGATCTGTGATCTGCGGATACGGAGTTATCGATGCCGAGGGCTCGTCGATGAAGCTTGTTGAATACGGCGTTATCGCTGTCAAGCGTCGAACGAGCAACTTCCCTGAGCGTCTTGTCGAGATCCACGACAGACTTGCGGCAGTGATTGCCCGCACATCACCCGATGTGTGCTCGATGGAAAAAGTGTTCTACGCCAAGAACGTGCTCTCAATCGTGCAGCTCTCACATGCGCGCGGCGTGGCCATGCTGGCGTGCGCGCAGGCCGGACACGAGCCACAGGAGTATACGCCGATGCAGGTAAAGCGAAGCGTTACGGGGCGGGGCGCAGCAAGTAAAGACCAGGTGCAGCACATGGTGCGTGCCATCTTATCGATCGATGAAACGCCCGAGTTCTTTGATGCAACGGATGCTCTTGCCGTAGCGATATGTCATGCCGTGAATCTTGGTCCGCCCCCTGCCGTCAAACGAGGTGGAAAAGTTTCAAAGCGAACTGCCTGGAAAGACTACGTAGAGAAGAACCCAAACCGCGTCAAGAAACGTTAAACAGTGGTATTTTTGCGCCACGTTTTACTCACTCTTGATGAATTGGATTACCATGGCCACGAAGATTGCCATTAATGGGTTTGGTCGTATCGGACGCCTTGTTTTTCGTGCTCTCGTTCAACGTGGAGCAGATGTTGAGATCGTTGGTATCAACGACCTTACAGATGCTGCCACGCTGGCCCATCTTCTCAAGTACGATTCTGTACACGGACGCTTTAACGGCACAGTAGAAGTTGATGGCACGGCGATCGTTGTCAATGGTCATCGCATCAACATCAGCGCCGAAAAGCAGATCGAGAACCTTCCATGGTCGGGTCTGGACGTCGTGATTGAGTCAACAGGTAAGTTCACTGCGAAAGCAGATCTCGACAAGCACCTCAAGCATGCACGCAAGGTTGTGCTCACAGCACCGGCAAAGGACAAGCTCGACGGCACGATCGTGCTGGGTGTGAACGACCACGAGCTCACAGCAGACATGCACGTGGTCTCAAATGCATCATGCACAACGAACTGTCTTGCCCCAATGGTCAAGGTTCTGCATGAGAACTTTGGTCTCGTAAACGGCTTCATGACAACTGTCCACGCCTACACAAATGATCAGAACATTCTGGATCTGCCGCACAAGGACTTGCGCCGCGCACGCGCTGCAGCGCAGAACATTATCCCAACAACAACGGGTGCAGCCAAGGCCGTGAGCGAAGTTATGCCAGCAATGAAGGGCAAGCTCGATGGTATGGCCTTCCGCGTACCAACGCCAGATGGATCCGTAACAGACTTTACGGTCGTGCTCGAAAAGGCCGCCACAAAGGACGAGATCAATGCAGCCTTTAAGGCCGCAGCTGATGGCCCCCTCAAGGGCATTCTCGAATACTGCATCGATCCCGTTGTTTCAACGGATATCATCGGCAACCCGCACTCATGCATCTTTGATTCGCTCAGCACCATGGTCATCGGCAACTCCGTCAAGGTTGTTGGCTGGTACGACAATGAATGGGGCTACTCAAACCGCATTGCAGATCTTCTGATGCGAGTAACGGCGTGATCAGGTCGATCAACGACATTGACGTTGCAGGTAAGCGCGTTTTGACGCGCGTTGATTTCAACGTGCCGCAAGATGAGCACGGAGCTATCACCGATGACACGCGCATTGTTGAGTCTCTGCCAACGATCATGTCTATTGTTGACCGTGGAGGCGTGGCTGTTCTGATGTCACACCTTGGCCGCCCAAAGGGCGAGCGCAAGATGAAGTACTCACTACGTCCAGTAGCAGAGCACCTTGCAAAGCTCTTGATGGCAAGGGGCGTGGCAGTTGCATTCGCTGATGACTGTGTTGGTGAGCACGCTCTTGCAGCCGTCTCGAATGCCCCCTTCGGAAGCGTTGTGCTGCTCGAGAACCTGCGGTTTTACGCGCAGGAAGAAGCAAACGATCCTGCGTTTTGTCAGCAGCTTGCTGAGCTTGGCAACATCTACTGCAACGATGCCTTCGGCACGGCGCACCGCGCGCATGCCAGCACTGAAGGAGTTGCCAAGTTCTTTCCAGAGCGTTGCGCTGGATTCTTGATTGCCAAAGAACTTGAGTATTTGGGAAGTGCACTTGCCCAACCGAAGCGTCCACTTGTGGCCATCATGGGCGGCTCGAAGATTTCGGGCAAGATCGATGTCATCACAGCGCTAATGTCGAGCTGCGATACGATCCTGATCGGTGGTGGTATGATGTTCACGTTCCTCAAGGCCATGGGACACAACGTTGGCTCATCACTTGTGGAAGCAGATAAGATCGATCTCGCAAAGGAAATTCTTGATCGAGCGGCATCGCAGGGTGTGAATCTGATGATTCCTACCGATACGGTCGTTGCAGCATCGTTTGCTGATACACCTGACAACCATGTGGTGGCTGTTGATGCAATCCCTGATGGCATGATGGGACTTGATATTGGTCCAGCAACGCAACAAGCGTTTGCGGCTACGATCAAGACTGCAGGCACGGTAGTCTGGAACGGTCCGATGGGCGTCTTTGAATTCTCGAACTTCCAGTCTGGCACACGTGTTATCGCTGATGCGATGGCAGAGGCAACACGCGGCGGTACGATCACGATCGTTGGTGGTGGAGATTCTGCAGCAGCCGTAACGCAATTCGGTCACGCGAAGAACGTCACCCACGTATCGACTGGTGGTGGCGCTTCGCTTGAGTTTCTCGAAGGCAAACAGCTCCCAGGCGTTGTTGCATTGGAAGTCTAATACATGTCAGCACAATTTGGCCAAGGCCGCATGGGCGCATTCCCACCAGTGATCAAGTTCTTGCTTGCAAGCAACGTGATCGTCTTTATCATCCAGTCGCTCTTTCTGCAGGGCATGACCTTTGGCGGTCTCCCGGTAGATGAGGTCGTGATGCAGAACTTTGCGCTCTGGCCAGCAGGCAGCGGGTTGTTCTATCCGTGGCAGCTGTTGTCATATCAGTTCATGCACGGCGGCATCTCGCATTTGCTCTTCAACATGCTTGCCTTGTGGATGTTTGGTGTTGAGCTCGAATACATCTGGGGCTCACGAAAGTTTGCGACATATTACATTCTCTCGGGCATCACCGCTGGTGTTGTTCACCTTATCGTGACACCGCTCCTCGGTGGTGGACTCGCTCCCACGATTGGTGCATCGGGTTCGATCATGGGTATTCTGCTTGCCTTTGGCATGACGTTCCCGGACAGGCCGATTATGATGTTCCCGCTGTTCTTCCCTATTCCAGCTCGAATCTTCGTGATGATCTATGCTGGATTCGATCTCATCAGCGGACTCTTCAACGCAGGCGATGGTGTGGCACACTTTGCACACCTTGGTGGTGCGTTAGGGGGCTATCTGCTCATCAAGTTTGGGGAGCCGATCTTTCGCCGGATCGAGGGTTCGCAGTATCGTGACAGCTATCAGCGACGCTCCAATGTGATCGATGCTGACTTCCGTGATATCCCGAAACAGCGATACACACCAGAATACGAATACGTGCCCACCGCGCCCGAGCCTGAGCGTGAGACACCGCCACAGACCCCGACGAAGTTCATCGTGGATGGACAGCCGATCACGCAGGAACAGATTGATCAGATCCTTGATAAGATATCGCGCGGTGGATACCACGGCCTCTCAGAGCGCGAAAAGAACATTCTTTTTGAAGTCAGCCGTCAGCTCTAACCGTGCAGCACCACGATACCCTACCCAACTATTGCGAATCGCTCACGACGTATAAGCGTCGTGAGACGGTAACGGTGAATATTGGTGAGCTCACCATGGGTTCGCAATTCCCGATACGCGTGCAGTCCATGACCACGACCAACACCATGGACACGCAGGGCACAATCGAGCAATCGATTCGCATGATCGATGCAGGCTGCGAGCTTGTGCGTATCACAGCCCCCTCCATGCGCGAGGCAAAGAATCTCGAAGAGATCCGTAAGGGTCTGCGCGAACGGGGCTATACAACACCACTTGTTGCCGACATTCACTACACGCCCAATGCCGCCGAGATCGCGGCTCGTGTGGTTGAAAAGGTTCGTATCAATCCGGGTAATTACGTCGATAAAAAGCAGTTCAATATCATCGAGTACACCGACGCTGAGTATCAGGAAGAGCTTGATCGCATTCGTGCTCGGTTTGTACCGCTGATCAACATCTGCAAAGAGTACGGTACAGCGTTGCGTATTGGTACGAACCATGGTTCGCTGTCTGACCGCATTATGAGCCGCTATGGCGACAATCCAGACGGCATGGTAGAGTCGGCCTTGGAGTTCTTACGCATTGCCGAGGACGAGGGCTACTACAACATTGTACTCTCGATGAAGTCAAGCAATCCACTCGTGATGATCCACGCGTATCGTCTGCTCGTTGCGCGCCTTAAGCAAGAAGGTCTCAAACCTTATCCGCTGCACTTGGGTGTAACAGAAGCCGGCGACGGTGAAGATGGGCGCGTCAAGAGTGCACTTGGTATTGGCACTCTCCTCGAAGATGGCTTAGGTGATACAATCCGTGTATCACTCACCGAAGAACCTGAGGCAGAGATTCCCGTAGCACAGGCGCTTGCGCGGAGGTATGCATGAGATCTCCCTACGCCTATCACCGCTATCATACGCGTCACGTAGCAATCGTTGGTGGCGAGAACGTCCCTCGCGTTGTTGCGGACGTATCCCATGCCTCCATCACGGAGAAGGAACAGCTCACTGCGTTGGGTCACATCTATGATCCCATGACAGACAAGTGGGCTACAACCGATCAAGCAGCTGAGTTCTTGTACATGGGCGCAAGCCCCCTGCCATTTATGGCGCCAGCTGGGACACGTCAGTTGCTTGACCACGCAACGTGGCTCACGCACGACGACAAGTTCTACTGCGTACCACTGATGAGCGTGCAGGAGTATCTCAATGCATCGCAGCGTCACACCGTGATGAACGTTGTAGCCTGCACAACCGATGAGGTTGACAACCACGAGTTACTCATGCGTTTGCATGATGATGTAACTGCTGTTCTGTGCTTGACAAGCCACCATCCATCATACTTCCGCGACATGCGTAGCGCGCTCGACGTGCTCGCAGCGCGCGAGGTGTCGTGTCCGGTAATCCTTCGTAAGGGGCTATCAGCCCCCTCCCTTGATGTAGCATCTCTCTATGCCGCCACAGATATTGGTGGACTGCTTGTTGAGGGATATGGCGATGGCGTAATGCTCGACGTGCACGTTAGTGGCAAAGCTCAATATGACGCCTCTGTGCGCCTAGCCTTTGGCATTTTGCAGGCCGCGCGCACGCGCATGACGAAGACCGAATATATCAGCTGTCCATCATGCGGGCGCACGCTGTTCGACCTGCAGGAAACGACATCCATGATCCGTGCCCAGACCGATCACCTCAAGGGCGTGAAGATTGGCATCATGGGCTGCATCGTGAATGGTCCCGGTGAAATGGCCGACGCCGATTACGGCTATGTTGGCTCGGGACCAGACCGGATCACACTCTATCGCGGACAAGAAATTGTGCAGCGCAACATTCCATCTGCTGGTGCAGTAGATGCGCTCATAGATATCATCCGCTCTGACGGTCGTTGGATCGAAAAGTGATCATTGTTGACTTGGGTCGACAATGTTAATCCCCCTCTGCAGCTCTCGCGCTGTTTGCCATGAGGCCAACGTGGTGTCTACAGTTGGTGATGTCTGCTCGATCCATGTTGAGTTATCTGTTGCGATCGTCTGCACCTGGCTTACGGTGTAGGTTACTGTTGGGTCAAGCAATCCCAACCAGATCATGAGGATGATGAGAAACTCTGGCACGATGCCACCTTCTTGAAAAAGTGAAACAATTTGTTGCTTCAATTCTGCGAAGGGGGCGGCCCATAGTTTTATGATGAATTGTCGATTTTCGGACAACGTTTTTGACCACATCACACCACGAGCAATGATTGATCGTAAACTTCAGGAGTATTCCTTGGTCCTACAGGGCCTGTATGGAAGTGGTGCGTATCTGCAGCGAATACTTGCTCTGTCACTCACGCTAGAAGAGCAGGAGTATCTTACGAGTTTGGTCGATGGCAAGAGCAATCCCAAACTTGGCATTGAAGATGGAGCGATACAATCCGATTCCATCCGACGAGCTAAATCACGACTTCTTGAAAAGTTGGATTCCATCATCCTAGCCAATCAGCCAACAGCGGGAGGGAGCCGTCGTGTAGAGGCAACACGAGATGCATTTGCATTTTCTACAACGGCCGCCATGGCTCGTCGGTTTGGAGCAATGACGCTTTCAAAGCATAAACTTCAGGCTGTGGCGCGTGGTGCGGTTCCACCTGACATGTACGAGCTCCGATTGTTTGCCTTACGGATGCTAGTATCGGTCGCAGCTCATGATGCTAACAACGCCGACTTCATGCGTTACAGCGAAGAGTTAGCTCGAAGTCAAGCCACCTACAAAACAATTGCTGCAATTGATGAGGTCTTTCGTCATCTCGTTCTTGAGAACATGCGAAAGTACAGACGCTCGCAGGGGCTTCAGACAGTTTCGCAGAAAGCGCTGAGTTTACTGGAGAGCATCAACCTCAAGACTTGTGATCCAATCATCATTGTCACAGGATGCACGCTAGCTACAGCGGTAGCACAGGTCGTATCCGATAAAGAGCTTGCTGACTCGTGGCTAACAGCATACGTGGGAGCATGCACAACATTGGATCTCTGGGATGATGCTCACAGACGTGACTGGCTTCTACAGCAGATCTTTATGTGTGAATTCTTCGGGCACCACAAAGGAATGTCCCAATTCTCGAAGCAGCTTATTGAACTGACCAAGTCAGGTACAGAGCGCTGGTTTCAACTCATGAAGTCACTCAGCTTACGCGCCTTGCGAAGTAACAACATCAAGCTGAGTGTACAGCTTACGTTGGATGCGCTGACGCATCAACAATTCCGCCGTCAGCGTATTGATGTCAAAACAGGCCTGCTGTGTTGTGCCGGCTATGCGGCAGTCATCTCAAGGAATGACCAACTTTACACTGCTTACAGTCGACGGCGGAAACAGCGGGATCGTTGGTTCGCGCATTATTTGGTCATCGATGGGATTCATGCACTGAATGCACACGACATATTGGGTGCTATGACAGCTTTTGAAAATGTACTGACACCGTTCGTGAGCGAGCGGCAAGGTGAAAACATCAGTGTTGAATTCCGAACAAGTATCCACAAACTGCTTCAGCAGCTGCGCACGATCGAGACACTGATGACAGAGCGTGATCAGCGAGCAAAGCTTGATGATCTTCGATCTGGACTTTCTAACCAGATTTTGCCGATCGTAACACGTCTTATCATCTGATCTCGACAGCATGAACGAAAAAGCGCATCCATCGTTTCCGATGAATGCGCTACGTTTTTCGAGTTGTATTCTGCGTTAGCAAGTACACATCTGGTACCTTGTACCTTGTACCTTGTACCTGGTACCTAGTGACCGCCCTACCTTACTTCTTACCCTTCTTCTTCGTCTCTGTTTCTTCGGCCTTCTCAACAACCTTCGGAGCATGGCATGCCACAACGATTGCTGCTGGACGGTCGAGGAATTCTACGCCATCGACATTCAGGTCGGAAACATGAATTGCCGCGCCACGGCCAAGGCTTGTGACATCGATCTCGATGACTTCTGGCATTTGTGTAGGATCTACCATCACATTAGCCTTGTGGAGAACGTGCTCAAGTGTACCACCCTCACGAACGCCTTGTGCGAGACCTGTGACTTGGAGAGGAATCTTGACTCGGATCTTTTCGCCTGGCTTTACGCCGAGCATGTCCACGTGCAAAATCTTGTCTGTGAGTGGGTCAAACGTCACATCCTTCAGGATGCAAATCATATCCTTGCCGTCCACTTCAAGCTTGACTGTCTTTGCCTTGGCAGTGTGAACTACCGGACGAAGTGCCAAATACGGAACGGAAAAATGCACAGGATCTTGTCCTTTTGCATAGAACACACCTGGAACACGCTCACTCGAGCGGAGCTTCTTGGCGATGCCCTGCCCTGGAACGCGTGATTCGGCTTGAAGAACAATCTGGCTCATACCTTCATCCTAACGAATTTAATTACCAACTTGAGATCAGCCCTGGTTCGTATCGAACAGGGAGCTGATCGACTGATTCTCGTGGGTCCGAATGATTGCTTCCGCAAACAGTGGCGCCACGCTGATGACTTCAATTTTACTGTGAGTCTCGCGAAGTGGAATTGTATCCGTGACGTACAACTTCGTGAGTGCTTCACATTCGACAAGCTTCTGGACTGCCGAGCCTGAGAACACCGGATGCGTACAAACACCGATGATCTGATTAGCCCCCTGTCGCTTTAGGGCCTCGACACACTGAACAAAGGTGCTGCCCGTATCGATGAGGTCGTCAACGATAACGATGTTCTTGCCTTGTACCTCTCCGATGATATTCATCACCTGAGCAACGTTGTGTTTCGGCCTGCGCTTGTCCACAACTACAAGGTCAGCATCGCCAAGCATCTTTGCATAGGCTCGCGCGGTCTTGACGCCACCGACGTCCGGTGCGGCAACAGCCACGTTGTCGAGCTGTAGTGCTTTGAGGATCTTGACCGATACCGATGACGCATACAAATGGTCAAGCGGAATGTCGAAAAAACCTTGCAGCTGAGGAGTGTGAAGGTCCATCGTGATGACACGATTTGCTCCGGCCTCAACAAGAAGATTTGCCACGAGCTTCGCTGTTATCGCAACGCGTGGCTGATCCTTTCTGTCCTGTCTCGCATATCCAAAGTACGGGATCACTGCTGTAATGCGGCGCGCCGAGGCGCGCTTTGCAGCGTCGATCAACATCAACAGCTCCATAAGATTGTCCGATGGAGCAACCGTTGACTGTACGATGTAGAGATCTACGCCACGAACATTCTCTTCATACTTAACCCAGATCTCACCGTCGCTGAAGTTGCGAATCGCAACTTCCGATAGTTCTCGATGCGTAGCTCGGGCGATCTTCAGAGCTATCTCTGAATTTGATCTACCCGCTACGATCTTTATCTCCGAGTTCACGTAGAATCCCAGCTAGTGATCGTGTGCTGGGGCGGCAGGATTCGAACCTACGCATGGCGGAACCAAAACCCGCTGCCTTACCGCTTGGCGACGCCCCAGTGTACCCCAACGTGTGCGCAAGCGCGTCCGCTAGGGACATTGTCTTGTTGTTTAACGTGTATCCTGCGCTACGAACGGAAGAAGTGCAAGATGACGTGCGTACTTGATGGCACGTGCAAGGCGACGCTGCTGAAGAGCTGTAACTCCTGTGATGCGGCGAGGCAGGATCTTGCCCTGATCATTCGTGAAACGGCTCAAGAACTTCGGATCGAGATAATCGATCATGCGAGACTTCTTGAGTGGATTTGTACGCTTCTTCGGTTGATTCCGCTTTTGACGGAATGGCGAATTGATCGTATTTGGATTTGGTGCTGATGGAATAGCCACGAGATAAACTCCTTAACCTTACTTACCTGATGCCTTAGCATCACGCACGGCCTTTGTCTTTTCCATGCGCTTCTTGAAACGATCTACACGGCCGGCTGTGTCAACAAGCATTTGACGACCAGTGTAGAATGGGTGCGACTTTGAGTCGATTTCCAACACCATACGATCGCCCTTGTAGCAAGAACGTGTCTTATAGGTGCTGCCATCGGTCATTACGATGTCGATGGTCTTGTATGCGGGATGGATGCCCTTTTTCATGTTCTATTACCTTGAGAAGTCCATCTTTTCGATTTGACCAACATCGTCTACCTTGACGAAACGCTCCATGTACTTAATAGTACCCTTTTCAGAGCGGAACGCCTTGATGACCTTGACGCTGATCTTGGTGTCGCCAGCCTTCTTCTTTGCCTTGTCGCCGAACGTTTGCTGCTTAGCCATAGTGGCCTCAATGTTCTTGAGGGTGAATTGATCGTGTAAATGTGAATCGCAAAACTACGGAGTCGGCGGATACTGTGCAAGTACCTAGTGTGAAATGTCTCGAAACGAGGCGTAGATTTGCGGTCTATGGTGGTTATGAAGTTTGGCGGCGCTGTGCTCCAGCACGCAGCGGGATTCGAGAACATGGCGTCGATCGTCCGCAACGAGCTGCGTAAGCCTGTTGTGGTTGTCGTGAGCGCTTTGGGGCGCACTACACGAGAGCTTGCGCATGCTGCAGGGCTCGCTTCAAAGGCAGACACCGAACAGGCGCTACAGATTCTCGAGCGTATTGAAACCTCCCATTGTTCCCTGGCAAAAGAACTGTTGGCAGACGGCACAGGAGCCGAGTCAACAACAACGCGCCTACGTGACATCATGCACCAAGCGCGGACCGTGATCCAAAGCGTTGCCATCGCACGGCAGCTCTCAGACCGCACGTTGGATCGTGTCATGGCCTATGGCGAGGATCTATCCCGAATCATCGCGGCAGCAGCCTTACAGGGGGCTGGTTTGGATGTCACAGAGATCGATGCCCGCGACATTGTCGTCACAACCTCTGCCTATGGTACTGCTGAGCCCCTTTTCGATAAGACAACGGTGCGATTGCAGGATGTGCGGAGCAGACTCCAGAGTTCCGAACACGCTGTAGTCGTAACGCAGGGTTTTGTTGGTCAGACGGAAGATGGTATCACGACCACGATGGGTAAAGAATCATCGAATCTCTCAGCCACGTTACTTGCTGCTTCACTTGGTGCTACTGAGGTGGTGATCTGGACAGATGTCGAGGGCATTCGCAGTATTGATCCGCGCTTTGCTGAGACTACTCATGTGCGCATGCATCTCTCGTACACACAAGCACGACAGGCAGCCTTGAGGGGACTGAAGCTCATCTATCCAACGATGATCAGCCCTGCCGAACATGCTGGCATTCCGATTCGCATTGCATCCGCCAGCAACCCAAGAGGTGATTCCACGGTGATTGATGCAACAGAGCACGAGGGCATTCCGGTGCTCTTTGCCCTGCCAGAGGCCGACCACACAACGGTCACTGTGATGTTCGCGAGTTTACGCTCCTGGTTCCATGCTGTGGCAAGCCTTCCACCTGCCATCCACGATTTGGCCATTCAACACGTCGATGCCGATACGACCGATCAGGCTGCGTCTCTTGTTGTAGACAACGAAGTAGTAGCAGTCGTTCTTGACCATCTCCACACACAGCTTTGTACGAAGAACCTATGAAGATCCACCACGACAAGGTCCCGCTCGAGGAGTTCCAACCTGGCTCGCAGTACACCGTAGCACTGCGAGGCACTGACTTGTACCGCGCCGAAGTTGTCAAGTTTCACGGTGGATGCTGGGCAACGGTTCGAGTTGTTGAAGCGATCAATGTTGAAACCGCGAAGCACTACCCTACTGATGCCACCTTTGATATCAAGGTCGCCGAATACGACATTACTCCTGCGTAGCAGCTGCCTCGATTTCCTTCTTCACGTTCGCTAGAACTCGCGCCATCATTTCCTTTTCCAAGGTACCATTGGAATTCCAGAAATGCGTCTCCTGCGTGATGAACTCCTCATATCCAGAGCATTGGGCTCGCAGGATGAGCTTCGTCTGATTACCCTCGATCTCTTTGAGATTGAATTTGTACTGGATACGAAACGTCGTCCAAATACCACCACGAATACGTGGCACCTCTGAATATCGTTTGATGACATTCTTGGTGGTGTCCTCACCTTGCGCTAGAACACAGAAATCAGAAAAGTAAGATGCTCGTTGAAAGCCACCATCAGGAGCCTCTTCAGGCTTTTGTTCCACCTGAGGCTTGCTACATTCTACCTCGGCCATCGAACTTTTTATCGCCCTCCACACTTTCCCAATCGTTGTTGGCAACGTCTCTGTCAGCGTAATCGCAGGTTGCGATTCTTCCTGCGCAGACATTGGGGTAGATAGTGCTAGGCACAAAGCAATGATGATAACCAGTGTTTTCATGGGTAGTCCTGGGTTTCAAAAAGATTTGGTGTTAGGCTGCGGCACCGGATAGTTGAACAGAAACCACCTTTGATACGGCCGGTTCTTCCATCGTTACCCCGTACAACGTATCAGCGGCTTCCATCGTCTTTTTGTTGTGTGTGATCATCAGGAACTGCGTGTTCTCGGCAAACTTCCGAATGATCTTAAGATACCTGTCGATGTTGGCGTCGTCGAGCGGCGCATCAACTTCGTCAAGGATACAAAACGGACTCGGCTTGACGAGATAGATACCAAACAGCAATGCTATCGCTGTGAGTGTCTTCTCGCCCCCTGAGAGCATTTCGATGCTATGCGGGCGTTTGCCACGGGGCTTGGCGGTAATGTCGATCGTGCATTCGAGCGGATCGCCGTCTTCAGACTCGATCATTTGCAGATCTGCCTCGTCGTCTTCACTGAACAGCATCTTGAAGAGCACCGTAAAGTTCTCACGGATGGCCTTGAAGGTTGCCGTGAACTTCTCTCTAGCTGTCTGATTGATCTCAGCGATTGTCTCATTCAGCGTACGCTCACTCGCGGTCAGATCTGCAAGCTGCTGATTCAGGAAATTGAGTCGTTCGTTCTCGCGCTCGTGTTCTTCGAGAGCAAGGAAGTTCACATTACCCATCGACGTTAGACGTCGGCGCAGATCCTGCACATCGGTGCGAAGCTGGTCGGGGCCGATCTCTGATTCAGGCTGCACAGGTTGCTCATCAGGCACGATATCTAGTTCCTCTGTTGCCCGGCGAACCATGGCTTCGAGACGGAGCTTTACTTCGTTGAGCTTGACGTCTGCATCGTACTGCTCGGCCAGAATCGTATCAAGGTTCTTGCGGTCACGCCGCAGTTGCTCGCTTCCCTCCTGCACTGATGCTGCATGCCCCTTGACCTGCAGCTCAAGATTTTCGCGATGCGCCCGAGCTTCAGCAAGACGCGCAACAATTGTTGCCGCCTGTGCTTCATCGCTGATGCGCTGAGCTTCGAGCTGCTCAATTTGTTGCACAAGATCGATGCGCTCTTGAGCACGCTGCTCACGACGCTGATCAATGGTCAGACTTTGATTCGTGAGTCGTTGCTCGTCAGTCTTAAGTGTTTGTTGCTCGCCCTGGAGCCGGACGAGCTTGATCTCGACAGCACGCAGCTCCGAAAGGCGCTCGGCGCTTTGTGTTTCAGCGCTACGCAGACGCTGTTCAGCTTCGGCGATCTCTTGATCACGAGCGCTCACAACGCTGGAGGCTTCGGCGATCTGTGTTTCGATGCCGGCAAGATCTACGCTATGCGACTGCACTTCTTCACTGATACGATGAAGCTCATCGTGCAGCGACTGCTGCTGCGAAAGAATGTCTTCGATACGTCCGCGCAGAGCGTCGATGCGCTGCTGACGGTCGTTACGAATCAGAGCAATCTTGCGTACCTCATCACCCAATCGACGAAGGTCGATCGTTCCAAGTTCCTGGCGTACATCACGCAGAGTTGCCTCGGCAGTGGAAATGGTACCATCAAGTTTTGCAATGGCTTCGTTGAGTTGGTCAATCCGCTCACGACGACCAACGCGGACACCTTCCGTCTTTGATACCGATCCACCACGAACAGCGCCTGATCGATGAACGATCTCGCCAGCGAGGGTAACTGCTGCGCTCACACCTGGATGCGCGACAGCAGCCCATGCTTCATCGAGCGTCGAAACAAGCACGGTTGCACCGAGGATGCTACGCAGAGCGTTGCGCAGCTGGTCGTCTGTTGTAACAACTTCCGAGGCCCAACCGATCACGTTTACGCTTGGGTCACTACTCGATGGGGCGTGCACAACCGGGATCGTGTCGCGGCAAAGAAACGTGGCCTTACCAACGTTGTTCTTCGACAGAGCGCCGATCGCCTGCTGCGCCTCTGCACGGTTGGCCACAACAAAGTAGCGCCCGGCCTCGCCAAGGGCTGCTTCGATCGCAACCCGGTACTCTTCCTGTGTGTTGATCACCTCGGCGAGTGTTACCCGCTCTCCGCTTGGCTGCCATTCATGCGTGTTGAGGAGGAACTTGCTGCTTTCCGTTGTGTCGACGAGTCCAGTCAAGAACTCGAGCGATGCTTTGCTGTGGGCCATCGCAGAACGATAATCTTCGAGTTCTTTCTGGAGACCATCACGCTGCGCTGCAAGTTCATGCTGACGCTGCTCGGCAGAGTGGAGTCGAAGCTCGGCATCGGAGAGTTGCTGTTCAATGTTTGGTAGATCAGCCCCCTCACGAGCTATCTGTTCCTCGACCTGACGCATGCGGTCCTGCGCCTGATGTTGCTGTTGCTCTACATCCCGTCGTCTGCGGTTGAGTGCATCCATCTGCACGCGGGAACGATCAGCTAGATTCGAGCGCTCATTCAGCTGCTGGCGAGCTGATGCAAGCGCTTCACGGCGAGCTCCCATTTCCGAGCGCACGGCGTCTACAACTGATTGTGCTTCTTCGACTGTGCGCCGGTGATCTGCCAGTTCCTGAGTTGCAACCGCATGTTCATCCTGCAGAGCAACCAGGCGTTCACGGACGTTCTTGAGTTCTTCTGAGGTTGACGACTGTTGATTCTGCGACTCATCATTCTCACGATCCAGGCGGTCGAGTGCTCGCTGCGTTGATGACTTACGTTCAACAACGAGCGAGATTGACTGCTGAATCTCGGCAAGGGCTGTGCGCACATCAGTCTCAAACGACATCGCAGAGCGCAGATCGGCATCTGCCTGCTGGAGTTGCACCTCGGCATCAGCAACGGCCTTTTCACGGTCAGTGATGGTTGTCTCTGCCTGCTCACGACGCTCGCGAATACCCTGCACAACCGACTGCAACTGCAGCAGGAGGGCGAACTCCTCAGCGTACTCAAAAGCAAACAATAGACGATCTAGTTCGCGAAGTTTGGTTGAAAGTTCTTGGTGCTGACGTGCCTTTTCAGCCTGACGAGCAAGCGAGTTCACGGTCTTCTGAACTTCGCGCACAATGTCTTGCACGCGGGCAATATCGCGCTGTGCCGCATCCAGTTTACGTTGCGCCTCGCGTCTACGGGCTTTGTACTTGGTTACACCGGCAGCCTCTTCAAAGAGGTGTCGGCGCTCATCGGCCTTATCCGAAAGGATCGTCTCGATCATCTTGAGCTCAATCACTGAATATGCATCAGAGCCCATACCGGTATCCATGAACAGATCGATGATGTCGCGAAGGCGGCACTGCGTCTTGTTCAGCAGGTACTGACTTTCCCCATTGCGGAACAGTCTACGCGTGATCACAACTTGCGAGTATTCTGTCGGAAGGATTGCTTTGTTATTCTCGATGGTCAACGATACCTCGGCCATGCCAAGGGGCTTGCGCGTGCGCGAACCATTGAATATGACCTGGTCCATAGAGTCGGCACGAAGCATGGACGTCTTTTGCTCGCCGAGCACCCAGCGTATCGCGTCGACTACGTTCGTCTTGCCGCACCCATTCGGACCTACAATAGCTGTTACGCCGTCGGTAAAATCGAGATCTGTCTTCAAGCCGAAACTCTTGAAGCCCACCATTTCAAGTTTTGAGAGATACATGAGGTCAATTTGCGACGCGGATCGTTATCCACACCTACCTAGTTATCCACAACTTAATCGCGTCGTCTGTTTACAAATAGCGTTAAGAAGAGCGCGGTAACTGTTGTATACAGCGTTGCTGCCAGCCCGTATTGCAGGAAGAATACCCAGAATGAGACCTGCATTGGCTTGATGAAAAAGAAACTGTAGATCAGATTGTGAACAAAGCCGCTTAGCGTTATGACCAGTAGGAAGTTAAAGCTTCCGACCATCTGCATTCCCTGGTTTTCGCGGTAAAAGTAGCCAGCAGTAAAACCAGCTATAGTCTTGGCCAGAGCGTTTGTTCCGAGCACATCGGTTGAGATCGCATCAAAGAGTAATCCACAGAGGAACCCTGCGATCATACCAGTGAATTGACCTTCATAGATGGCGATGAACACCGTGAAGATCAGCAGCAAATCAGGCGTTACCGAGCTAACCTGCATAAAGCGTAAGAACACTACGTGCACAACGCTCAGCAGCAGAGCAATCACTCCGTAGCCGATGTAGCGAAGTACGGGATTGGTAACGTACTCTGAACGGCGTATGTCAAAGTTGAGTGCCATGATACTGGTTACTGCGTTACTCGTGTTCGTGAAGTCTCATCAATCTTTCGTTCCAGATTGATTCGCTCGGGATCGGGCCGGGCATCGACAACATATAACTGTTCAAGGGTTGCGAAGTTGACGGATGGTTGGACGACGATACGGTGAAAGAGCGAGTTAGCCTCGTCCTCGACCGACGTCACCCTGCCAATAACAATGTTAGCCGGATACTTCGCACTGTACGAAGAAGTAACAATCGCATCAAACTTGCGCACGTCGAGCGACCGCGGTACGTTCTTGAGTACGAGGATATTCTCCCCTTCCCATTGAATCACACCATCTACACGCGTTCGTAACACCTTGGCGCTCACGCGTGTATCACGATTGATAAGCAATTCAAGCACTGCATAGCGATCTGAGACGCCGATCACGATACCAACCAAACCTGCGTCGTTGATGCAGCTCATGCCCTCGCGCACCCCATCAGCCTTGCCTTTGTTGATCGTCGCGTAGTTCCGCTGTTCCGTAGTGGTCTTCCCTACGATATCTGCAGCGATAAGTCGATGGTCCGTGTACTGCGGAAGCTTCATCAGCTTGCGCAATGTTTCGTTCTCGACGATGGCCTGTCGCGAACGTGCAACTTCCACGGCCAGCTGCAGATTCAATTCGCGCAAAGCGGTGTTTTCACTCTTCAGTGCAACAGGATTCGGAATCCACGCAAAGGCAGACTGAATCCAACCGATCGATCCTACGATGACCGCGCGGAATCCTCCAAGGTCAGACAGATTACCAATGCTCATCAGAGAGAACGACATTACCACCAGTGTGCTCAGGGTGATGTAGTTCCTGTATCGGACGACGAATTCAATCAGTCCGCGCATTAGTACCGTTTAGATTTGATCAACACCGATGAATAGGCATCTAAGTCTTCGAGAACTTTTCCCGTGCCGCGCGCAACGGCTGTAAGAGGGTCATCAGCGATGTGCACCGGCAGACTTGTTTCGCGGCGAAGGCGCTCATCAAGCCCCTTGAGCAATGCGCCACCGCCTGTGAGAATGATGCCACGGTCGAAGATGTCAGCCGACAGTTCTGGAGGTGTCTTCTCGAGTAATGCCAGTACAGCTTCGACAATCGTGGAGACGTTCTCATTGAGTGCTGTGCGGATGGCCTCACTCGAGACAATGATACTCTTTGGAGTACCCGAGACCATATCACGTCCTTTGACTTCGATCTCAATCTCCTGAGCAAGGGGCCATGCAGAACCAACGTTTACCTTGATGATCTCTGCTGTCCGATCGCCAATGAGGATGTTATGCTGTCTCTTAAACCAGTTTACAATTGAATTCGTGAGCTCATCACCAGCAATACGAATCGACTCTGCAACGACAATACCCGAAAGCGCGATAACGGCGATCTCTGTGGTACCTCCACCGATATCAACAACCATGTTGCCCATAGGCTCATGCACGTCAATACCAACGCCAATCGCTGCAGCCATTGGCTCGGCAATTAGATGAACTTGTTTAGCACCTGCATGTTCTGCAGAATCTCGCACTGCACGCTTTTCAACTTCAGTGATTCCTGAAGGCACACAGATAACCATGCGCTTTGCCTGCGACATTGTTGTCGAAGACTTATTGATGAATGCGCGCAACATGCCTTCAGCGATTTCAAAATCAGCGATCACACCGTCTTTCAACGGACGTATCGTTTTGATATCTCGGTGTGTCTTGCCAACCATCTTTTCGGCATCATAACCGATGGCGATGATATTCTTTGTAGTACGATCAAATGCAACGATCGATGGCTCGTTGAGAACGATGCCCTTGCCTTTTTGCCAGATCAGGGTATTAGCCGTTCCGAGGTCGATGCCTACGTCGTTTGAGAAAAATCGGAAACTCTTCATGTGCGAAGTTACGAACTCCACCTGTCGTTTTTTTGGCAGATTGCCGCCATGAACAGAATTGAACGCGCCAAGCGTCTGGGACGTCTAGCAGCCCCCTTGGCAACCTCTCAGGTAAGCGACATGATCACGGTGGCTGCCGATACCGTAATGGTTGGAGCACTGGGTACAACGGCACTGGCAGCGGTCTCATTGTCAGCATCAAGTGCTACAATTCTCATGCTCTTTGGGATTGGCTATAACGTGGCCATCACTCCCCTGG
>CAZAGH010000031.1:15675-19227 GCA_964484755.1 uncultured Melioribacter sp. | reverse complement strand
ATCAACGCATCATACACGTCCTTTGGTGCGCCTGTGGGCTACGACATGCAGTCCAATTCCGACCGACTTGCAGTGCAGCTCCGTTACTGGCTAACTCCTCGCACCTACGTGCGTGTAGACGCCGACTACACACGTCATGGAGAAAACCTGCTGGATGCCAAGGGCAACCTCATCATGGGAGAAGATCCGCGTTATCCCGGCTCGGGCATTCAAGTTCCTATCGGCAACGTAGGGGGCGACATCCTCCGTGGCGACGGCGACTTCCTCTTCGGCAACGCATTCCTCCGAGGCAACGTCTCCCACCAACGCCGACTACGTCTGTGGTTCAGCGCCGAATGGGCCAACAACATTTTCACCGATCTTAACATCGGCTATACCAACCGCAATAGCGGCAACAATCCAACCAACTTCTTCTTTGGGGCGTTGGAGATAAGGGTTGGGTACTGATGACAGATGACTGATTATAGATGACTGATGACGGATGACGGATCGTCTTTTCCGCGAAGGAACGTCACCCCCGCGAAAGCGGGGGCGGGAAACCATCTTGAACGTATTAGCGTGAGGTCCCTCGCGCCTTTGGTGCAGGCAACCATCCTAAACACAATGACGTGAGGTCCCTCGCGCCTTCGGCGCTCGGGATGACGCATGGCGCGCACTGTTTTTGAGGTTAAGGCAACGGGCGCGCCGAAGGCGCGCCCGTTGCCTCATAAATAAACAAAGCGAACGATGCGTCATCCCGAGGAGCGGAGCGACGAGGGACCTCACGTTAAAAGCTACATGACCTCAGCACTCGGTACTCGGCACTCGGCACTTACAACTTCCGCTTTACCACCTGCAGCACTTCTTTGTTTGTACTGGCCTTGTGGGCAAAGGCTACGATCTCAAAGTTCTTGAGATTCCAGTAGTTCAGGGTGTCTGCTGAATTAAGCTTTTCAGCTGGGATGGTGTACCGGAAGGTCATGGTAGACTTCGTTCCCTTCGCTGATGGGGCTTTCGAGATGGTATCACCCCATGTGCCGTTCATTGAGGCACGGAGTACGTGACTAAAGTTGTAGTCCTTGATGTGCGATGGTGTTTTGCGATAGTCCTTTTGATCGGCAATTATGTTGTTCTCTTGCAGCCACACAGATACGTTGGCTGGTGCATCAATGTCGTCTAGAGCTTCTGTGCGAACGGTGACGACGAGTGTCTTTGTTTCGGGATAGTATGTGTGGCTCATGCCAAGATCTAGGACTGGGGTGCGCTGGAGTTGCTGTGCCACAACCGTTTCCCATGTTGGGTGACCCTGGACAATGCGGTTATTGATGGTAACTCTGTTTACCAATCCGTTTGGATTACCAGCACGGCTGATCTTGAACGCTGCGTCGAGTGCATCGCCCGTTGGTGTTGTAAAATCATGTTCGTAATCTGGCATTTCCTTCTTGGCAAAAATGCCTGCATGGATTGCCGTTACGATGACACGTCCCCCATTGGCCTTGTAGATTTCGTCGGCGATGTCTGCGGCCTCTGGACAGTTGCCACAAAGCTGCCCAGTGTAATCTTCTAGAAGAACATGCTGAAGTCCACCAGTGCGCGTGATGGTTGTTGAGGTGTCTTTGAGCAATGTATCCGACGGATCCTGTGGGTTTTTCTCGTAGGGGGCATTGATAACATCACACGAGATGAGAACAAGCGACAAGAGGCCGGCAATGATGATGCTGTGCTTCATGATTCGTCCTTAAAAAGTGTACGTTACGTTCAACGTCATGCCATTCGATGCCGGCACTGGACGGCAGATACCGCCAACGCAGAGGATACCACCACGAACACGACCATATCCAGCTTGCAGACGCAGTGCATCTTTTGAGTAGGCGATGGATGCGTTCGGATAATGTACGCGCAGCTCTGGATCATAGTTCCCAAAGTTGTACTCGTTGAACACAGTGAAGTACCAATGCGGTGCTACTGTGTATTCAGCAAGAGCCATTACCCAATCACCATTTTGCAGGGCCTTCTTCGCCCCCTCTTCATGCGTGACAGCCATGTATTGGAGCTCTGTACGAAGACTCTGGCTCTTTGATGTTTTGAACCACAGCTCGAGGCAAACAAAATTGGCATTGATAATGCCATAGACCTTCTCGCCCGGTGTTGAGCGACGCTCGATGACGTCCTGATTGTAGTCGAGGTTGATGTAGGTAAGCGTTGCCTTGAAGTCCTTGCCAAACTTGCGCTGGACCTCAATGTTCACATCACGGTAATAGAGTTCGTTGCCCCACATCCAACGCACATCATACGTGTAGGGTCCGGTGCGTGTTGTGTCGAGTCCATGGATCAATGAACCGTTCAGCGCAATCATCGTCTCTTCTGCGCCGAGGAATGAATTCTTCGGAATGGTAATCGAGACGTCACCCTGCAATGCGAATTCGCCCGTTGGCTGTGTGGCATACGGGTACAGCGTGATAAGACGCAGTGTATGCTGCTTTGTAAGTGCTGGCAGGTAGTTCACCTGCTGCGCAAAACCCGTTGCGGCGCGGTCGCTTCGCATATCCATGTTGTCGATACGCTTTGCTGCAAGGTTGATGCCGATACCAGAGGCCCCGTATGCCGTTGCCAAGTAGAGAGCATTACCAGGGTTGAATGAATTTGCATTTGTTGCTCCTGGATCGTTGATCTTGTAGGCGTACTCAGCATCAAAGGAGAAGTCTGAGATGCGCAGGTTGGCACGGGTAGACCATGCCATGACGTTTTGTGGGATATTCAAGTCGTCCTGCTGATCAGCTTGGAAGCGACTCACGGCACTCGCACCCAGTGTAAGGAACATGCCGTCGGGTAGAAGCGAATCACCGAGTTGGTTGACGTCGAGATTGAAATCGGCACCGCGGATGATGCCGTCGCTGAGAGCAAAGAACGCTCGCTGACGTCCGACAAGACCTGTGACTTCGACACCAGCGGTTGGACGATACTTCAGGCGGACACCGTCGAGGGAGTTGTCGAAGCCAAGGTTGCGCTCTTCATAGGTGCGCAAGATCATGCCTGAGCCAAACTGCTCATAGAAGTTACCCGCAGTTACGTCGAAGTTGTCGTCGTCGTACTTCGCAAAGCGATACGGCATGCCGATACCTGTGCCGTCGCCGGATGTTGCATAGCGAGGATCGATACCGAGGAGTGGACCCTGGTACGACTCAAATCGAATACCTGCCGAAAACTTACCCTTGGTATACGTCAGATTGAAGAAGGTGTTGGAGAGGATTCTTTCTGGCACATCAGGCGCGCCGATCAACGAGTCCTTACCATACTGCTGAAAATCTGATTGTAATGAACCGCTGATTGTTCCCGCATCGTCTGATGGATTGCCCTGGCCCCATGCCGGAATAATCAAACAGCACGCCAGAGCACAGAGTAGAACACTCTTCATTATTTCCCCGTTAGCTTCTTAAGAAGTTCTTCAAGCTCATCCTCGTCCCCTGATGAGTATGCGCTGTGTGAAAACACCACCTTGCCGTTCATCACAACGAACGTGTGCGGCACGTTGTTCACATTCATCGCACGTTTGAATTCCTGATTCACGTCCAG
>CAZAGH010000031.1:12379-15575 GCA_964484755.1 uncultured Melioribacter sp. | reverse complement strand
TGTGCGGCACGTTGTTCACATTCATCGCACGTTTGAATTCCTGATTCACGTCCAGCAGTACTTCATACGTCCAGTTGCGCGACTTGATGAAGGGGGCTACCTTGGATGCATTACGCGTATCATCTATCGAGACGGCAACCAGAGAAGCCCCATACTTTTCCTGCCAATCGGGATAAAGAGCATGATACGTCTGGAGCTCTTGAATGCATGGCTTGCACCATGTTGCCCAGAAGCTGATGATGACTGGCTTGCCCGTTTTGCCAAAGTCAGCCGTATTGATGAGCGAACCAGCTACGTTCTTGACCTCGACCGATGGGAGCGAAGCTGTCTGACCTTCCTGCGCAAGGGCACTACCAACTGAGAGAAGTACTGCAACTGCATAGATTACAAGGGCTTTCATCAGTTTCTCTCCTTTGGGCTTCGCGAAATGTGCCTGCAAGTGGTAGGTTTGTAGTCACCACATCCAATAAGGACGCCAAATTATGAAAACTCATGTTCTTGCCTTCATTCTCGTGCTTGCCACTGCAGGAGCCTCAGCACAGACGTTCTATATTGACTGGACAAAGCCAAATCCTATTGTCGGCAAGCCTTCGATCGCATCGCACAAGCGCGATGGCACCATTCGCAACTCAAATGGCAAGGCTAAAGAGCTGTATTTCCGCTATGATCTCTCGGGTATCAACGAAAAGCACACAGCTCAGCTATGCATGACGCTATGCTGGTTCCTTTTCCCAGGTGAAGATGATCCATATCTCCGTCCAGGTCAGAATCTTACCGAAACAGGCACACTGCCGATCTACATTGATCTCTCGACAAATGCCTCTGAAGGTAACAGCACGCTGAAGGTGACGTTGTTCGACAAGACGGACACGACAGATGCATTGAACTTCGAAGCGCAATTTGTTATCACAGAGAACACTTCTGTTCGTGATGCACAAGAGCTTGGTGTAACCGTCGGACCAGTTCCAACGACAGACGCACTCTCGGTGCGTGGCGAAGAGCTAGTTCATGCAACGATGATCGGCCTCTATGATGCCAACGGCGAACTTGTTCGCTCATTCGGCAACCCACAAGCATCATCTGCATCGCTGCCCCTAACGGGTCTTGCAGCAGGCTCCTATCGCCTTGTGATGACGCTCAAGAATGGCACCATGGTTGGATCACCTGTGGCCATCGTTCGATAACATCCTTCCGTTGGCTGCATCATGGCAACGTCGAGCTCGCGGTTTACGCAAAGCCCCTTGCCAGAAGCAGGGCTCCTTTCACTTATAGCGTTTGCAGCATACGTATCTACGTGTGCTCCTGGATTAATGTATACCGATGCCGGCGAGCTGGCTGCGGTAGCACATACGTTTGGTGTTGCACATCCAACGGGGTATCCGCTCTTTACGCTCCTCACACACTGCTGGACACTGCTCTGGCCAGGTGTCTATGCGCTTAACGTGCTTGCAGCGTTATGGGTAGCATGCTCGGTTGGCATGCTCTACATAGCCCAGCGCTCATTACTCGAGCATTTCTTCGACCAAGAAGGTGCATCGCTTTCTACGCGTATCCCCAGCGCTGCCAGCTCGCTGCTGTTTGCCTTTAGCACTATTGTCTGGGCGCAGGCCACATCGATCGAGGTTTACTCGCTGCAGCTGTTGCTCACGTCGGTGGCCATCCTTGCAGCCATCAACAGTGTTACGAAGCCTGAGCAAGGGGCTCAATGGACGATGATCTTAGGTCTAGCGGCCGGCTGTATGATCGCCAATCACCTCTCGAGCGTGTTCATCCTACCCGGTCTTGGTCTTGTGTGGCTGGCATCAGATCGAAGCAGCAAGCTTCGTTCATGGTACATGCTCGTGCTCCCAGCAGTTGTCGGCGTAGCCTTGTATCTCGTGCTTCCTCTACGCAGTGCCCAAATGCCCGAGCTGAACTGGGGCATGGTGCATCGTAATTGGGATGCCTTTCTCTATCATGTCAAGGGCACACAGTTTGGCGTATGGATGTTCTCAGACAAGGCGGCCGTGAAGGCCAACTGGTCAATCTTCCGATCGCTTCTCACAAACCACATGCTCTGGATTGGATTTATCCCAATGGTATGGGGCTTGTGGACACTGCTGCGCACGCATCGGACGCTCGCATTGGGACTACTACTCATGATCGTTGGCAACCTGAGCATCTCCCTTGGATATGCGATCCCAGACATCGAACCGTACTTTCTGCCAACGGCACTCGTTGCAACGATCCTTGTTGCAGTAGGTTTGCGAACGTTGGCCGATCGCATTCCTGCAAAGGCTTCAGCAATATTGCTCGCGCTTCCGCTCGCATCCGGTACCTTGCATTTTCAGCACAACGACAAGTCTGATCACAACGCCGTGTCAGGGTACACAACGTGGGTGCTGGCCAATGCAGAGCCTAAGGCCATCATCATGACACGTCAGTGGGATTACTTCTGCTCCGCAGCGTGGTATGAGCAGCAGGTAAATGGCATTCGTAAGGACGTCACGATCATCGACAAAGAGCTCTTTCGTCGGACATGGTATGCCCCCTACCTCCTGCAGCTATACCCACAGACGATCGGTCGTGCCCAAGGCGCCATCAATGCCTACATGCCGCTGCTACAGGAGTTTGAGTCTGATGCAGATGCCTTTATGGCTTCTGGCAAGAGCCCTATCATCCAAGAGCGCTTCGTAACCATGCTCAATGAGATCATCGAGCGCAATGCAGACCGCCCCATCTACATCACGCCCGAGCTCCTTAATGAAGAGCCTGGATTTGCTGTTGGCTGGGAACGCATCCCTGCAGGCCCCTTAGTGCGCCTCTTCAAACCCGGCACACGCCTTGTACAACGCGAAGCTGTCGACGGCATCTCCAATGCCTTGGGCAACCTGCGCAATCCCCGCGAGCGCCTCGATTCGGCACTCCGCGAAACAATGCTCATCGGCGTAGCCACTATGGCCATGTACAACCTCGACGGCAAACTCGACACCGCCGGTTTCCGCAGATACCGCGATATTGCAAGGAACCTTCACCCAACGAGCCCGATAACAGGGCAGTTGGAGCAAATGATAGGTACTAGGTACTAGGTACTAGGTACTAGGTACAAGCTACTGGGTACGAAAGTTTGAAATTAGGTACCTCGTACCTTGTACCTAGTATGTACCTCGTACCTTGTACCTAGTATGTACCTCGTACCTTGTACCTAGTATGTACC
>CAZAGH010000031.1:0-12279 GCA_964484755.1 uncultured Melioribacter sp. | reverse complement strand
GTAACTCGTATGTACCTAGAACGTTGAGCATTTCATGGACCCCGCCTACCTCATCTTCGATTTGGAAACAGTTGGCAAGCCCCTTGAGAGCTTTGACCAGGTGCAACAGGAATATCTTCTGCGTGGTGCGGAGTCTGACGAAGACCGTGCAAAGAAGATCAACGAGTTTGGGCTAAGCCCCATGACGGGATTCATCTCATGTATAGGCATGCAGATGATGACACGAACAGAAGATTCGTGGTCGGCAAAGCGGGTAGCATACTCACTTGATCCATCTATGCAGGAAGCAGATGGGTATGCGCAGGAGACGTTGCCGAGTGGGGCAAGCTGGTATCGCAGCAGCGAGGCTGTGATGCTGGAGAACTTCTGGAAGCTGCTGGCCCATCATCGTGGTATTACGCTGATCTCGTTTAACGGACGCAACTTTGATGCGCCGTGGCTGATGCTGCGCTCCGCAGTGTTAGGGATACGTCCATCGAGGAATCTGATGGACGGAACGAAATTCAATTACAGCGGACACATCGACCTGCTCGACAGGCTGACGTTTTTTCAGGGGGCGGGCAGTGGCGCTACACGGAAGTTCAATTTTGACTTTTATGCCAAGTCATTCGGGGTAACCTCTCCGAAGGCAGAGGGTGTTGATGGCTCGATGGTAGGGGAACTCTACGAGGCTGGACGCCACAGCGACATCGCAGAGTACTGTCTGCGTGATGTTGCCTCCACGTGGGATCTCTTTGAGGCCTGGGAACGCGTCCTCAGGTTCTAGGCTTCTGGTACCTCGTGCTGTGTGCGAAGCACATAGATGTACTGTCCGAGCTCTGCCGAGAGCAAAAAGATGAACGCCGAATAGTAGAGCCACACAGCGAACGACGCAACGGCTACATAACCGCCATAGATCTTGCTGAAGTTCGTGGCGCTATACACGTACCACGAAAAAAGCATACGTGCTGCTTCCCACAGCACGACCGCAAACCCCGTGCTCATGAGTACGATAGGCCATGGTAAGCGTTTATTCGGGACGAGCTTGTAGAGTAGAAGAAACAAGACTGACGTCGCAATCAGCGACGCCGCCTGCACCGTAAGACCGAACAACATTCCCGTTGCACCATCCGCCGTAAGACTCAGGCGATACTGATCTGCAAGGGTGAGCAAGGGGCTCAGCAGCGTCACAAGCAAGATCAGCACAACGATTACGATCGTAAATGCCATGTCCTTGAGCTTGTACAGGATGAAGAACTTCGGCGTCGGGATATGGAAGATCGCGTTGAGTCCTGTTCGCAAAGAGCTAAACAACGCTGATGCCAACCACAGCAGCGCGATACCTGCGATCCAACCAGCCGTTGTGCTGTAGTTAAAGAATGCACCAACCTCGTTGATGATGGTTGCCAGAAGGGTTGAAGCTTGCGTGTTCTTAGGCAGAAAGCTCTGCAGAGCCGCCTCGACGGTATCTTTTGTTTGCTCAACATCCATGATACCGCTCACTAGAGACACGATCAAGACCGTGAGCGGAATGATGCAGAGTAACAGGTTGAACGCAATGCCCGACGAAAGAAGAAAGATGTGACGTCGGTCGGTAATATCAACAAAGTCGTAGATGAGCGTCCACGCCCGCTTGAGAAACGGTAATACGCGTTCGAGGAACAATGGCATGACTCAAAAGTACGGCATCGAAGCTAGTTTTGTTGAATGTCTCACACCCTTAGCACGAGAATCGCCGCATTCGGAGTCGGTGCGCTTCTGATCAGCGCATTCGTGCTATCGGGTTGTGCAATAAAGGTTGCACCGACCGGTGGACCCCGAGATAGCGTTCCTGCGGGTATTGTTGCTGTTGAGCCCCCTTCAGGAACAACCAACTTTACGGCCGACGAGATACGTATTGCCTTTGATGACTATATCGATCGCGGGATTCGTAATTCTATCACGGTGCTTCCTACCAAACGGTTCACGACAACGTATGCTGGCGATGAGATAGCGATCTCCTTTCGTGAATCGCTCGATTCTGGCACGACGTACAGTATCACCATCGGGACCGACTGGACAGACGCTCGAGGGAATCGTCCACTCGAAGCGTTTTCCTACATCTTCTCAACCGGTTCACGCATTGACAGTGGAAGCATCAGTGGACGCATCGTAGCATCAACACTTCAGAACGTCATCGTGATGTGCTACCCACGCGCCGACACCCTGAGCGCATCCTTTACGCCCATCAACAACAAAGCCCCCTACATCATCCCGGTTGGTACAAGCGGTAGCTTCTCAGTAAAGGGGCTCTCAGACGGCCTCTACAGAGTGATCGCTTGTCGTGATGAGAACAAGAATTCCATGCTTGACATGAACGAGGACTTCACAACGGCCCCGTTTGACCTCAAGATCACACAGGGTAGGTCCGAGCCGTTACTCCTTCGTCTTGGAAAGGCACTCGATCACGAACCGCCACAGGTGGCGCGCGTTCGAGTAAGCACAAGCTCGCTGATGAGCATGCAATTCACAGAGCCTATTGTACCTGTGATATCGTGGGATTCATCGATACATGTTGTGCGGGCAGATGGACAGAGGTTCATACCGGCTGCATCATGGATCTCGCCTGATGCTCGTGATGTCTTGTTACTGCGCTTTGCATCACCACTGGATTCTGCTGCATTTACAATGCAACTGCAACCCCGTAGCGTGCGCGATTCTGCCGGCACATTGAATGCTGATTCAGCCGTCATAAAGCAAATTTCATGGACTACGCGTGCCGACACAACGCGCCTGCGTGTGTTGCGCATCGTTCCAAGCGACAGCGCACGCGATGTCATGCCCGACACGGTGATTCGTGTTGTCTTCTCCGATGCCGTTGATACAAATGATGTTCGCCTTTCGATTTGGCACCAACAGCTACAGGGTGCTATTCCTGTCACAACACACTGGCAATCACCGGTCGAACTACTCATACGAGCTACGCAGCAACGCCAGCCCAAGACCTGGTACATGACAACGCTTGTGCCTGATAGAATCCAATCAATTGTTGGTTCGGTATTGTCGACCGACACGATCAAGCTTAACATGCTAACCGCAATGCGCAAGGCGGAACCCGGCATAGTGAATGGTAAGCTACTCGGCATGATACAGCCCCCTACTAATACGAAAAGTGTGCTTCGTCTGCTCAATGCACAAGGCATTGTGGTAGCCTCTACCCCAGTTGATTCCAGTGGAGCGTTCACGTTCAATAGCGCACCACCAGGTGAGTTTGCAGCGGAGTTGTTCCATGACCTTAACGCGAACGGCGTCTTTGACTACGGGGACTGGCGTCCGTTTATGTTGAGTGAACCATGGTGGCCCATTCAGAACAAGGTTCTTGTGCGCTCACGATGGACACTTGATGATGTTATTCTCACAATTGGACCCTGACTATAACGCGTATGATTCAAACACGTACAACAATCTCGCTTCTACTTACTTTCATTTTGCTGACTGCGCCAGCTCTAGCGCAAGTTGACTTTACCGGAAGGATGGTTGCAGAGAAGCTCAGCATTCCTTGGGATATGTTGGAAGGCCCAGATGGTAAGATCTGGTTCACTGAACGTGTTGGACTTGTATCACGAGTTGATCCAGAGACCAAGGTTGTCGATACGTTGTTCGATATGCGGAGCGGCATCCTCAATCTTGTCGAAGTAGGACTACTAAGCATGGTCCTTCATCCTGACTTTGCCGACACACCACACGTCTATATCTCCTATGTGTTTCGTGATACTGATGCATGGGTAAAACATGTTTCTCGATATCGTTATGACGGCAAAACACTCGTAGACGAGAAGGTGCTCTATGAGCTCCGTCCGGCTGAACTGTGGCATCAAGGATGTCGCATGGCGATTCTGCCAGATCGAACGCTCATGTTTACGAACGGCGATCAACCCGCACCAGACAGTACATACACCCCGACCTCAGAGATCGGAAAGATTCTCCGCATTCATCTCGATGGAACGATACCATCCGACAACCCCTATCCTAACAATCGCGTATGGTCGCGAGGCCATCGCAATCCTCAAGGCCTTTGTGTATTGCCGAATGGTCTTGTGTTCTCATCTGAGCATGGCGATAAAATTGAAGACGAGATAAATCTCATTCGAAAAGACGGTAACTACGGGTGGCCCAAGGTCGAGGGTATTTGTGACACGCAAGAAGAGCTGGAGTTCTGTGCAGCCAACAACGTTATTCAGCCAGTCTGGTCCAGTGGCTATGTGCAGACATATGCTCCTGCCGGACTTGAGTACTATGGTCATACACGTTACCCAGCGCTCACAGGGAAGCTGATTTCAACACACCTGAAGTCATCGCGTATCATGACACATACATTGTCAGATGATCAAGAACGCATCATCGATACACGATATCATATTCAGTATCGCTATGGTCGCATTCGCGATGTTCTAGTGATGCGTGATGGACGTGTGTTCATCTGTACGGGAAACAAAGGCTACAAGAACATCGAACCCTTTCCGAAGGCAACGGATGATCACATCATCGAACTGCTACCCGTTTGGGAACATAGCAAACCAATAGTCAAGGCTAAGTTCGACACGATCATCTATCGCACAAACGTGGGTGATACAGTACGAACATTCGTACCCTTCTGCGGCACAAACGAAGCGGCTGTAAGCTATTTGCGGTTCCAGACGAATCCTGGCAATTTGTTTCAAGAACGACACTGGCAAGATGCAGCTACAACAGAGGGACAAGCCTGTTGGCCATTTCGTGTGACCTACATTCCGGATGCACAATACCCTCACTATGCTGCGGCAACTGCGTGGTACGACAATCGGTCTGGCGGAACGGACTCCGTCACGACTATTTTAATTGGTCTACCCTACAAGCCAATGGTTCATCCACTGCAGTCCAGCCTTGTGTGCACATCGACATCCGACACATGTGCGTTTGTCATTGAGATGGAGAACATTGGAGATACGGCCGCACAGATCTCAGAGCTTGTTGCTGAGCCGGCAAATGCTCGCTTGAAAAGCATGCAGTCCTTTCCGCTTACGCTAGAGCCAGGAGAGCGTGTTGCCTTTAGTGTTGTTGTCGATAGTTCAGTCGCCACTGCAGGAGAGACTGCTGTTCGTTTTGTCACGAACGGTCTGCAAGATCCACGAATCCGTTTGCAGTATTCGTTCGTTCCTGATACGACCACTTCGAATCCAACAGGACTCCGTGGAGTTATCCCATTTCCGGTGCAGCGTGAATTAGTCATCCACGACATCCCCAAAGGAGTTGTCACGATAACTGTCTATGATCTTCACGGTCGCTCTATCTTTTCCTCCACTATGCAGTCAACCGGAACAATTCGCATCCCAACTAGTGAATTCGTCGCAACAGCTGATCAATTCGGTGCCTTCGGAGCAGAGGTGGTTGGTAGCACAGGTGTCCAGCGTCACTTCTTCATCGTCGTTCAATGAGACAGATCCTCGTAGTCGACGATCAGATACCCCTTATCTCAGACCTTGTGCAAGGTTGTGAGGTTATCCGCGCTGCAGCCTCTGAGATCACCAATGGATTGCTCATCAAGCATCATGCAACAGCTCTCATTGTGCGATCGACTACAACTGTGAGCTATGAGTTACTGCACGACACCAACGTTAACTTCGTTGGATCTGCTACTGCTGGTATGGATCATATCGAGTATGATCTTCTGTGTGATCGCAACATTCGTGTTGTAGGTGCTCCTGGTTGCAATGCCAACGCAGTAGCAGAGTACGTGATGATCTGGCTCGATGCTCTCAACATTGATACTTCGCGCACGCTCGGAGTTATCGGTTTTGGCAATGTTGGTCAGCGCCTTGCACGCTATGCTATCAAGCGTGGTCACCACGTATACGTGAACGATCCGCCCCTTGCCGACATCGGCTATCAGTTTCCAGAACATGTGCAGCACCTCCCCCTAGAGCAACTTCTTACCAACAGTTCGATAGTCTCCCTTCATACGCCGATGATTAAGGAAGGTGCATACAAAACACATCATCTCATCAACCGAGACAGATGTGCATTGCTACAGAAGGATGCTCTCTTGATCAACTCAGCCCGCGGCGGCATTGTTGAGGAGTCGGCATTGGTTGACCGCATCACCGAGGGATCGCTTTCATGCGTGCTCGATGTATTCGAAGGCGAGCCGATGTTACGTCGTGAGACTATCGATGTTGTTGCGCATTGCACACCGCATATTGCTGGGTATTCACAGACCGCAAAGTATCAGGGTGCGCTCATCGTACTCAAAGCGTTTCGAGCTCACACCGGGATTGCGTTTGATATACCAGAAGTGTCCGAGATTGCAACGTCAACTGCAACATCAGCAGATGATGCGTCAATCGTTACAAACCATCCATTCCGTGATGCATGGATGAGCAACCCAACACCCCAGACGTTTGAAAACTGTCGTAGATTGACGCCCCTACGGAACGAACACATGCAACCACCCACTTGGGAAGAGCTTCATGGCCATCACACTTGAGGAAGTCATCTTTGATGCAGTGATGATACTGCGTCCTGATCGCTATGGCGACGAACGTGGGTATTTCGAAGAAACCTATCGTGCCGATGTCTGCATTCGATACGGGATCCCAACTGACTTCGTGCAAGACAATCACAGTCGGTCCACCTATGGCGTTGTACGCGGCATGCACAGTCAGCACACGCAGCCTATGGGTAAGATGCTTCGTGTGATCAGGGGGCAGATCCAACTCGTCGAAGTCGATATCCGCAAGGACTCGCCAACATTTGGTAAGCACGTCTCAATCGATGTATCGGAGACGAATGGACGTATCGTCTGGATTCCGCCGGGATTTGCCAACGGTTTCGCTGTTCTAAGCGATTCAGCAGATGTGATCTATAAGTGCACTGCCTTGTACAATCCTGCCGGCGAGGTTGGCATCAATCCTCTGGATCCAGAGTTAGGTATCCGCTGGCTTATTGACAATCCGCTTCTGAGCGAGAAGGATGCAAAGGCACCGGGATTGTCATCGATCTAGACAACCAAGGGTTCTGCTTACTTCAGATCGTTGATCAACTGCACGGCATCCTGCTTACGTTGCTGGTCTCCAGGCTCTTGATTCTTGAGTCCAGCGATGCGTTGAGCAACTGTAATTGCCTCACTCTCCATGTCCATCTCAGCAAGACAGCGGGCATACTCCAGTTCGAACATCACGAAGTTCGGACGCAGCTGACGTGCACGCTTGATATTCGCTGATGCTTCTTCGATGTTACCCCATCCAAGGCCAAGGGGCAGGCGGACAAGCTTTGGCTTCTTCACAAGATTTAGGTGGGTCCGTCCGAGGATGTAACATGCCGCCGCCAGACGCTCAGGTGTGTCGTTGTTGAGTTGAATGGCCTTTGTGGCATCATCACGTACCGCATTGACAACTGATGCTACCGAGAAGATGCCCTTAAAGAGTGCGATCTTACCGTTGGCAGCCGCGCGGTAGACATAGCCGCCCATAGACTTACCATTCGCTGCAATAGCCTTATTCGCATAGTCTAGGGCCTTGTTGTACATGGCCAGCTTCTTATCGTCTTGCCACTCTTGATCACCAAGAAAGTTGTGGACGCGTGCAAGACGGAACAGCACGTCATGCGACTTCGGATCTTCTTTATAGGCTGCGTCAATGGTATTCTTGGCCCCCTTCACGTCGAGAGCTTCAACCTGATCGTCAAACTGCTTACAGAGCTGCTGGACGTCGGCGTGTAGGAATGAGATACTCGTTAACAGACCAATGACGAGCACAAATACGCGTAGCATGGACAACCTCATACGGAATGGATTGTCCAAAATACGCATGGTAGCCCCCAACGAATCAACAACAACCTTCGCGCGGGTCGCATATTGGTTGGGGCTTCACACCGTAAACTGTGATACTAACGATACCATCTTTGCGAGCCGACATCTGAGTGATCTCATTCTCATTGAGATACGTTGATAGGACATCATGTGGAATCTCTATTGGCTTCTCCTTTTGAACCTGCACACCGGTAAATCCAACGTCGGCTAGGAGTCGGAGGTAGTCGGCCTGCTGAATTGCTCCCGCTACACATCCTGCATACATTTCTGCATCATGCTTGAGCGCATCTGGAAGGTCTCCACGAAGAACAACGTCGCTCACACTGAAGTGTCCGCCAGGTTTGAGGATGCGGTACATCTCGGCAAATGCCTGACGCTTGTCAGGAACCAGATTCAGCACACAATTCGAAACGACAACGTCGGCTCGATTTGCCGCGATAGGTAGGTGTTCTATTTCTCCTAACCTGAATTCAACATTGTTAAATCCAAGCTTGTCTGCATTCTCACGAGCTTTATCGATCATGGCCGGCGTCATGTCGACCCCGATAACCTTCCCACTTTCACCCGCGAGTGCGCGTGCAACAAATGCATCATTACCGGCACCAGAACCAAGATCAACGACCGTATCGCCCTCCTTGATCTGGGCAAACTCTGTGGGAATACCGCACCCGAGCGCTAGGTCAGCCCCCTCAACGTATCCCTTTAGCTTTGAGTAATCCTCGGCGAAAATCGTGTAATCAACTGTTGAGCAGCCCCCTACCCCACAACATGAGGCAGCGTTTTGTTCCTTGCTTTGGGTTGCGATCTGTGAGTACTTCTCACGGACCATCTCCTTCGTGGCTGTTGCATCTGTCTGGGTGTTCATTGTGCAGATCCTTTTGTTGTCGCGACGTATTGAATAACTGAGCAACTATATGACATCGAAGCTGGCGGTCAGTAGACAAACTCATCAGCGGCGTAGCGTTCGACCCATGGGTTCATGCTCATGTTGCAAACCTACTGAGAGAATTTGCATGACGTCCTCATCACTAACGGGCTCGAATGATTCATACCATTCGCCAATCGCTCCCAAGTCATGAGGCGTGTGCAGAACGATAAGGTCCTCAACGAGCGGACGTAGCATGCGCACAGCCTCCATGCTTGCAACGGGGCTAACAATTACAATGCAGCGGGGTTGTTCTTGCCGCACAACTTCGACTGCATAGCGCATTGTATTGCCTGTAGCTATTCCATCATCAACGATAATCACCGTTTGATGTGCCAACTCAACCGGATGCAGATTGTACTTCTGCATGCGATCCTGTAGCACTCGCCGTTGTCGTGCAACCTCCTTCTTGACGTAGTCCCTTGGTATCGAAGAGTGAACTTGATCAACATAGGCCCCTTTCAAACTCACAGCACCAATAGCATACTCATGATTGTCTGGGTGTGATATCTTCTTGACGAGAAGGGGTGCTAGTTCCCATTCCAGGTGCTGCGCGATACGCGCTGCAATTGGTATACCTCCGCGTGGTATTCCCAAGACTACCCCATGATGACGCTTGTAGACCGTCATGTGTGGCAACAGCCTAGTTGCTGCATCGTTTCTGTCAATGAATCTCATGGTGCCATTTTACCATCCAGCGGCGAGTACTGTGGTACGACTTCCTAGCACGCCGACCCGTATCTTTGGCCCTTCAGATAACCGACTACTGCATGATTCGCTTTCACCACATTACCAGTTCTATCCTTCTCATTGCTGCAGCACTGAGTTGTGCTGGTTTATGGCAGGTCACATTCTATGGTAATGTGTTCGTGATGTGGGCTATTGGGCTCATGCTCATGATGACTGTTGCCACAGGATATCGTTTTGTGGCGTCAACTACATTTCGGCTCTCCGAGCAGTCGTTTCTTCTGATTCTGATGTCGGCAACACTGTTGCCACGACTTTGGTGGATCTCCAACGCAGGCACACTGCCAATCGCTGATTTTGCCGGGTATCAGGACTATGCTCTGCAGGTTGCATCTGGCAATCTGATGGGCTACACGGATGTGATGACCGTGTTTCCCTTCAAGTTCTTCTATCCAATGATGCTCGGAGCACTGTACTGGCTAACTACTCCGTCGGCATTTGTCGCCCAGCTCCTCAATGTTGTTTGTTCCGTGATCATCGCCTACCAGGTTTACCGACTTGGCTCAATGGCAGGGGGCGTGCACGCGGGTAGATTGGCAGCGATCTTCTTTGCACTCTGGCCATCACAGATCGCATTCTGTAGCGTTGTTGCCCAAGAACACCTGTTCCAAGTATTCTTCCTTGGTGGTGTCATCCTCTTGCTACGTGCCCAGGAGTCCAGCACCAATCGCTCGGTGGCATGGCTCGGATTCTTGGCGGGTGCCTTGATCGCAATAGCCCATATTCTTCGGCCCGTAGCAATGGTGATCGTACCAACGATCGCCACCGTTCTTGTTTGGGGAACACGAGCACAGCAGCATCTGCGACGCTACGTCACAACCGTAGGTGCATCGCTTGCCATCGGCTTCGTTATCGTTGCAGGCCTCTTTATGGGTGCTGCCTCAACGGCCGTTGATCAACCGCTGTGGAAATCGAATGCTGGCTTTAGTCTGTACGTCGGAACATCCAGTGAGTCACGTGGCTTTTGGTCCATGAAACATGCTGCGATCATCGACGAGTATGCGTTTGATACCGAGGCCATTCACAAAGAGTCTACACGACGAGCAGTAGCGTCGATCCTTGAGCATCCCGGTGATTTCGTACAGCTCTTGGCAACAAAGTTCGTTCTCTTCTGGGGCAGTGATGACTACGGGGTCTACTATTCAACGGTTGAACAGATCCCATCGGCGAGTGCGGTAACGATCTTCCGCTATCGCAATCGAATCAATCTGATTGCGCAGGGGGCGTACTTCTTCATGCTGGCAGCAGCAGGGATTGGCCTCTATCGCACGCGTGCGAAGTCGAACAACGTACTGCTCATAGTTGCGTCGGTCTTTCTCCTCCATGTGGCCGCGTTTAGTCTTCTGGAGATCCAGTCTCGGTACCATGTTCTTGTTGTACCTCTGCTCATGATACCGGCAGCCATGACGTTTACCAAGCGCACTTCAGACGTACCTGCATGACATCGCCGAGACACATCCCTGCACTCACCGGTATACGTGCTATTGCTGCAGGTATGGTGTTCTACGGTCATATGCTCTTAGGTCATATGTCCGAAGTACCAGAGTTAATGCAGTATGGATGGACAGGTGTAAACATCTTTTTTGCACTGAGTGGCTACTTGTTCACGTACCTCTACAGCGACAAGCTCTTTGATGGAAGCTTCTCATGGAGTGACTACATCAAACGTCGGGTGATTCGTATTTATCCGTTAACCTCACTCCTTATTGTAATCGCGGTGCTTTCGCAATGGGGCGAGTATTCGCTAAGCAACATTCTTCTCCATCTAACACTCCTTCACGCTTGGATACCTGAGTATCGGCTAGAGTTGATAAGTCCGATGTGGACGCTAACCGTTGAAGAGTCATTCTACTTTTCTGCTCCTGTCTTGATCATCCTGCTCGGGCTGGTGTTTCGAGAAGTAACAGCGCGTTGGAGTAATGTCTCGGCGAGCTATCGCTCTGCAGTTATCATATTTGTTGCCATGGCGCTGTGGCTTCTAACTCTGAGCTTTTCAGCTGGTGCAACGAAACTCTATCAGAACACGCTCGATTTCTACACTGCATACTGGGACAACGAGGCTTGGACGTTTACCATCTTCGGCCGCATCGTTGACTTTGCATCAGGTATGCTTGCTGCCAGTATCGCACGGTATGTGTTGCCAAAACGACATTACATCGGAGACATCATTGTGCTCGCCGGTGCGCTGTTGTATATAGGTGCGCTCTCGAGCATTGCAGACATGGGCGGACCCAACAATGTTGGTACGCATCGTCTCGGCATACTTGCACAGAACAGTGTTGGATTAGCTGCAGCAATCATTATCTATGGTCTCCATGCGGGCGGGTTGTTCTCTCGCCTTCTCTCAAGCAAGCCGATGCAGATTCTCGGAGAAGCCTCATTTGCTCTCTACCTCATTCAGCTGATGCCATTTCTATGGTGGCCACATGTCGGCATGCAGATTCAGTACAATCTGGAAGATGCCGGATATCACTATTACACAGCTGCGACGGTCTCCTATGTCGTGATCAACATCGTCTCGATCGGTGTCTTCTATATGTTCGAACGTCCAGTAAGTCGGTACCTTCGACGCAGATTCCTTTCTGCCCATTAAACCTATCCTGTATACAGGCGTCCAAGATCGTTACGTCTGTACACGAGGAGCTATCATGAAATCTGCACAACGTCTGTTTATGAGTCTGTTGTTACTCATAACAGCCATAGCCGTCAACGGGCAAACCCCAACCCATCCTGCAATCACGTCGTGGATTCTTAATACGACCAACGTTACTGGACGCCACTACATCAGAGGTAATCCGACGCC
>CAZAGH010000030.1:2845-19380 GCA_964484755.1 uncultured Melioribacter sp. | reverse complement strand
GGATCGTGCGCATACTGCGCGCCATAGACGCCTTCAATAGCCACGGTTTGTGCCTCGTATCGTGTGAAGATATCAGACAGCGCTTCGGAGATCTCGCCAACAGTAGCACGAGCACGTGCAGCATTGACCGAGAGCTCGAGAAGATTTCCGTCGTTGTTCTTGGCAGCTTCGCGGAGCACATCCAGACAAGCCTGAACGTCCGCAGTATTGCGAGACGCTCGGATACTTTCAAGACGCTCGATCTGAGCATTGCGCACAGCTGTGTTGTCAATGTCGAGTACGTCGATGTCGGGCTCATCAGCAAGCTGGTACTTGTTGACGCCGACGATGACTTCTGCCCCCTGATCGATGCGGGCTTGACGCTTCACAGCAGACTCTTCGATCCGCATCTTCGGTATGCCGGCGGTGATGGCCTTGGTCATGCCGCCGTATGATTCAACTTCTGCGATGATCTTTGATGCCTCTTTGACGAGTGCATCTGTCAGGTACTCAACGTAGTACGAGCCGCCCAATGGGTCGGCCACTTCCGTGACATGTGATTCTTCGGCAATGATGAGCTGCGTGTTGCGGGCGATGCGCGAAGACTGTTGCGTTGGCAGACCAAGTGCTTCATCAAACGAATTGGTGTGCAGGGACTGCGTGCCCCCTAACACTGCTGCTAGCGCTTCGATCGTGGTGCGGACGACGTTGTTATACGGGTCTTGTGCTGTGAGCGACCAACCAGATGTCTGGCAGTGTGTGCGAAGCAGGAGAGATTCTTTCTTCGCTGGTTCGAACTGCTGCATGGCCGTTGACCACAGTACGCGCGCTGCGCGCAGCTTGGCAATCTCCATGAAGAAGTTCATGCCGATGCCGAAGAAGAATGAAAGTCGCGGCGCAAAGGCATCTACCGGCATGCCCTTTGCAATGGCCGTGCGTACGTATTCGAGTCCGTCTGCAATAGTGTAGGCAAGCTCCTGAACCGCCGTAGCTCCCGCCTCGTGCATGTGATAGCCCGAGATGGAGATCGAGTTGAAGCGCGGCATATGCTTGCTGGTGTACTCGATGATGTCGGCCACAATACGCATCGATGCCTCGGGAGGGTAGATGTAGGTATTGCGGACCATAAACTCTTTGAGAATGTCGTTTTGGATGGTGCCACTGAGCTGTGCCTGCGTTGCCCCTTGCTCTTCACCGGCAACGATGAACATGGCAAGGATTGGCAATACGGCGCCGTTCATTGTCATCGATACGCTCATATCCTGCAGAGGAATGCCGTCAAAGAGGATCTTCATATCCTCAACGGAGTCGATCGCCACACCTGCCTTGCCAACGTCTCCAACAACGCGCGGATGATCGCTGTCATAGCCGCGGTGCGTTGCTAGGTCGAAGGCAACTGAAAGACCCTTTTGTCCACCAGCCAATGCCTTACGGTAGAAGGCATTTGATTCCTCGGCTGTCGAAAATCCAGCATACTGACGTATCGTCCACGGCCTGTTGGTGTACATCGTGGCATAGGGTCCACGCGTAAACGGGAACACACCAGGAAGCGAACTCTGCAGCTCGAGCGATTCAAGATCAGCTTTCGTGTACAGAGGTTTAACAGGAATACCTTCTGCTGATGTATGTGTAAGAGCCTCAAGGGGCTTGCCTCGCAACTCTTGTGTTGCGAGCTCTTCCCAGACAGATACGTTTGGTTTCATGGCCGCAAAGATACGGGGAAAGTCAGCGCTTGTAAGGGGTTGCTAGGTACTTCGTAGCACTCTCGTAGGACTTCGACGATGGATCGTCGATGTCGATAGCACGCTTGTAATACGCAAGTGCTTCCTTGCGCTTGCCGAGCATATCGTGCACCTGTCCAAGGCGAACGAGCGCCCATGGATACTGCCAGCTGATCTTTTCCTTATCTGTGAACTTGCTCTCCGTGACACATCGCTCCAAGTAGGCAATGGCTTTCGGCAGCTCCTTGTTCTGATGAAACAGCAAACTTCCAAGATTGAACAAGGCCTCGCGTACTATAAGACGATTGCGGTATCCCGTCTTGTTTTGGTAGTTGCACTCCAAGATCTCATCCCAAACCTTATAGGCCGTGTCAACACGCCACAGATAGGTGAGACACCGCGCGTACTCGATGTGAAACTTTGGGTTGCCAGGATAAGTGTTGCGTAGCTCTGTGGCGAAGTCCAGCGCCTCGAGATAATTCTTTTCGAAGTACATATAGGCATCGAGCAGCACAACCTTTGCTTCGACCGAGGCATATCGTGCCATACGTCCGGCAGACTTAAGCTGTGCTAGACCGATCGTCTTATCTCCTCGAGGAAGGAACACCATTACTGGCTTCAGCGCAGGGTACTTCTCAGGAAGAACAGCGGCCCAGTAGTTGTAGAGTCCGGTACCGAGGAGAATGTCGTGGTTCGTTGGAGCAAGGCGCTGACAGTCCTGCAGGATACTCAGAGCCGTACGACCGTCCTCTGCTGCACTGAACATGTTCTGCTTCGTTGCATGGAATCGTCCGCGGTAACCAAGTGCGCCCCCTTTGAAGAAGAGTGCTAAGATGTCTTTTGGTGTTTGGTCAAGTTGTTTATCACATACGGCAATAACGCGGTCGATCTTCTTCAGAAACGAGGCCTCGATCGCCGGCGAACGCTGTCCGATGGTTAGGCGCCACCAGTCGATCATTGCGTCTACGAAGAACCCAGCAGGCTGATTCGGGTACTTTGTTGTGACCTCATTAAAGATCCGCTGTGCCTCGTCGAACTCCACGTTGTAGACGTGACGCGACCCAGCCTTGATCATCGAATCGGCTGCTGGATCCATCACGATCCATTGCGCGTGAGACACGTGAACAACTGTCATCAAAGCCAGTACGAAACCCAGGTACGTTTTCATAGCCTTTACGACGAAGAACTCTGTTGCTGATTATGCGCCGGATGCCAAACATCGATACGATATCGTGCCGCGCGAGAAAACGGATCAATTGTGCAGTACTTCGGTACGATCCAAAGCGTTAGAAACGTGAGTGCCAGTGTTACGGCACCCGACTCGATACCGTAGCTGCCGCCGAAGAGCCAGCTCGGCAACTGGATCGAAGTTGTATCGATATCGATGATCTGCACGACAGGTGGCAAACCACTAACCTCTCCGAAGAGCGCAGATGATAAGACGTTCCAGACAACATGGAAGATCATCGGCATCCAGAGCGACGCAGTCAGTACTGTCATCATGCCTAAGAGTAATCCCACGGCAAAGGTTGAAGCGATGGCAAGGGGCTCTACATGCGGATTACCTAGGTGCACCGAAGCGAACAGTGCACTTGTGAGTGCGACCGCTGCATACGTACCGAAGCACTGCTGAAGGGCCTGCAACAGCGTGCCACGAAAGAGCACTTCTTCGCCCATAGAGCTGATGATGAGTCCCATGAGAAAGATCGGCTGAATCGAAAACTCAACATCGCGGATCTGTGCTCCAGAGACCAAAGCAGCGAGTACTGAGATCATGATCAGACCTGTGGCAACGACAGCGCCGATGCCGATATGGCGCGGCGTCTGGCGTGAGGGAAGAAGTCCGCTTGCCACAGGTGAGCCCCCCGGCAGTCGCGCAGATTCAATGATCGTTGCGACAGCAAACGCCACATAGAGCAGAGACTGTGCTACCATGACTCTGATGTCTGATAGCATCAGATTCTCCTCGTTCCATTCATCACCCGGTGCTTGAGTGATCAACGGGGCTACGATGATAATCAGGACAACCATTGGTATGCAGTAGGTCATCCAGCGTCCAATACGCATGTACCACTGGGAAGGGGCGAAGCTGGGCATGAACCGTGCCAAGGAGTTTAGCATCATCGGTCCAGTGCCATCGAAAGAATAGTACCGCCAAGTGTGAGCAGCATCGCAAGAATCATCGGTAGCATGTATGTCCAGTCTTCACGCCGAACACATAGGTAAGCCGAAGCAATACACAGCACAAATACGATTGGTTGTGCCAAGATGGCCAGTCCAGGCTCGGCTCCGCTCGTAACCAGTGAGAATGCCGAAAGGGGCAGGAGAAACAGCCACGACAGAACACTCGGAACAGCAGTTCGCATAGCTCTGCCGAATCCCATGCGTTTCATCCATCTGCTGAGTAGGCCTACGGAGATCGCTCCGAATGAGGCAAATGGAACGACGAGCTCGAGTCTGCTAAACCCGTCGACAAAGACATAGTCTCTGCGTAACGCGGCCATAAACCGTGTCCGCAGGATCGATGAAAACAGACTCAGAGCAACAAAGAAGACAAACGCGCCGGTGCCGTATGACCGATAGGAGACCGGAGGATCACTCTTATTGGAAATGGCAACCACGATGAGTGGCATGAGCGACCATAGCGCGCCCACGACAATGAGCACGATCAACGTGATCATCAGACGTGTTTCCCACCGGCGTGTCGATAGGTACCGCTCTTGTTGCTCGTGGGTAGGGCCAGGCATCGATGCGACCCCAGGTCAGTTCGCGGATACGTCAACCTGTGGGAGCGAAGCGATATAGGCCAAAACGTAGGCCTTCATCGCGTCTTCAACTTCCTCGTGTGCCTGCCCCTTGATCATGTGGGCCAGCTGTGGGCAATACGAGGCATAGTCCGATTCGCCGCGGCGGCGGATCAGCACTTCATAGTCGTTAGGGTTGTGACTTGTTGGTTTGTTCATGGTGACACCTGATCGTAATCGTTTACTTTGTCAGAGATTCGAGTTCGTCTCGCACCCAGGTACGCGTTGGATCAATTTCCAACGACTTCTCAAACGCCTGTATGGCAGCATTTCGTTCACCCACGGCTTTGAGAATCATGCCGTAGTGCTCGTAGTGTGTTGCATTACCACCGTATTGGATTGCCAAGGTGATGAACTCCTTGGCACCTTCAAAGTCTTCACGTTGGTAGAGAATCCACGCATAGGTATCAAGGAACGCAGCATTAGTGGTATCAGCCTTGACTGCTGCTCGCGCCATAGTCGTTGCGCGGTCAAGCTCAATGCGACGAAGCGATAGGGAATATGCATAGTTGTTGTTTGCCAGTGCATTTGTCGGATCAAGCGCCAGTGCTTTTTCATACGCCTGGTCCGACTCCTGTATACGCTTACTGCGGTCGTAAAGCATGCCAAGTTGCACCCAGACATCGACTACCGATGAGTCCGTAATTGTGGCTGATTCGAGCTCGATGATGGCCTGCCGATCATTCCCTTGCTCACTGTGTAGTGTGCTGATGATGACCGGGAACCTGATGTCGGTAGGATACTTAACCCGTCCAATCGAGAGATACTCAATTGCTGAGGCTGGACGGTCGTTGATCGCGTAGATACGGCCAATCTCAAGGTAGCCCTCGGCGATTACTTGAGGATTTGCAACGGCTGTCTGAAAACATGCCGAGGCACGCGAACTGTCCTGCATCACCATACTCACGGTGCCAGCAACAACCATTACCGGCCAAGAGGTTGACAGATTCAGCTGGGCGAGGTCAATAACTGAGGCGACTTCGGCAGGGTAGAGCCCAACCACGAGTGAATCATCGAGAATACGCGACAGTGCAACAAGCCAGACATCTGTTGCGACCTCCTGATCAACACTGCGTCCATCCCAGAGCTTGAGCATCGATCGCAAATCTTCAAACTGCGCCTGTTCGACAAACAGCTCGCACTGTTCTGCAGCGATTTGGGGATCCTTCGGGGCAAGCTTTGCAGCCAGCTTTAATACGCGAAGACGCTCAGTGGGATTCTTTGTCCGCTGATACAACTCGCTAAGCCGCATGTACATCGTGATATCGGGAGATGTAGCAACGATACGTTCATAGATCTCGATGGATCGCTGAGCATTGCGGGGCTCGTAAAGTCGCGCAAGCGTGTAGAGCTGACGCTTCGTGGGCTTTAACTCTAGAATGCGCTCGTAGGCAGCAAGGCCCTCATCGTAGCGTCCACGGAGAATCTCGATTTCGGCCAACAGCTCCCATGCATCGCGTGATGACTTATCACGGCTAAGCGCAAGGTTTACCGTTTCGAGGGCAAGTTCAAGCTTCTTAAGCTCCCGGTAGCTACGTGCCATTGCCGTTAGAGTCACGGCGCTGCTGTCATATCGAAGGGACTGCTGAAAGTCGATCACTGCCTCGGCATGCCGGTTGCCCTGGATCTGCAGGGTGGTTCCTGAGATGAAGAACTCTTTTGCCTTGCGTGCCCGCGACAGGCTGTCAAGGGGCTGCGCATTGGAATAATTCAACGCAGCGACACTGACCACCAGAAGGGCAGTCAATCTGTGCAGAACGGTTGTAGGCAGGGGTGTTAACGTCATTCCGCTGGTAGACGTACGAGTCTGTCAGATATGACTGAATAATAACGAAAAAAGGCCGCAATGCGACCTTTCTCACGTGATGTCGAGCTACAATTACTTTGCAGCGCGCTTCTTCATGGCTGTATAGCCAATCTTGTCGAGCGTCTTGAGAGCGCTTGCCGTAACCTTGACGGTTACCCAGCGACCTTCTTCAGGTACCCAAATACGCTTCTTTTGGATGTTCGGCAGGAAGCGACGACGCGTCTTGTTATTCGCGTGCGACACATTGTTGCCGTACATTACACCTACACCCGTGAGTTCACATCGACGAGCCATTGTTGGACTCCATTCCAGACATTGTTGTTAAGCAAGACGATAAAATTACTGACTTATTCACACAGAAGCAAGTACCGTGCCATGAATAGGGCAAAATGAGGTGATTTCCCGTAATTTTGTCGCTCTCGTCGTTCATCTCAAGCCCCTTACCCCTGTGCCAACACCCCAAACCCCGCGTTCAACACCAAAACCTGCGGAATCCCGCACCATGATCTCGATCAAGGGGGCACGGGTAAACAACCTGAAGAACATTAGTGTGGACATTCCACGTAGTGCTCTGACAGTTGTGACTGGGCCTTCAGGATCCGGAAAGTCTTCATTAGCCTTTGACACCCTCTATGCTGAAGGGCAGCGTCGGTTTGTCGAATCGCTGAGCGCCTATGCACGTCAGTTCCTTGACCGCATGGCCAAACCCGATGTAGACAGTATCGCCGGACTTCCGCCTGCTGTGGCAATTCAGCAGCAAACGTTTACGAAGAATCCACGATCAACCGTTGGTACAACGACTGAAGTGTACGACTACCTTCGGTTGCTCTACGGCCGTATTGGTATCGTGATTGACAAAGACACAGGCGAAGTAATCCGCAAGGATACGCCGGAGAGCGTTGCGACAGTCCTCACATCAAAGCACGTCGATGCCCGCGTCTACATCATGTTTGAACTCCCCCATGAGCATGCCTCACTCGACGTCGTGCGTGATGGTCTCCAAGCAAGGGGCTTTTCTCGCGTGCTTTTTGGCGGTTCGACTGAGCTCAAGAACATTGATGACCTAACGGCATTACCGGAAGACAATACCCTCGTCTTTGTTGTCGTGGACCGACTTGTGGTCCGTGCCGATGATGAAAGTGTTGCACGTTTGACCGATTCTCTGGAACAGGCTTTTGCCAGCGGTGGCGGACGTATCATCGTGCGGAACATGACAACGGGGCACGACCAGATGTTTTCGTCGCGTTTTGAAAGTGCCACCACGCAGACGGTCTACGTCGAGCCAGAACCTAGACTCTTCTCGTTCAACTCACCTTTTGGTGCGTGTCCGACATGCCAGGGATTTGGACGCAGTGTCGGCACGGACATGAACCTCGTCGTGCCTGATAAGGGGCTTTCAATTCGACGTGGCGCAATTCATCCGTTCCGTGGTGAGACGTTTGGTATTCACCTAAAGCATCTCATGAGTGAGGCAAAGGCCTACGATATACCCGTAGAGACTCCCTTCATGGACCTCACGCCAGATCAGGTGTCGATGGTTATGAAGGGTGTTGGCAAGTACATCGGCGTAGAGGGCTTCTTCCGCATGCTTGAGGAGAAGAGCTATAAGACACATTACAGAGTGATGCTAAGCCGCTACCGTGGGTATACCACCTGTCAGAAGTGCGAAGGGTCGCGTTTGCGCACTGCTGCGCGTCAGGTCTTCGTAGGGGGCTTGGGCATTGCTGATGTTGTGCGGATGACTCTGGCTGATGCACGTGATCATTTTCACAGACTACAGCTTACACCGTATGAGGAATCGATCGTGGGACAGGTGCTGCAGGAGATACAACGCAGGCTTGGTCTACTCTGCGAGATTGGACTCGAGTATCTGACGCTTGATCGATTATCGCATACACTCTCCGGTGGCGAATCACAACGCATTAATCTTGCATCTTCACTTGGTTCGGCACTTGTTGGCACGCTCTATGTGCTCGATGAACCTAGTATCGGACTTCATCCACGTGACACAGATAGGCTCCTCGGCGTCTTGCGCAAGCTGCGCGGACTCGGCAACACGGTCGTTGTGGTCGAGCATGATATGGATGTCATGCGAACGGCTGATCACATCATCGACATCGGACCGCGTGCAGGTGAGCACGGAGGTGAGGTGGTGTTTGAAGGATCCTTCGCAGAAATGGAGACGACCGGCACGTCGCTTACTGCAGAGTATCTACAGGGCAAGAAGGCCATCACTCCACGTGCCACACCTCGCAGAGGCAATGGCAAGAAACTGGTCGTACATCGCCCCATTCATCATAACCTCAAGGGCGATAACGTAACGATACCGCTCGGTACAATGACGGTGATCACGGGTGTTTCGGGTTCGGGGAAGAGTTCACTTGTGCATGACGTGATCTACGGCAACATTCAGCGCATGTTTGGGGCATATTCTGGTGAAACGGGGCATGTTGATCGCATCGACGGTCTCGAGAACATCACCGGCATTGAGATGATCGACCAGAGTCCAATTGGACGATCCACACGGTCAACTCCCACCACGTATATCAAGGTCTTCGATCTTATCCGTGATGTCTTTGCTTCGACTCAAAGTGCTAAGCAACTGGGATGGAAGGCCGGACACTTCTCGTTTAACGTCGCTGGTGGGCGTTGCGAGATGTGTGAGGGGGCTGGCACTGTCTCGATCGAGATGCAGTTCCTGCCAGATATCGAGCTTCCGTGCGAATCGTGCAACGGATCGCGCTACAAGCGCGATGCACAGACGATCTTGTACAAAGGCAAGTCCATCGTCGATGTCCTGAACATGACGATCGATGAGGGTGTTGAACTCTTTAGCGACTACCCACGCATCGTCAATAAGCTCAATATCCTACGATCCGTTGGTCTCGGATATCTCAAGATTGGTCAGCCGTCTACACACCTCAGTGGGGGTGAGGCGCAGCGGGTAAAGCTTGCAGGCCATCTTGATGACCGTGCTGGTGAAGGGATGCTGTTCATCTTTGACGAGCCTACAACAGGTTTGCACGTTAGCGATGTTGCTGCATTACTTAGCGCCTTTGATAAACTTGTTGACCTAGGACATACGCTCGTTGTGATCGAGCACAACATGCACGTGATTGCCTCGGCAGATTGGATCATTGATATCGGACCCAATGCCGGCGATAATGGGGGACATGTTGTTGCAGCGGGAACACCGAAGGGTGTTGCACGCAGCGCAAAGTCCCACACGGCCGAGGCACTGCGAACTTTTTTGAAAAGGCAGTCTGAATGAAACGTTACATCTCCTACGGCCTTTCTACCATCGTGTTGCTTGCCGCTCTATGGTACCTGATGCAGGGCATTACATCCGAGGAATGGACCCTTATCGGTCAAGATTTCGGCAAGCTTCATTGGACCTATGTGATCATTGGTCTTGCCATTAGCATGATCTCTCATATTGCCAGAGCTGAGCGTTACCGAACAATCTTACGTCCAATACATCCTGCGGCGCGGTTTGTCTCGTCGTTTAATGCTGTGATGATCGGCTATGCATTCAATACTGTGCTACCCAGAGCTGGTGAAGTGGTGCGTCCTGTCGTGTTCGCAAAACGTGAGGGCATCGGCACTGAGCAGGCAATTGGCGCAGTGCTCATTGAGCGCATACTGGATGTGGTCTCGATCATGATTGCACTGTTTATCGTGATGGCTGCCGCCGGTGATACCGTTGCGCGAATATTCTCGTATTACTCTGCAAGTGCAGCGGGCTCCGCTGCCTTGGATACGGGCGCTATAGTAAACAACCTTGTGGTTGTTCTTGCGGTCCTTCTCGGATTGGTGGGCGTGTTGGTATTCACGCGCATTGGGCAGTTGTTTGCTGAGAGCTTTATTGGACGCATTCACAAACCAACAGGTACTGCAATTGCTGGCGTGATAAATCGGATATCCAGTGGACTCTCGGTGATCAAAGAACCACGATTGTACGCACGATTGACCATTGAGACCACGGTTGTATGGGCTGCCTACTGTTTTGTTTCGCTATTTATCATCAAGGCAATGCCATATGAGTTTGCCAACAGCGTAACACTCTCGCAGGCATCGATCATCCTGGTCGTTGTCGGTCTTGCAGTTACGATCGCCCCAACACCCGGCGCGCTTGGTGTGTACCAGATCGCTGCCCAGGCAGCCCTCGTTACAGTTTGCGGTGCAACTATGACGCAAGGCTTGGTGTTTGGCATGATCTCATGGTTTGTGAACTACGGGCTTGTCCTCGTGGGCGGGGGCATCTGTTGGCTCATTGAATCACGCAACAATCCTACATCAACATTGAATTCATCATCATCCTAACGCAGTATGAACGAAACGACAGCCCCTTCGCATCATGAAACCGATGTGATCATTATTGGTGCCGGACCTTGTGGATTGTTTACAGTCTTCGAAGCAGGTTTGCTCAAATGGAAATGTCACCTTGTTGACTATCTCCCAATCCCCGGTGGTCAATGCGCGGAAATCTATCCAAAGAAGCCGATCTACGACATCCCTGGATTTCCGTCGGTATTGGCGGGAGACCTTGTTGATAATCTGATGAAGCAGGGCGCACCATTCAAGCCGCAGTTTACCCTTGGTGAGCGTGCTGACTCATTGGAGAAGCTCGAGGATGGTACGTTCCGTTTAACAACGTCTCGCGGTACGGTCATTCATGGTAAGACCGTGTTTCTGGCAGGGGGCTTGGGGTGCTTCGAACCGCGCAAACCCGTGATAGAAAATCTGGCCACCTACGAAGACAATGGCGTCGAATACATCATCCGTGATCCAGAGATGTATCGCGGCAAGCGAGTCATCATCGGAGGAGGGGGCGACTCAGCACTTGACTGGACGATCGTCCTGGCAGACATTGCATCAGAGGTCACCATGATCCACCGTAGTGCGCAGTTCCGTGCTGCACCCGATAGCGTTGCAAAGGCGCAGGCACTTGCTGATGCCGGCAAGATCAACATGATCACAGACGCACAGGTTACTGCACTGCATGGGGATGGAAAGCTTGAGAACGTTACGATCACGCACAATGACGGAACAACAGGCACTGTGACGGTTGATCACTTCATTCCGCTGTTCGGACTTTCCCCCAAGCTTGGCCCTATCGCAAACTGGGGTCTTTCGCTCGATAAGAATGCTGTCAACGTAGACCCTCTGACCTTCCAAACAAGCGTGGAGGGAATCTATGCAGTGGGCGACATAAGCGAGTATCCAAACAAGCTCAAACTCATCCTTTGCGGCTTCCACGAGGCTGCCGTCGCCTTAAACGTCGAGTATCAGCGTCAGCATCCCGAAAAGAAGCACGTCATCAAATACACAACCGTAACCGGTATCGCACAAACTGCATAGCGAACAGCGAATGCCCATGGTAGGGGCGACCCCACGTGGTCGCCCAGAATAGGGGCGACCCGACGTGGCCGCCCAAGGCCATAGGCAGCAAAAAAAACGCCGCCGTCCTTTCGGACAGCGGCGTTTCTCTTTTCTGCATCATTCCCGCGGAAGCGAGAATAGCTATGCTACTTGCCCCAGCATTCACGAAGGCAAGGCGATAGTTACTTGTCCCACCATACCCTATCATTGATAGTTAATCCGGTAGGAACCGACTTGTTGTATAGACGTTCCGACTGAGGATATGGGAATCGACGAGGGATTTCCTTACCTGCTGCAACTGACGTCAGCGCTGGGAAGCCGGTACGACGCCAGTCTGTCCATGACTCGCACTGCGTGTACATGGCAACGTACTTCTGCGTCATGATATGCTCGAGTGTCAGCGCACCTGAACCTGGGTCTACACTAGCCTGAGCTAGGAATGTTGTTGCATCAGCATCTGAGACACCAGAACGCGAAAGGGAAGCCTTGATCGCACCAACGTATGCAGCATGAGCCTCTGCTGCCTTACCAAGACGGATATTGGCCTCGGCTTCGATAAACTTCATCTCCGTGTACGTAAGCAGAGGAACAGCTGAATTTGGGGACGAATACAACGGCCCCATAGCTGATGAGTCGTTCAAGTTACCAGCCTTAGTAGGTTCGAGATATGCAGGAATGCGTGGGTCAGATGTACCGTTCATGATGCTGAACAACTTTACACCAATCGCCAAGTCACCACTGCGCTGCGAGTTGAACTGGTACCAAGGGTTGGCCTCTGTCTCCAACTCACCGAAGGTGAACTGCATATCATCAGCATTGCTCGCAATAGCTCCAGCAAGTGCAGTAAGAGCAGCTGAAGCCGCCTGTTGATCAATCTTCACACGATGAATTGCCATGCGTGCCTTGAGAGCGTAGGCCGCCTTGATCCAATTGGCAACCTTGCCGCCGAAGATGAGATCCTTGTCCACTTTAGCACCCTTATTGGGGCTTTGTAGCAACGTGATAGCCTCGTCCAGCATAGCGGTTGCTGAGGAATAAACAGCCTCGTGCTTGTCATAGATAGGGCTCGTTTGTCCGTCGCCCTGCAATGCCGCTGTATACGGGATATCTCCCCAGAGATCGGACATCGTGACGATATTGTAGGCCTGAAGGATTTGGAAGATGCCTTGATAATGCGTGGCATTATCAGCCTTCGTGCGATCAATCAAGATCTTTAAATCATACATAGGGCCAGAATACATTGTATTCCAACTATTGTTCACATCTACTTCTGTGAGCATATAGTTATAGATAGCCAAGTGTTGACGATCAAGTCCATTTGTGTGCTGTGTCAAGCACGATGTGTAGCGTCCAAAATCACCACCCATTGTGTAAGCCATGCCGGCTTGGATGGTAGGTAGGACAACATCATAGGATGCCGTTTCAGGAGCATATGGATTGATGTTGATTTTTGGGTCAACCCAGGTGTCGCAAGCCGTCAACATGACGACGAACACACTGCAGAACCCAAGAAGATATCGTTTCATAATCGTTGTTTTCCTTGATTGTGTCTTCGATACGTTGGGTTAGAAGTTAAGGCTGAACGCAAAGACATAACTCTTTGTGCTCGGCATGTTAAAGTAGTCAAGGCCTTGGGCACTTGAAGCGCCTTGCAAACTTGTCTCTGGATCAACACCGGTATACTTCGTGCTCAACCACAAGTTGCGTCCAGTAAACGATACTGTAAGACCACTGAATGGGGTGTTCTCCATTATGCTCGTTGGTATCGCGTACGAAAGCGTAAGCTCACGCAAACGGACCCAGCTTGCATCTTCGATAAAGTCTTCGGTATTACCACCGAAACCACCGCCTTCTCCAAGCGAGTACCAATTTTCACCAGGCGTAACCTTGAAGGTTTCGATTTCATCGGTTACGGAGTTGCGGCCAGTGAACGTCTTCTCAGTGCCACGATCTTCTGTTCCCTTCGCTGTACCAAAGGTGTATAGTGCGCCGCGTGTGCCGTTCCACATCACGCCACCTTGACGAATATCGAGCTGCGCTGACAGCGAAATGCCCTTCCAAGTGAACGTGTTTCGGATACCCATTAACCAGTCAGGGTTATAATTACCAAAGGCGCGTTCATTCGGATTAAGCATTGGATAGCCGTAGGTCGGTGAAGTCGAATCACCATCAATGATGAGGTTACTCAGGGAATCGCGCATCCAACCAAAACCATAAATCGAGCCATAGGCTTCACCGGCAACAGCTCGAACCGACGATCCTGTGAAACCTCCGAGTCCAATATTCGGTACGCCTGGTGCAAGTTTAACGACAGCATTTCTGTTCAATGTAAAGTTAACTGTCATGTCCCAGTTGAAATCATTTGTGCGAAGAACACCCAAGTTCAGAACGGCTTCAATACCGCTGTTGCGCATTGAGCCCGCATTCATGAGCTTTTCAGTATATCCCGTAGAGTTAGCAATTGGTACTTGGAAGATCTGGTCGTCTGAGATCTGGTTGTACCATGAAACATCCAAGGCTACACGGCCATCGAACAGGGCAATGTCAAAGCCCAACTCAACAGATGATGTTTTTTCTGGACGCAGATCTGACGATCCGAGTACATTGCCACGACTGTAGCCGATGATTCCTGCAAATGGGAACGTTATGCCATTTGTCCAACCGTCGCTGTAGCCGGCCCGGCCAAAGCTTGTGATCGTGCCGTAGGTTGGAGCGTCTTTACCAACAGTTGCGTAATTGGCGCGTACCTTGATGAATGACACAGCGTCAGATTTTAGCTCAGGGAACAACTCAGTAAGAACTGCCGATGCAGAAATGGAAGGGTAGAAGAATGAGTTGTTTGCTTCAGGAAGCGTCGTCGACCATTCATTACGACCTGTAAAATTCAAAAACAACGCATTCTGGTAGTCGAAACGCAAGTCAGTATATGTGGCCATAGTACGCTTACGAATCAATCCTTGTCCGACCACCGTACCAGCGTAGTTACCGATAGCTCCTCGGTTGGTTTGATCTCCAACATTATCACCCTGCACATAGTTGTTGAACAGGTTGTTTGAGTATACGTTGCCGCCAAGCAAGGCCTGAAGATGCACGTCGTCGGTAAGATTCACGTTGTATGTCAGTATCAGGTCTGAGGTGATGTCAGTGCTTGTGTAGTCGTCTGTGAACAACCGACCAGACGGGTAGGCCTTGGAACCCTTGGAGAATGTCTGGACGCGGTGGTCATTGTAATAGTCCATACCGATGCGATACATCAACGTAAGCTCGGGTAAGACTGACCAGTCTATTTGGGCATTCCCGAAGAGGCGGTTGACATCGTCTTCAAAGACATTCTCGTTAACGGTCCAGAATGGATTGTCATAACCACCACCATTACGATACGTTCGCTGGCTGCCATCAGAATAACGGTACGCTCGTGAACCCTCGGCAAGAGCATCTGCCGACGATAATCCATTGGCATTATCAAAGGAGGCTGGAGTGCGTAGCAATCCCAGCATAACACCTGAAATGTTGGAGCCCTGCTGAATACGACGACCGCCCGAGTTCACATAGTTCAGATTTGCAGATGCTGATACATTCTTAGCAACTGCTGCACTTGAGCTGACTTTCACATTCTTCTTGCCCCATGAGGAGTTCGGCACTACACCCTCAGAATTCAGATTCGAGAACGAGATAAGGTAATTTGCAGCTGAGCTGCCACCAGACATCGTTACAGACTGATTTTGAGTAAGCCCAGTTTGAAAGAACTTTTCGTAAGGGTCGATTGCTGTCAGCTTCGTCTTGGCAGTAGGGTCACTCTTGCCTACAACAGAACCACGGCTGTCATGACGTGAGTTGGCATCTCCATTGTAGTAGAGTGTGTCGATCGCTGCCCCCCACGAGCGAGCCGCTCCACTTGAGAATGCATACTTGCCACCAGAACCTTGAGACCACTTACTCTGCAGCTCAGGCAACTTATTGACTTCGTCAAATGCCCATGAGGCATTGACGTTGATATTGATTTTGCCATCTTCATTCGGACGACCCTTTTTAGTCGTAATGATGATAGCGCCACCTGCAGCGCGGATACCGTACAAAGCCGTAGCTGCTGGACCTTTGAGAACGTTCATAGTCTCGATCGTATTTGGATCGATATCCATCGCGCGGTTAGAGTAGGCAACACCGGCTTGTGTCGCTTCGGAACTATACTGAGAGTTATCGATTGGAATACCATCAACGACAAACAACGGCTGGTTGTCGCCGTTGAGTGATGACGAGCCACGAATACGGATATACGACGATGCGCCAGGAACGCCTGTCGAGTTGTTCACCTGAACACCGGCAACACGCGAAGCAAGCGAGTTAACGATGTTCGACTCGCGAGAGTTGGTGATCTGCTCGGCACCAACTTCTTGCGTCGAATAACCAAGTGACTTCTTCGAGCGGTTCAGACCGATAGCGGTTACGACCACTTCGGATTCTTTACCCTGATCACTTGCCAGACGCACATTGATCGTGCTGGACTCGCCAACAGTCACTTCTTGCGTCTTCTTTCCGATGGAACTAAATACAAGCACCGAACCTGTCGATGCTTTGACGGTGTATCCGCCGTTACTACGCGAGAACGTTCCTGTCTTCGTTCCCTTGACTTTTACGATTGCTCCCGCAATCGCGGATCCATCATTATCGGTAATTGTACCGGTGATGGTTCGGTCTTGTGCTGTAGCTACCACCACAGTAGCAAACACGACCGCAATGAGGTAGAAAACTCGTTTCATACTCCTGCACAAGGAAGTGGATGAAAAGTGTGAATTGTGTATACAAACCTCACCAATGTAACGAAAAGACAATGCCGTTGTCCTC
>CAZAGH010000030.1:0-2745 GCA_964484755.1 uncultured Melioribacter sp. | reverse complement strand
TACCTGCTTTGTCGTCGTTGCGTTACGCATAGCGTGGCCGAGAAGTGCCGTACCCACAACACAACCATAAACCCAAGGCTGTGCGCCGTGGATCGCATAGTCCATGCCAAACACCATGCCAAGCGCTACGTCGCTAAGCACCATCGAGGCAAGCGCTACAGCCAATGACTGTAACCGATTGGCAAACAAAGCGCCTCCGCACAGAGCTACGGCCATAACAGGCGTAAAGTTAGGCCAATGCGGTAACAGACGCGTCATTGCGACCAAGGCAATCATGGCTGCGACAGGGGCCTGTGTACGAAGAGCTTTCATAGTTCGTTGTCCATTTCTAGTTTACATAATGCAGATTATATTTCAACCTGATTACTTGCCGAGGGCTTCCGTTACACGATCAGCTGCATCCTGCAGTGTTGCGGCAACCAGGAAGTTCAGGCCAGATGACTTCAGGATCTCACCAGCTTCGATGGCGTTAGTACCATCCAGGCGAACGATCACAGGCACGTTAACCGTGACTTGCTCAAGTGCCTGAAGGATACCGTTTGCAACACGGTCACAACGAACGATACCGCCAAAGATGTTGATCAAGACGGCTTCAACGTTCGGATCGCTCATCATGATGCGGAATGCGTTTGCAATGCGCTCAGCATTGGCTCCGCCACCAACATCCAGGAAGTTCGCAGGCTTACCGCCAGCAAGTTGGATGATGTCCATGGTTCCCATGGCCAGACCAGCGCCATTGACCATACAACCAACGTTACCGTCAAGCTTGATGTAGTTCAGGCTGTACTTGCCAGCTTCAACCTCAAGTGGATCTTCTTCTTCGATATCACGAAGTTCAGCCCAGTTTGGATGACGGAACTCGGCATTGTCGTCAAAGTTGACCTTGGCGTCGAGCGCGATGAACTCACCATCGGCCGTAGAAACCAGCGGGTTAACCTCAAGCATCGAGCAATCCATGGCTTCGTAGGCAGTGTACAGCTTCATAATGAAACCGATGAAGCTCTTGAGAGCACTGCCACTTAGGCCAAGTCCGAACGCTAGCTCACGCGCCTGAAATGGCATAAAGCCAGTGGCAGGGTCGATGTGTACGCGAATGATCTTTTCAGGAGTTTCTTCAGCAACCTTCTCGATTTCGACACCACCCTCGGTGGAGACCATGATCAAGTTCTGACCACGACCGCGATCGAGCAGAATTGAGCAATAGTATTCGTGAGCGATGTTACAGCCATCTTCGATGAGAACACGACGAACAATCTTGCCTTCTTCACCAGTCTGAATCGTAACGAGCTTGTTTCCGATGAGTCCATCGGCAACCTTGTATGCTCCATCTGCCAGATCGCCACTGTGCAGGACAGTAACACCGCGCAGAGGCTTTTCGCCAAACATGACTGGCTCGTTCGTGGTTGGGTTGTGAACTGTTCCCTTTCCACGGCCACCTGCGTGGATCTGAGCTTTAACAACAATGGCCTTGGATCCTTGTGATACAAAGTCCGAGTATGCTACTGCACCGGCTTCTGCCGATGAGAATACAGCCTTGCTGCGCAGCACTGGCACGCCATACGTGCGGAGCAGGTCTTTTGCTTGATACTCGTGAATATTCATGATGTCCTCGATGATGGAGTTTTCGCGTTGTAGTTTTGTTGGCCGCAAAAATACATCACCAAGGTGGTTTGACCGAAGAACTGTATTCCACATCAACATGCGCATTGCCAGATACTACATAGCTGCCACACTCCTGATCATTGTATGGTTGACATTTCGCCCCCTGCTGCATCAGGATGCCGAGCTTGGAACCGAGGAGAATCCTGTACAGCTGATGCTGACGCCATCGACTGATGCTCCGGCAATCATTCGTGATGGACAGGTCCTGGCAGACTACCTGCTTCGAACAACGGGACTGCATGTAAAGGTTACGGTACCGACGAACTACATCGTGATTGTCGAGGCCTTCGGTACCAAACGAGCAGACGTGGCCATCATGAACACATTCGCCTACCTTCTCGCCCATAAGAAGTACGGGGCGAATGCTGTGCTCAGGGTTGCCCGCAGGTATGGCGAACTCTCCTATCGCGGCGAGTTCATTGTTCCAGCATCAAGTGGAATCGAACGAATCGAACAGCTAGAAGGCAAGACAATTGCCTTCGTAGACCCTTCATCGACCTCCGGATACATCTATCCGATGGAGATGCTGAAAAAGCTGAAGGTTACGCCGAAGCACCAAGTCTTTGCAAACGGACATAACCAAGTTGTGACAAAGGTCTACCTGGGAGATGTGGATGCAGGAGCGGTCTTCTTTTCCCGCCCCGACACCGTTACTGGCGAACAGCTGGATGCCAGGGCCAAGGTTAAAACTGAGTACCCAGATGTCTTCGAGAAGGTCAAGATTATCGGACTCACTGATGAGATTCCGAACGACCCTGTTGTTGTTCGCAACGGCCTAGATGCCGCAATTACCGAAAAGCTCGTGAATGCACTCTACGAGTTCGCACAAACCGAAAGCGGACGCAAGGCACTGATGACCATTGCAAGCATTGAAGGCTTTAAACGGGCAAGCGATCAGGAATACGACGATATGCGCGCACTCGTAGCGCGCTACGGTATCGATGTGGAAAAGACGCTTCGCAAGAAGAAGTAGTCTTCGAGGTAGGAGGTACAAGGTACAAGGTACAAGGTACAAGGTACAAGGTACAAGGTACTAGGTACAAGGTACGAGGTACTCTTCTAGGACAGGTACTTGGTGAACTT
>CAZAGH010000029.1:0-21422 GCA_964484755.1 uncultured Melioribacter sp. | reverse complement strand
CAACAAGTCGGCAATACATGGTTCTGCACGCTCAATTGTAGGCTTCTTCACGAATACTTCGAAGCGGAACGTCGGGTTGTTCTGCTCCATCTGGTTTGCATCGCCGTGAAGAAGAACAGTGATGTTCTTTAGAAGTTCAGCCCGGCGCAACATGTCTGACTTTGACTTCACGCCGATCTTGGCGTAGTCCATACCACCAACCTCAGCATCCATTTCATCGCTGTACTGTTGATAGGTAAAGCCTTCAACCATCTGGAACTTATTGCAAAGTGCCTCAACCTTGGATCCGAATGTTGTCTTGAGACGCTCTTCGACCTTTGAAAGCTGCTTGCGCGTAAGCTGGATCGTACCGATGCTGATAACACCTTCTGGGTCATCATTCTTCTTGTCGTTGATTCCCGATACACCGAGGATGTTGTTGGTCTTTGAGCTCAGGTTAACACGATACAGACCAGGTGACTTCTGCTTAAACGTGTACTCAAACACTTTGATGCCGTTGGCAAATGCCGCCTTGTCTAGTGTTGTGAGGTGTGGACTGAAACGGAAGCTTGTAGTCGTAGAAACATCTCCACCGTATGACAGCGAATCTGGTGTAATGGTCTTCAAGAAGTCAAAGGCGTCACCAAATGCGTCAGAGATCGAGCGCTTCGCACCGATCTTGTTGATGACCTCATCCGTCTTTTGGTTCAGCCAGAGATCGTTCAACTTTAGGAAAAGATTCTCAACTTGATTCGTCTCGTTAAGCGTGTCAAGAAGCTTTAGATCTTGGACGTTGAAGAGCTGGATGATTTCCTTTACGCGCTTACGCTTTGCTGCGGGATCATCAGGAAGATCGTCACCAAGGATGTCCTTGATCTTCACAGTGGATACGCGGACTTGATATGTACGCTCATCCTTCGGTCGGTCGCGCTCCGATACGCCAGAGAGAACGGCTGGATCGAGCAACGTGATTTCATCTTGTGGCAATGCATTCACACCACTGGCACCAAAGCCCGTGTTGAGCTGCGCCATGACGGCCTCAACGATCTCTTCAGCTTCCTTCTGCTTGCGAATCAAATGCTCTTCGGCCTCGTCGCGCTCCACGATGATGATGAGGAGCTCGAGAATAACGGCCAAATACAATACAAAGTAGACTTTTCCAGCACCGCCCTTGGACATGCCGATCCTCCAGTTAAACGTTGAACGAGGCACCACGCCGCGTTCTATAGATGACGCCCGGAAGCGCCCCCCTATTTTGTCAGCAGGAAATTATTTCTGCGTCTTCTCTGGTGTAACAACACCAACTTCTGTCTTTGGTGACAAGCTTGTGGACTTTACGTCCTTGGCCTTCATTGAGCAGCATGAGCCGCCATCCTTCTTAGCACTTGCTGTTGTAGCACAGGCAGCAGCCTTCTCTGTGGAGCACTCCTTTGAAGACTTTGCTGCTGTTGTGCAGTGGTCGTCAGAAACCTTCTTCACAGCTGCCGTAGACTTGGTCGCGCAGCACGATGAACCAGCCTTGGCCTTCGCTGCCGACGTTGTTGAGCATGATTCGCCGTTGCCAGCTAATGCAAGTGTAACAGAGGCAAACAGGCCTGCAGCTACCATCGAGATTGTGCGGACGTTCATGTAGAGCTCCTCAGTTGAGTGTCTGTGTGTGGATTTCTAGGTATTAGTCGTACAAAATAGGACTTCGCAAGCCTTTTTTGCAAAGGATTTTGCGCGGGATAGGCCGCAATGTTGCAGCGCCAAGTACGTAGTATTCCGTACTAAGAGAAACCTCCCACCAAGTGCGATACGCCTTGATGGGAGGTATTTATAACCATCGGTAGAATATTTAGCTGCAACCTGTTGTCGTACCACAGTTCAAGCACATGGTGCAAGCCCCGTTACGAACAACCTGTGTGCTCTGGCACTTCGAACAAGACTCACCGGTATAGCCCATGTTTTTTGGGTCAAGGGTCTTGTGCTTTGTACCGTCTGCGTCAGTATGCGACGAAACAGCCTCCATAACCTCGTTGAACGTGGCTGCAGGTGTGATCTCAGCATCCTGTGAAGGGGCTACTGGTTGCGCAACCGCCTGCACTGGAGCAGCTTCTGTGGACTCTTCCTTCGACGTCAGCGCGGCTGGCTTGGTGTCGGCACCTGTTACGTGGACAAAGTCCGTACGCTGCAGGTAGTCGTAACCCAATGTGCGGAAGATGTAATCAAGGATCGATGTAGCGTTCTTGATGGCCTCGTGTCCTTCGACAAAACCAGCTGGCTCGAAGCGTGTGAACGTGAACGTATCGACGAGCTCATCAAGTGGCACACCATATTGGAGAGCTTTCGATGTCAAGACTGCGAAACAGTTAAGGAGACCCTTAAATGATGCGCCTTCCTTATACATGTCAATGAAGATCTCACCAAGCGATCCGTCGTCGAACTCACCCGTACGAATGTATACTTTGTGTCCGCCAACCGTGGCTTCTCGCACGTAGCCATGACGACGCTTTGGAAGTCTGCGGCGCTCTGCACGCTGATAGACACGTTCAACGATAACCTTCTGGATGGCCTTCTGGTCCACCGTTTCGTCCCAATCATCTTGGTCTCCCAAGAGCACCAGTTCGTCGAAGTTGTCGTTGCTGGCGTTAAGGGGCTGCGAAAGCTTAGATCCGTCACGGTACAACGCAATGGCCTTGAGCATCAGACGCCATGAGGCAAGGTGTACGTCGCCAACGTTGTCAACCGTTGCATCGGCTGGCATGTTGATCGTCTTCGAGATCGCTCCCGAGATAAACGGCTGAGCAGCCGCCATCATGCGCACGTGCGCCATGTAGTCGATGTAACGCTCACCGCGCTTTCCGCACTTATTTGCGCAGTCAAAGATCGCAAGGTGCTCGTCCTTGATATGCGGAGCCCCTTCAATCATCATTGTACCACAGATGTAGTCGTTGACTTCATCGATCTGCTTGGCCGCAAAGCCCAAGCCTGTGAGCATGTCAAAGCCTGGATCGTCCAGCTGCGACGCATCAAAACCAAGTTGCGCGCAGAGTTCTTCTCCCAGTGTGTACTTGTTGAAGACAAAGCGCACGTCGAAGGTGCTGTCGAGCTGACGTTCAACAGCTTCGATGGCTTCATCTGTGAAGTTCAGGGCCTTGAGCGATGCACGGTTGATGTGCGGGCATCCTACGAGGGACCCATGCCCCTTGCAGTACTTCTCGATATCATCAATCTGCTCATCTGTGTAGCCAAGTGCACTAAGTGCCTTGTGTACAGACTGGTTGACGATCTTGAAGTATCCGCCACCGGCAAGCTTCTTGTACTTGACGATGGCGAAATCTGGCTCGATGCCAGTTGTATCGCAATCCATCACAAGTCCGATCGTACCAGTAGGTGCGATAACAGTTGCCTGTGCGTTGCGATAACCATGCTCTTCCCCAAGAGCAAGTGCCTTGTCCCACGCCATGCGAGATGCCGCTGTCAAATAGTCAGGGCATGTCGCCTCATTAATACCGGTTGGCTTAATGGTGAGACCTTCGTATTCCTCATCAGGAGCGTTGTATGCTGCACGCCTATGATTTCGAATGACGCGAAGCATCGCGTCGCTATTCTTCTTGTATTTCGGGAAGGGGCCTACATCGCGCGACATTTCAGCGCTGGCCGCATATGATTCGCCTGTCATGACAGATGTCAGCGCCCCGCAGATCGCAAGAGCTTCCTGCGAATCATACGGAATACCCATCATCATGAGCACTGTTCCAAGGTTGGCATAACCAAGCCCTAGCGTACGGAAATCATACGAACGCTGGGCTACTTCCTTCGATGGGAACTGTGCCATCAAGACCGACACCTCGAGGACAACTGTCCACAAACGCACGGCGTGACGGTAGTCGTCGACCTTGATCGTCTGCGTAGCCTCGTCGTAGAAGTGCGCCAGGTTCAGCGAAGCAAGATTACATGCTGTGTCGTCGAGGAACATGTATTCCGAACATGGGTTCGAACCATTGATACGTCCATCCGACGGGCACGTATGCCATTCGTTGATAGTCGTGTCGAACTGCAGTCCCGGATCTGCACTCTTCCATGAACTGATATTGATCTTGTTCCACAGATCACGTGCACGCACAGTGATCGTCTTCGTTGCATCGGTGCGCCAGATAAGATTCCATGGGCTGTCAGTAATAACAGCTTCCATGAAGTCGTTTGTGACGCGGACCGAGTTATTGGAGTTCTGACCCGATACGGTGTTGTAGGCTTCGCCTTCGTAATGCGTATCGAATGCTTGGAAATCGATGTTTGTATAGCCCTGATCAAGAAGCGCAAGCGTTCGCTTAATGATGTTGTACGGCACGCCACGGTTGAGTGCGCGCTGGATCAGGACACGCAGACGCTCGTTGTGTGCTTCGTCTGTGCCACCCTCGGCTGCAGCCTGGGCAATCTCTTGCATAAAGGTCGAGGCGATCTTTGATCCAGCCACCAATGCGGCAACCTTCTCTTCTTCCTTGGCCTTCCACTCAATGAACTTCTCGATATCCGGGTGGTCAACATTCACGATGACCATCTTGGCTGCACGACGTGTGGTGCCACCGCTCTTGATCGCACCGGCTGCACGGTCGAAGATCTTCAAGAACGACATCAGTCCGCTCGAAACACCACCACCAGAAAGACGCTCACTCTCACCACGCAGATTCGAGAAGTTCGAACCTGTTCCCGAGCCATACTTAAAGATGCGGGCTTCGCGCGTTGCGAGGTCAAAAATGCCCCCTTCATTCACCAAGTCATCATTGACCGACTGGATGAAGCAGGCATGGGGCTGAGGATGCGTATATGCATCTGTTGAGCGTGTAAGCTTCTTAGTATCAGGATCAACGTAGTGGTGTCCTTGCGCCGAGCCAGTGATGCCGTACGCGTAGTTCAGACCCGTGTTAAACCACTGCGGGGAGTTTGGTGCCGCCATCTGCTTAAGCAGCATGAACGAGATCTCGTCGTAGAAGGCTTGCGCGTCATCGGCAGAGTCGAAGTAACCATACTTCTCTCCCCACCAGCGCCAGCAGCCCGCAAGACGGTGCACGACCTGCTTAACAGAGTTCTCGGCACCTGTGATCGGTGTTCCGTCGTCTGTTAGCAATGGCTTACCATCAGCACCATGCTGAGGGACACCTGCTTTGCGGAAATACTTCTGCGCAAGGATATCGGTGGCAACCTGAGACCATGCCTCAGGCACCTCGATGTTCTCCATGCGGAAGATCTCTTTACCGTTCTGGTTGCGCAACACGGATTCACGGATCGTGTAGCGGAACATGTCGTACGAACTCGTACCAGAGGTTGTAAAGCGGCGCGTAATCTTCATGCGCACTCTCCCATCGCGTATTGGTCGGTTATAACAAATACCAACTCCCTTCCTACGTGGTACGTAGGATAGCGATACTACCGCAATGGGTTGACGGGGAATCAACCTGCAGGAACACCGACTCTTCGACTGTGGGAAGGGTTTGGAACGTTACGACGAAACAAAACGTGGTGAGTGCACTTCCTCTTTATGCTGCCATGTTTCGTTCGTAACTGTGGCAAACATAGTACGTTGAAATTGCTACGTCAATGCGTCAAACGTTGTTGTGGATAAATACACATGAAACAAATTTTTATCAACGTACTTGCATCTTTTGAACTTGGATTTTTCTGGAAAAGAATGTTGTAGTTTCACTGCTAATGCAAGAGATCCTCGACCTGCTGAAATCCCTTGATACATGGGCGTTGTATGCGATAAATCATGGTTTGTCGAACACAGTCTTCGACGCCGTGATGCCCCGTATCACGACCACATCCTTCTGGATGCCCATCTATGTTATTGGCATCACAGGATTGCTGTTTCAGGGGGCTCGTTCGTGGCACAATGGCGGACGTCGGCTCGTCGTTTGCGCGGTTGTCATGATGTTCGGTATTCTGGTTCTTGATCAGGCCGGACATCGCCTGTTGAAGGAAATGATCGGGCGTCCCAGGCCTTATGAGGTGCTACCAGACATCCACAAGCTCGTCGGATCTGGCGGAGGGTCGTTCCCCTCCAACCACGCCATGAATAATGCCTTCATCGCCGTTATCCTAAGCGCATGGTTCTGGCGCCTGCGATACCTCTGGTGGGGTCTGGCGTTGCTGATCATGTTTACACGGCCGTATTGCGGCGTACACTATCCGAGTGATATTCTAGGAGGTGCCGCTATTGGCACAATGGCAGGCTTTCTTACCCTGCGACTACTACGTGCTCGATGGCCGCAATACCTGAGCGCGCAGCCCCCTCAATCGTCGCAGGAAGCCCCGTAGAGGTCCAATCCCCTGCAAGAGCAAGATTCTGGATCTCATGTTGAAGGTGATGGACATGAGCTCGTTCTGTTTCGGGTGTGAGCAATGGTGTTGCCATCTTTTCCTTGATCACCAGTCCACGGATCAATGTCGCACGGCGTGCTTCGGGGAGCAGCTGACGCAGCTCAGCGTCGCAGTGTTGGATGATCTCATCCTGTGACAAGCCAACAATGCTGTGTCCAGCGCTGACGGTCAGTGCGACAAGGCCCGGAGCAATTCGACGCTTATTGAACACCCATTGCACCGTCGTGCCTAGCGCCGCTAGAAGTTCGTCTGTCATCCACTGCTCTTTGTACCACAGGTATAGGCTTACAATCGGACTAGCCTCGGGTGTGGCCGGCAGCTTCGCCGCTATGGCGGAAGCGTCGCAGAGTCGACCTAACGCTCTTTGAGGTATGCAACTTACCACCCCATCAACATCGTGGACCGACCCATCTGAGAGAATAGCCTGCGTGCATCGGTGATTCTGCACATCGAGCCGATCGACCGATGTGCTGAGATGTACGTCGCCACTATGGGATTGGAGCCATGATGGAAGGGGGTCAATCAGATCGCTAAGTCCGCATGTCGGTATCAACAACGATGATTCGTCTCTCGACCCTAAAAACGCCAGACTCATAACGGCTACGAGGAGCTCTGCAGAAGCCTTCTCAATGGGGGCATTCAGGGTTGCCAGGACAAGGGGCTCCCAGAACCGCGTAATGATGTCATCGGGCTGACCCTGCTGAAGAAGAAACTCACGGCAGGTTAGCCCCTTGCCCGTTGCCCTCCCGATTGCGATCCGCATCGCCAGCCCAACGCACGCAAGACGCGAGCCAAAGCGAACGCCTGACAGCCGCAGAAGCCCAGCGACCACGCCTAACTTACCCGGCAGAGCCGAGGCATCAAGCACATGTTTTCTCGTGGTAGGGTCAACGAATGCCACCTTGAGCGCACGTTGCGGCTCAAGAAGGTGGTCAGTCTTAAGAACACGAAGAACGTGCAGAAAGGCTGAATAGCATCCCATCATCACGTGCTGTCCATTGTCGATGTGATGTCCGCTCTCGCGGTCCACGAACGATCTGGCACGTCCACCCAAGTATGGGCGCTCCTCAACGAGCAGCACCTTATGGCCACGCTCGGTTGCTTCCACAGCGGCCGCAATACCTGCCCAGCCCCCTCCGATGATGAGAATCTTCATTGTCGCCGCAAATTAGGGCGCTTACGACGATGTTCTCCGCACACGATAGGGTTGCTTATGGCCTGCACATGGGACGAATTTGAAAAGCTTGAACTGCGAGCCGGCACCATTATCGATGCCCAGCGGTTCCCTGAAGCTCGTAAACCAGCCTACAAGCTCCTCGTCGATATGGGCAACGGCAACGTTAAACGCTCGAGCGCCCAAATCACGCAACTCTATACCCCAGAATCACTTATCGGACGTCAAGTCCTCTGCGTCTGCGGCTTTCCGCCAAAACAAATCGGCTCCTGGATCTCCGAAGTCCTCGTTACAGGGTTCCACCGCCCCGATGGCGCCGTTGTGCTCTGCATACCTGATGAAAAGGTCGAAGACGGGGTGGATTTGAGGTGAGGAAACGGCACTAGGTACGAGGTACGCGAGGTACTCAGGGGTAAATCTCGTTGCCCTCGTGAACGGAGGGGCCCATCAGCAATCAAGCATTCAGATGGTTTCCCGCTTTCGCGGGAAAGACATTGGTATCTCGTACCCAGTACCTCGTACCTTATACCTTGTACCTGTTCATTTCTTATCTTCGCATCCCCTGCGGAAGTGGCGAAATTGGCAGACGCACCAGACTTAGGATCTGGCGGGGCAACCTGTGAGAGTTCGAGTCTCTCCTTCCGCACAGCTTTTTATTCAATTGAAGCCCCCTTTTTGGACCTGTAGCTACCTTTTTGAGCAGGGGGCTATCAGGAGACCAGTTTGGAACGCACAGTGTCAACCCTAGAAGGCTGCAAGCGCGAAGTTCGTATCAGCCTTACAGAAACTGAACTCAAGCCCCATTACCAAGAAGCATATGTTCGAGCACAGGCAGGTATTACGCTGCCGGGCTTCCGCAAGGGCAAGGTACCGATCAACATTATCAAGCAGCGTTTTGGCAGAGATGTCGAAGCTGATGCGCTCGAAACAATTGCCGATAGCGAATTTCGCGCCTTTGCGCAGGCTGAAAAGCAGCGCGTGGTGGGCAATCCAGCGCTTATCGACATTCAGAAGTCACCAGAAGGCGTTGCCTTCGTGATCAAGTATGATGTAATGCCAGAGTTCGAACTAGGTAACTACCGTGGCCTTACGATCAACCGTCCGATCAAGGAAGTTTCTGAAGACGATGTTCAGAAAGAGATCGACCGTATCTGTCTTCGTGCAGCATCGTTCGACCCAGCAGAGCAGGTAACTGACACGATGTATGTCGTGACGGTATCGATGCATGAACTCGACCGCGAAACTTCGATGCCGATCATTGGCGCAGAGCCGCGCGAAGAGCGTGTATTCCTCGATGATGACAACTCTGACATGCACCTGCGGTCGTCACTGGCCAACACCAAGGTGGGCGATTCGTTCCAATACGTTGCCGAAACAACGGACGAAGACACACAGCCCCCTTCATACCGCGTTACAGTTACAGACATCCAGAAAGTGGTACCTGCTGAATTCACCAATGAGTTCGCGACCATGATCACGGGTGGACGTTTCGAGTCAACAGAAGAACTCCGCGGTGATATTGAACGTCAGATCCGGGAATACTTCGAGCAAGCTTCACAGCAGAGCCTCGAAAACCAAGTTGTTGACCAACTCGTGCAGGCGCACGAAATCGAAGCACCAGAACCACTCGTTCATGCTGTGATTCATCAATTGTTTGATGATTTCAAGCGTCGCAACGAAGGGGCTCCTGGACTCGACAAGATCTCTGCCCACGATGTTGAGCACGAGTTTCGTCCAAGCGCCGAGCGCATCGTTCGTTGGGAGCTGATCCGCGAGAAGATCATCGAGGCAGAATCAATCGGGTTGAGTGATGAAGACGTCGAGATTGCTGGTACACGATTTGGTATTCCTGCCGATCAGCTTCGTATGTTGATGCGCCAGAATGCCTCGATCGAAGATCAGCTTCTCGCAGAAAAGGCGATCCGTACGATCCTAGACTATGCGATCGTCACAGACGTCAACGTGGATTCTGAATAACATACACCACAGCATCATAGGTAGAGAGCCAGCCATGCACAATCAACTCGTCCCAATGGTCGTTGAGCAAACTAGCCGCGGCGAACGTGCATACGACATCTATTCCCGCTTGCTCAAGGAGCGCATCATCTTCATCGGCACGCCGATCGACGATATGGTTGCGAGCTTGACGATTGCGCAGCTGTTGTTCCTGCAGAGCGAAGATCCTACCAAGGACATCTCGCTCTACATCAACTCTCCGGGCGGAAGTGTCACAGCCGGCATGGCGATCTACGACACAATGCAGTTCATTAAGCCTGACATCTCAACGATCTGCGTTGGTATGGCGGCTTCGATGGCTCAAGTGCTGTTGTGCGCAGGAGCTAAGGGCAAGCGTTATGCATTGCCACACTCACGCATCATGATGCACCAGCCCCTTGGCGGAACGCAGGGTCAGGCAACAGACATCGAGATCTACACCAAGGAAATGCTGCGAATCCGCGACATGCTGTATGGTGTGATCTCTGTACATTCGGGCAAGGATTACGAGACGATTAAGAAGGATGCTGATCGCGACAACTACATGTCGCCGCAAGAAGCTCTGGACTACGGCCTCATCGACAAGATCCTAGAACGCACGGCATAACACGATACGACTTCATGCAAGAGAATCTGAACTGTTCATTCTGTAATCGCAACTCACAAGAGGTCACGAGCCTCATTGCGGGCAAAGGCGTCTACATCTGCGATGTCTGCGTGCAGAACTCTGTTGAGATTCTTCGCAAGAATTCCCCGGCGGCCCAACTGCGAACAGATGTCTCCACGCTTCCGCGTCCGTCTGAAATCAAGCGTCAACTTGATGAACACGTGATCGGTCAGACCGAAGCAAAAGAGGTGCTCTCAGTTTCTGTCTACAACCACTACAAGCGCATTCAGGCCAAGAACCTTGTCAGTGCGTTTGATGAGGTCGAGATCGAGAAGAGCAACATCCTCTTGCTCGGTCCAACAGGAACCGGCAAGACACTCCTGGCGCAAACGCTTGCTCGCATTCTTGATGTGCCATTTGCCATTGCTGATGCAACTACGCTCACAGAGGCTGGTTACGTTGGGGATGACGTTGAGTCGATCATTGTGAATCTTCTCCAGAATGCTGACTATAACGTTGAGCGTGCCGAGCGTGGAATCATCTACGTTGATGAAATCGACAAGATCACACGCAAGAGCGACAGCGCGTCGATCACGCGTGACGTTTCCGGTGAAGGCGTTCAGCAAGGCCTATTGAAGATTCTCGAGGGCACTGTTGCTGGCATTCCCCCGAAAGGTGGACGTAAGCATCCCGAGCAGCCCCTTGTCTATGTGAACACGAAGAACGTGCTCTTCATCTGCGGTGGTGCATTTGAAGGACTCGAAAAAGTCATCGCCAAGCGTAAGCGTCCAACAACGATCGGATTCACGGCTCCAACTGCTGCAACCATCGAAGAATCGATGGAGCTCCTCGGGGATGTCGAGCCGGAAGATCTAATGAAGTTTGGATTCATTCCTGAATTCATTGGACGTCTGCCCGTTGTTACAGCATTGCACCCCCTAACAGATGCGGCAATGCTGGATATTCTCACGAACCCAAAGAATGCCATCGTGAAGCAGTATCAGAAGCTGCTCCTACTCGAAGGCATCGAGCTGCAGTTCGAACATGAGGCGCTGCTTTCCCTGGTACAGAAGGCACAAAAGCGTCGTACGGGTGCTCGCGCACTGCGCGGTGTGATGGAAGAGGTCATGAACCCCATCATGTACATGCTCCCAGATGTACCGGGCGTTCGTAAGTGTATTGTAACGCACGACGTCGTTGAGCGCGGCGCATCACCCCTTCTCGAGCTCAGTGAACAGCCAGCCGCAAAGGCTTCGTCGAAGTAGTTGGTTTGCCCGTGAAGCAGGCGTTTTCTACGCTTTGCTATTCGGACGGTTCGCAACAATCCCAGCAACAGCCCCTGCTGCCCATACTCCATGGATGATCGCGTAGACCAATGGAGCTGATAGTATCGTTGTTAGAACTGTTTGCACGCCACCCTTCCACTCGCTGGATGTAGATAGTGTATGCAATGCACTGAAGATGCACACCATCACGTAGAGGTAGAGTGCGTAAAAGAGTGGCTCAATACTCACGACACCCACGGCAGATGTCACAAGCAGGGCAATCAATGCAATCAGACCAAGCATTGGTATCGCCTGTCGTGCATGCAGCGATTGTGGATACTTGCTTAGCACTGCTGCCTTCCACCAACCATAGCGCCAGCGCTGGCGTGCAAGCCCCTTGAGCGTTGGACGAGCCATCGTGTAGAAGACAGGTCGGGGCAACGAAAACACTCCTGCACCGAGACGCGTTGCGCGATAGTCAAAGTCGAAGTCTTCATTGGTTAACAACGACTCGTCGTAACCACCGAGCTTGTCCCAGACACTGCGGCGGTATGACGACATTGCAGCATGTGCTACACGTACCGGATGCGTAAGATGCGTTCGCGAGGCACTGCCGCCCGATCCCAGCTTACTTGATGTAAGCACGCTGATCGCTTCTGCTACGGGGCTAGCACCCCCGGCAATAATGCGTATGCTTGGTCCTACGAGATCAAAGCCCGGCTGCTGGAGTGCCTCGACAATGCGCTCGATGTAGTCGTTGGAGATGCGTGAATGACAATCCACGCGCACGATTACGTCGCCGCGCGATGCACGTACAGCCGTGTTAAGTCCACTCGGAATGGCCTTGTGAGCATTCTGCACCACGTGTACAGCAAACGAGTAACTCCGCGTATTCACGAGCGATGCAATGTGTTCGCGTGTTCCGTCGGTGGACATGCCATCGGCGATCACAACCTCGAACGCCCCCTGGTAACTCTGCGACTGCAGATTATCAAGGATGTGTTCGATCGTGTGGCGTTCATTCCTGCAAGGGATCACGACCGACACGAGAGATGTGTTCATTGCCGACATGCGGCAAATATACCCATGCTACTTCGCCACGATCATGGCTTGGTGCGCACGCTCGTTGTTCAGAGTGAGTTGCACCATGTACGTGCCACTCGGCAAGCCGGATACAGCGAACGGCTGAGCATACGAGCCTGCATCTTGCTGCTCATTGACGAGCGTTGCTACATGGAAGCCGAGATTGTCGAATACATCCAAACGAACGCGATGCGATGCGCGTAGATCGTACCGAATCGTAGCTTCCGAGCGGACGGGATTTGGCGCAATAGCTTGGAATGTCCACGCTGCTCCCTGCTGCGTTGCCTCTTCTGCGTCGACGGATGTTGTACCGCCTTTGATAACCTTGACCGTTGAGAAGCTTCCGAAAAGGATATCCTTTATGGCAGCCTTCTTTGCACCGAACCATTGCTCGAGCACCGATGCGTAGATCTGACGGAAGTCATACTGCATCTTGAGATTGCCGTTGTCAAGGTTCTTCATGTCGGGATTTGTGCCGATGATGCCATCCTGCACAGGCGTTCCAAAGAACATCATCGGAGCGGCCGTGCCGTGGTCTGTACCAAGACTCTGGTTCGACGCAACGCGACGTCCAAACTCAGAGAACGTCATCGTTACAACGCGATCTGCAACGCCGAGTGCTTCAATATCACGCTGGAACGCTGTGATGGCTTCGGAGACCATCTGCAGCAAGTTGGCATGTGTACCCGTCATGGTATCATCTGCACCAACCTGAGATGCATGTGTATCAAAGCCACCAAGCTGCACAACATAGACGCGTGTCTGCAAGCCCCCTGCCACAAGTCGCGCGACGATCTTCAACTGATCGGCAAGACGATTTGACGTTGGGTACGTGAACTTGTTCTGGGCCTTGTCTGCAGCGGCCTTAATAACCGTGCTAAACTCGAGCGACTTCATCTGTACTTCGCGCACGTACTTGATGTTCTCGGCAGCAAGCTTCGTCGATGGAAGATCATTGCCTGGAGTATCTGTGCCGCTCACAAGTTTGTAGAATGTTTCTGGGTCTTGAAGAGCGATACCCATTGATTGATGTTGGTAACCCGTAAGTGCAAGGCTCACAACCGGCGCCATTTGAATGGCCACAGGGTCGGGCATCTTCGCATTTGGATAACCAACCGGATACTCAGGGTATTCGCTATTGAGATAGCGTCCGATCCAGCCTGTTGTTTCATTCACGTTCGAGGCGCTGCCGCTCATCCAGATGTCTGTTGAGCGGAAGTGTGACAGATTAGGGTTCGGATACGTCACGCCCTGCACAACGTTCATCTTTTGCTCAGACCAGAGCTCGTGAGCCCCCTTCATCACCGGGTGAATACCCGTTGCGTTCGTGAGCTTGAGGACCTTGTTCTCGGGTATGGCGATGTTGCTACGCAGTGATTGGTACGTGCCGTATTCACTGAGCGGGATCACCGTGTTGAGTCCGTCGTTGCCACCATTGAGCTGCACAAGGACTAGTACGCGGTCTGTCTCTGCTTCCACATTGAACAGGTCGTTCACAACTGGACCATCGAACGCCTGGAGTGGAATGCCGTTGAACAACATTGGAAGGGCCACGGCACCGGAGGTGCGGGCGATGAATGATCTGCGCGATAAACGAGTAGGTGTGTTCTTGTTCATGGTTGCCCCCTTACCCTAGTTGATATTCCGCCATGCGGAACAGGTAGCGGAAAAGTCTGTCGAGTGGCGTACGAACAGCATTGAAGTTGGCATTCGATGGATTTGCCTTGTAGGCGTTCCATAGCGTTGCCCATTCGTAATAGCGTCCACCATTCATGAGGATCTCTTCTGCGAGCATCATAACGGTTGATTCTACGAACGGTGCAGCGAAGAGTACCTCATTGATCTCTTCGATCATTGCCAGTGAGTCTTCTGTGGACTTCAGCTTGCCAACAAATGCTACGGTATCGAGAATTGGCTTGCGACCAAGTGCGTTGTTATTCGTGAGAAGCGCATCGGTAAAGCCGTTTCGTAGTGGCAGGGTAGCTGTTGTGAGCCACATGCGGTAGTAGTCGGGTGCTTGATAGTAGGCCTCATACCCTGCCACGCTGGATGGTTCCACAAGATCCATCTGTTGCGCTGCAAGTGCCGTTGTAAATCCCTGGAAGTAGCGACTGACAAGCGACGGATCTGTGATCAATGTCCATGATGGGAATGCCCTGCCGAGGCCAATCACGAGATCTGCCGGACTCCGCAGCTGGCATCCCCGCAGGTCCGCATCAAAGAAATGCTCAGATGCGAAGAGCTTCTTGAGAACCGGTCCGACGTTCCAACCATTTGTGCGAAGATCCTTAGCAAGGGGCTCAATCACGTTCTTGCGGACTTCGTCGGTGATATCACTGTTTACGAACCAGATGTAGAGCTCTTTCACGATGAACTCCGACGTAGCGTTCTGCTCGAAGATCATATCGAGCATCTCGTCGAGTTCTTGGATAGCCCCCTGCGGTGTTGAGCGTCCCTTGATGACGCGATTGCCGTATCGAGGTGAGAACTGCTTGTCTGTTGTGTCGTGATTCGACACAACCAACACAACGTTCGGGTTGTCGGGGAACAATGGTGGATTACGGGGCTCATTGTCTCGTAAGTCGCGATCATTAGCTGTGGATACGAGGTCACGCGCACCAAAGTCGCGCCAGCCAGTGAGCACCTTCGCTGCCGCCCGCACGTCTTGCTCCGTGTACGTAGTATAGTCTCCCTGGGAAATCTCCGGCCCCTTACCGATGGTAAACAACTCCATCAGTTCGCGGCCATAGTTCTCATTCGGACTACCCTTCGTGTTCACATTGCCATTGAGGTAGCGAAGCATTGCTGCATCGAGTGTAACACGCCGTGCAAGCCCCTTGAAGCTGGCAAAGGCGTTTGCACGCATGTAGGCCAAGAGCTCCCACGAGAAAATGCCGTTCTGAACAACGGACATTTCAGTAGCGAAGTGATTGGACCAAAACAACGTCAGCTTTTCCTGGATGGATGGCGCATGGGTCATCATATGCGCTGTCCACCAGACCTTTGTGATGCCGTTGTAATATCCTGGACCCTTTGTGAGATCGTATGCTGTAGAGGAGGCTGGATCGTTTCGATCTGAGCTAACGACCGTCTTGGTAAAGACCTGCCCTGGATCTGGAATCCACTTGGAGTTGTCTGACGGATTGAGGGGTGGCGCCGGGGTTTGAACGGGACTGAATAGCGTATTGATGGTCTTTGATACGCCATCGGTGACGGCTTTATCAAGCTGTTCAAGTGTTACACCGAAACAGGCCCTTCGCATAAGATGGGCTGCTTCGCGCCGAGTCCACTGTCCACGATAGGGGTCGAGCATTGCCATGATACTTCCCGAGAGTTATTCGTAGTAACCAAGATACTTGGCTTGCCTTGGAAGTTACAACAACAAGGAAGGTTTAACATCACAAGAATCACGTAGGTAACTTGCGCCCGATGCAAAAGCATACCCGTGAGATCATCCTGTCGAACACGTTAACGGTGTTCAATGCTGTCAATGCTGGCATCATAGGCCTCCTGTATGCCGCATTGCAGTTCTCGGGAGACTCACGCCTGCTCTGGGACGGTCTCGGAGTAGGAGTTTCTTCGGTCATCAACACCGTGATGTCGATCATGCAGGAATACCGAGCGCACAAGGCTCTGGAGAAGATCACTGTGCATACGAGTCTTCCGGCGAAGGTCCTCCGAAGCGATTCGATCGATCATGTCGAGGTCGACACCCTGCAACCTGGTGATGTTGTCCGCGTTGGAAGGGGCGACGTTGTCCCGGCTGATGGTACCGTCATCAACACTGTTGATTGTCAGCTCGACACATCAATGCTCACTGGTGAGTCGGAACCGTTTGCGGTAAGCGCGGGTAGCAGTATCTCAGGGGGCTCGTTTTGCGTATCGGGTCAGCTCGATGTGCAACTAACGGCCGACCGTGAGCATTCGCTTTCCGGTAGGATTGAGTCGCATGCACAGAAGCTTGACCTAACACCATCGCCGCTGCAAAAGAATGTCAACGCCATCTTCGTCTGGTCATTCGCCATTGCCGGCGTGTTCGCCGTCGTTGACCTACTCCGCAACCCCGGTTTGATGCTGCAGGATGTCGACGCTATTCGTCGCGCCGCAACACTCGTCCTTGGCCTGATTCCCGAGAGTCTGATTCTCCTCTCAACGATTACCTTCATCATCGGCACCATACGCATTCGTAAGCTCGGAATTATCGTCCAGCGTCTTGCCGCACTTGAATCATTCTCACAAGCAACAGATGTGTGCTTTGACAAAACGGGTACGCTCACAACAAACGAACTCGAAGTCGACGCGATCATTCCACTTGGTGCAGACTCACTCGAAGTCGTACAGCATGAACTGCATGCATTCGCTGCAGCACTTACCGACGAGAGTCAGATCATGCAGGCCTTGCGCATGCAAGCCCCCTTCATGGAGCCGCGAAGTGTTCTGAAGCAGACATCGTTTTCATCGTCAACAAAGTTCAGCGCTCTGCGCTTTGCTGGAGACGGCGCAACATTCGTTCTTGGCGCTCCAGAAGTTGTCTGCAAGCCATCGCATCCGTTGTGGGATGACATGCAGCGCGCCCTCGAGATGTCGGGAAGACTCCATCACCGCTGTGTTGTGCTTGCCCGCACGCACGATCATGACAATCCATGTGGCGTGCACACCGAGCCCCTTTGCTGGGTGGTGTTCAACGATACACTTCGGCATGACGCGCAGTCAACGATTGCGATGTTTCATGAGATGGACATCACAACCCATCTACTCACGGGGGATAAGCAGGACACAGCAGAAGCAGTAGTTGCGCAGCTCGGCATACCATCATCGATGATGTCGATTCACGCGCGGTGCACGCCAGAGGACAAGTATGAGATCGTCAGTGATCTCTGCTCACGCGGTCACGTGATCATGATCGGTGATGGCATCAATGATATTCCGGCCCTACGTCGAGCGGACGTTGGTGTAGCCCCTTCACAAAGCTCACCAGCAACAAAGCTTGTGGCAGATATTGTCCTTGAGCAAGGGGGCTTTGCAGACTTCCCTGCCATGATCGACGAGGGCCGAACTGCTGTGCGCACCGTACTAACGGTCTCGACGATGTTCCTTGCCAAGAATGCACTGCTGGTACTGCTCACATTAGGCTCTTGGCTTGTGGCTATGCCCTACGTTCTGAGTCCACGACGGGGCGCGCTCCTGAGTATCATCGGTATTGTTGTGCCATCCATCTGTGCATCATGGTGGCCGCAACGTGGAATTGCCACAACCCGTTTCTTTGCCGAACTGTGGGAGTCTATGGTCGTTGGCACATTCGGTGTGATGCTCGCATACGCTATCACAACGCAGTTGTACATAGCACATCCGCAGTACACCATCATCGCCGTGTTTTCCCTTCTCAGCTCACTGCTCACGGTGTTCGTGCTCAGTACGCGCATGATAGTATGGGGCTATCTCTCCGTTTCAGTGTTGAGTCTCATGCTCGTTGCACTGCTTATGATCATACCGACAACGGCACCTCTGCTATCGATCGTGCAACTCTTCTATGAGATCGGCGGAGCAGGTACATCGACATTGATACCGCTGTTTATCACTGGTGCAATTTCTATCGCTACAACAAGCGCTGTTGTCGCTGGACTTCGTTGGGTAGTTTTGCCACGGTTTCACCGATCATAACTCTACTGTGTCTACTCGCAACCTTCGGCTCATCGTCATCCTCACAGCGCTCGTGGTCTTATTGCCATCGCTGGGCGCAGTGCGACTCTTTGACTGGGACGAGATCAACTTTGCCGAGAGTGCACGTGAGATGATCGTCACTGGTAACTACCTACAAGTGCAGGTAGACTACCGTCCGTTTTACGAGAAGCCCCCTCTCTTCATGTGGATGCAGGCGCTCTCGATGAAAGTGTTTGGCATCAACGAGTTTGGTGCCCGTTTTCCCAACGTTGTTGTGGCCATCGCAACACTACTTATTGCACTCTCGATCGGTACACGTGTGCACTCACGTCGCATGGGTGTGCTGTGGATGCTCTGCTATGCTGGTAGTGTGCTGCCGCATTTCTATATGCGCTCGGGCATTATCGATCCCGCATTCAACCTCTTCATGTTCCTCGCGATCTGGTGGATCTATCGTTCTGTGCAAGAGCCGTCAACATGGCACTGGCCCCTTGCTGCCGGACTTGCCACGGGTCTTGCAGTTCTTACGAAGGGTCCGGTTGGACTTGGACTCGTGGGCCTTACATCCATCGTTGCATGGCTTGTGACGCATCGGAAGCGTCAGCGCTTCCCAATCGGAACGCTACTCATTGTCCTTGCTGTGTCCATTGCAATTCCGTCGTTATGGATTGGCGCCGAATACCTCACGCACGGACCTACCTTCATGCGCGAGAACCTTGCCTATCAGTGGCGATTGCTCACCACAGGCGAGGCTGGACATGCTCAACCATGGTACTACCATCTTGTTGTCGTTGCTATTGGCTGCTTCCCTGCATCAATCTTTTTTTGGCAGGGGGCTCGCACCACCCAACACGATGAGCAATATCAGCGCGACATGCAGCAGTGGATGATCGTGCTCTTTTGCGTCGTGATGGTTGTCTTCTCTGCTGTCACAACGAAGATCGTCCACTACAGTTCGATGTGCTACCTGCCCCTTACCTTCCTTGCAGCTAGGGCATTAGAGCAACTCCTAAGCGGACATCGCACGTCACTTACGTTGTGGCAGAAGGGTGGACTCATCACCGTGAGCACGTTGCTGTCAGCCGTGTTCTGCATTGTGCCCCTTGCCTTCATGAACAAAGAGTGGCTGCTGGGGCTGCCAACATTCCGCGACGTCTACCTGCGCGCAGCGATGAGCCGTGATGTATCGTGGATTGGTATCGAGCCGTACATCGGCGGTCTGCTTCTTGTAGGCACGATCGTACCGATACTTACGATACGACGACGTCCACTCGTTGCCCTTGCTTCGCTCTATGGCGGCGTTGTCTTGACACTTACGCTGTTTCTCCCCTTCGCTGCATCGCGCATTGAAGCATACACGCAAGGGGCTGCCCTCGATTTCTATGAATCTTTACGCGGAACGAAGCAGACGGTAGAGCCCCTTTCCATGAAAAGCTATGCGCACTTGTTCTACACGCAGAAGCCGCAGGAGTTGGCTGGCGTTGCGCCAACATGGTACGTATGCCGAGTTAACAACATTGGTGAGTGGCAATCAGATACAACCAAGCAGATCGTTGACACCACCGGGGCGTTTGTCATTTTGCGTCAGACTTTGCCTCTGCAGCAGCCCCGTACCCCGTAAGCTCGAGTGTCTCGTAGTTCTCGAGTGATGTCTCAAGTTTGAGTTGCACGGTGAAGGGTCCCTTCTTTGTGGGCACGTACTCAACCTCAACAGTAACCGGCTTGCCTTTTTCAGAAGTCATGGTTGCCGCCGACACAATGCGGAGTCCGTCTGTAAGGGGCACGGGGCGAATCGTTATTGGTCTATCCACAAACGTATTCACTGTGACGGTTGCCCGTGTTGGCTGTCCAGCTACTCCGGCATTGAATCCCAAGAAGCTCGATGACAACTGAATTGGACGCTGGATCTCGGCGCGCAGTTGCAGTACGTGCGATCCTACCGAGTCATTTGCAAAGACCGTTACGTACTTGGAGATCTTGCCACTACCCGATGGCAGGTTCAACGTCACGTTCATGGCCGTTTCTTCGCCGGGCTGCAACGTATCCTTTTCGATGGGCGCGGTTGTGCATCCGCACTGTGGACGCACGCTAGTGATCACGAGCTGCTTGTCGCCAATATTCTTGATCGGTATGCGCGCCTTTACAGACTGCACATTCGTGATTGGTCCTTCGGGAGTAACGCTTCCCCAGTCTTGTTCCTTCTGCATCTGCAAGCGCGGCTGCGCATAGGCGACAACCGTTGCAAGCGACAGAAAAGAAATGAACATCAATGCACGAGTCTTGGTCATGGGTACGTCTTCATCGTAGATTATGCGGACAATGATCACAGCAACGACACTTACCTACCTTCTCTCTGCAGGTGCGGCCATAGCCATCTCGCTGTTTGGCTATCTCGGTCTGCGGCAGGACTCAACACAGGCAGACAGATCGCCCCTTACGGGAGTGAACATCACACCACTTGAGCGTGCGGCACGTGTTGCCCGTGCTGGTGGTGTAGACTCGGCCTACATCGAACTTTTGCTGACTGACAGTCTAACAGCGTTCGATGCAAAATACGTGAAGAACAACGTCACCAACTTCGCATCTAAAGCAGATTACTCGCACAACTTTTCGCAAGAGGCCGTGAGCAACGTCCGCCAGTTTGTCAAGTCGCACGACACTACGCTCCAACGCGCCAAGCAGCGCTTCGGCGTGCCACCAAACGTCATTGCCGCACTCATGTGGGTAGAGACAAAGCACGGACGCATCACCGGAAAGCACCACGTGCCAAGCGTGTATTTGTCGGTACTACTTTCATCCGAGCCCGAATACCTCGAATCAAACACGCAGGTTGTGCTCAAGGCCAAAGAGCTGGACTCTACCAAGCACGACAGCGTCTACAGCTCCATCGAAAAGCGCGCACAACGCAAAGTCACGTGGGCCACATCCCAGCTCAAAGCACTCGCGACAATCCAGAAGAACAAGACCATGAACACCCTGACGCTACGGGGCTCATGGGCAGGTGCATTCGGCTACACGCAGTTCTTGCCGTCATCATACCTCTCATGGGCTACCGACGGCACCAGTGACGGCCTGATCAACCTCTACGAATTCGATGACGCCATCTTCAGCGTCGCCAACTATCTCGACCGGGCCGGATGGGGCGAATCAGACGCGCAACAGCGTAAGGCCATCCATCACTACAACAACAGCGACGACTACGTCAATGCTGTTCTGAAACTTGCGAAGATGAGTGCCGAGTAGGTACTAGGTACTAGGTACGGGTACACATGGGTATGTGGGTAAGCGAAGTTGT
>CAZAGH010000028.1:12477-21456 GCA_964484755.1 uncultured Melioribacter sp. | reverse complement strand
GAGATGTACCACTGATGGTAACATTTGACGCGGCTGTCAAGCGTCCGTCTGCATCAACAGTGAACTGCGGGATTTGTGTTGACGAGCCATAGGTATTTGCAACAACACTTGTTGGTGCCAGCTCCGATGGTCCAACTACATCAGCACCAAGCTGCAGGTTCATCGTGTTGATGTTGCCGCTGATGCTTACATCGCTCGATCCAACAGATGTTGGCACAATCGTAACATTCGTTGCGTTCGTCACACGACCCTTTGTGTCAACAGTCACTTGTGCAACGGCTATCTGTGAGCCATACGTGCCGGAGGTAACACCGGTTGTGGTCAGTGATGGATTGGGATACGTGCCCGTAAGATCACCACCGGCTGAGCCGCCCGGAGACACGCCACTGATCGTGACATTGGCAGCAGCCGTCAGACGTCCGTCTGCATCGACCGTGAACTGCGGAACCTGTGTTGACGAACCATAGGAGCCTGCACCAACCGTTGTGGATGCGAGCTCTGGTGCTCCAACTACACCGGATTTGATGTCCAACACGAGCGAGTTAAGATCGCCCGATGCATCAATGTCGGATGCAACTGCATCGTTTGCTGCTGAGATCTTTGCTGCAGCGATCCGCGTTGTGGCAGAGGTATTGATCGCCGTCGAGATATTCTCGCCGGCTGTTGTTGCTATCGTTGGGTTCGGATATGTACCCGTAAGGTCGCCCCCTGCGGCTCCACCTGGAGATGTACCACTGATGGTAACATTTGACGCGGCTGTCAAGCGTCCGTCTGCATCGACAGTGAACTGCGCTACCTGCGTTGACGTGCCATAGGAACCCAGAGCAACTGTTGTTGAAGCAAGCTCTGGTGCTCCTACAACACCAGACTTGATATCTAACACGAGTGAGTTAAGATCACCTGATGCGTCTATGTCGGAAGTTACTGCATCATTAGCTGCAGAGATCTTTGTTGCATTGATGCGCGTTGTTGCAGATGTATTGATCGCCGTCGAGATGTGCTCACCGGCTGTTGATGCAATCAACGGATTTGGATAGGTGCCCGTAAGATCGCCCCCTGCAGAACCACCCGGGGTAGTACCGGTGATGGTGAGGTTAGACACGCTTGTGAGGCGTCCATCAGCATCAACCGTGAATTGTGGTATCTGTGTTGATGTACCATACGTTCCAGCGCTAACAGATGTTGCTGCAAGTTCTGTGGGACCCACAACATCAGCACCAAGTTGCAGATTCATCGTGTTGATGCTGCCACTGACGGTCACATCACTTGATCCGACAGAGGTCGGGACAATCGTTACATTCGTTGCGCTCGTTACACGACCCTTTGTGTCAACAGTCACTTGGGCCACGGCTGTCTGTGAGCCATATGTACCCGACATCACACCCGTGGTCGTGAGCGTTGGGTTGGGATAGGTTCCTGTAAGATCGCCACCTGCTGCGCCGCCTGGCGATACTCCGCTGATAGTCACGTTTGACGCAGCTGTCAGGCGTCCGTCCGCATCTACCGTAAACTGTGGCACCTGTGTAGAGGTACCGTAAGAGCCCGCAGCAACAGTAGTTGAAGCAAGCTCTGGTGCTCCTACAACACCGGACTTGATATCGAGGACAAGCGTGTTGAGATCACCTGAGGCATCAATATCTGATGCGACTGCATCATTGGCCGCTGAGATCTTTGTTGCATTGATACGCGTTGTGGCAGATGCATTGATCGCCGTTGAGATGTGCTCGCCCGCCGTTGATGCAATCAACGGATTTGGATAGGTGCCTGTAAGATCGCCACCTGCTGCACCGCCGGGAGTTGTTCCGCTGATCGTGATGTTCGACACATTCGTCAAGCGACCGTCTGCGTCGACAGTGAGCTGCGGTATCTGTGTCGTTGTTCCATAGGTTCCGGCCGAGACGGTAGTAGATGCCAACTCTGTTGAACCAACCACATCGGCATCAAGTTGGAGATTCATCGCATTGATGTTCCCCCCTACGGTGACGTCGCTCGCCAGAATCGTCTCTGGAACGATCGTGACATTGGCCACTCCTAACACGCGGCCTTTTGCGTCGACCGTTACTTGGGGAACTGCACTAGGAGTGCCATAGATGCCAGGTACAACACCTGTTGCAATCAGAAACGGATTCGGATAGGTACCTGTCAAGTCGCCCCCTGCAGCACCGCCTGGTGTTACGCCGCTAATGGTAACATTCGATGCAGATATTAGACGTCCGTCGGCGTCAACGGTGATTTGGGGAACCTGCATGGACGTTCCATACGAGCCTGCAGCGACAGTTGTCGAGGCCAATTCGTTCGCTCCTACGACTCCTGACTTAATATCCAGCACAAGAGTATTGAGATCGCCTGTAGCGTCGATGTCTGAAGAGACAGCATCCACTGCCTGCGAGATCTTCGCCGCATTGATGCGCGTCGTGGCCGATGTGTTAATGGCCGTAGAGATATGTTCGCCGGCGGTGGAAGCGATCATCGGATTCGGATACGTTCCTGTCAGGTCGCCCCCTGCGGCACCACCCGGAGTAACTCCTGTGATCGTCGTATTCACGACACTCGTGATTCGACCATCTGCATCAACAGAGAACTGCGGCACCTGCATCGATGTGCCGTACACGCCAGGTGTAACCGTTGTTGGACTCAACTCAAGTGCACCAACAGTGTTAGCACCAATCTGCATATTCATCAGATCGATTGTGCCGCCGACAGTAATGTCTGACGCACCGGTCGTTGAGGGCTCGATAGGTAGTGATGCTGCACTTGTGATACGACCCTTCGTATCAACTGTAACGCGGGAGACCGTTGTCGGACTGCCGTAAACACCGGCTACAACACCAGATGGTATGAGTGTGGGATTAGGATAGGTCCCAGTGAGATCGCCACCGGCAGGACCTCCTGGAGCAACGCCCGCAATTGTGGTCGAGGTAAGCCCCGTGACACGTCCGTCGGTGTCGATAGTAACGATCGGTACAGTTGTTGATGTTCCGACTGGTCCAATTCCACTCGTATGAAGATTCGCAAGTTCTGGTGCACCGATGATTCCGACCAGAACCTGAAGATTCATTGAATCAAGTGGACCCGAGACAGAGATATCAGATGCTGGGGATGCGGCCGGACGTTCGATTTTCGATGCATCAATTACTGTTGTCGATGTTGAGTTATTGATTGCATTGATGATCGTTTCGCCTGACGTTGCAACATTGATTCGTGGATTTGGATACGTACCCGTGAGATCGCCCCCGGCCGGATCACCCGGTTTGACTGCATTGATCGGCGTCGAAGTAAGCGAGGTTACGCGTCCGTCGGCGTCAATGGAGATCACAGGAACATAGTTCTCATTACCTGCTGGTCCAATGGGACCGGCATGGAGGTTAGCAAGCTCTGTAGCGCTAACAACACCGGCTTTGATCTGCAGATCGAGTGAGTCGAGTTTGCCCGCTAGTGTGATATCCGAAACTGGCAAAGCCATTGGAGCTTCAATGCGTGAACCATCTATTACCAGTGTCTGCTCATTGTTGATCGCCGTGATGATGCGGTTCCCGGCATTGGTCACATTGATCTGTGGATTCGGATAAAAACCTGTCAGGTCGCCCCCGGCAACATCACCTGGCTGCATTGCCAGCACTGGTGTTTGGCGAAGCGTGCGCACGCGACCGTCTTGGTCAACACTGATTACAGGAATCAAGAGCCCCGTTCCCTGCTCTGTAAGGGGCAGGCCTGGTATGTCAACGAGTTCGTCGCTACCAACACGATTTGGCTTGATCTGCATGTTCTGATCGTCAAGTGTCCCTGTTGAGATGATGTCCGAAACGTCTCCTGTACGTGGGCGTATGGCAACATTCATGGCCTGCGTGAGACGCCCCTTTTCATCGACTGTGATATGCGGCACATGGGTTTCGTCGCCGTACGTATTGGCGATCACACCTGTGAGCTTGAGCGTTGGATTCGGATAGAACCCGTAGAGATCGCCACCGGCCGGACCATTCGGATCGCCTGGACCAGCAGGCACCGTCTGCACGAAGGTTATCCGTCCAGCTCTGTCTACCGTGAATACGGGAATCTGACCAACATCACCGTAGGTACCTGGACGCACACCTGTTGGAGACATCTTATCGGACGTAACGGCGTCAGCGCGAATCTTCTCTGTTGTGATCGCTCCGTCGAGGATCTTCGTCGATGTAACAGCATCATCAGCGATCTTCGAGCTCATAACTGCCCCGTCGGCAAGCTTTGATGTTACTACTGCTCCGTCGGCCAACTTTGGCGTTGTCACCGCCCCATTGCGAATCAGTGGGTCGGGATATGCTCCCGTGAGGTCTCCGCCAGCGGCATCGCCAACCATGATCGCATCAATCGGACCACCCGTCGTGACTTCCTTCGGTGTCCATGCGGCGTTGGTTGAATCCCACATAAGAACATGACCATGCTCGGCACCTCCGCGGAGGATTTTGATTGGATCAACAGCCTGTACTGCTAGGTCAACATCTTTGCTGTTAACGTTGCGTACCTGCAATGATCCATCAAGGGAGATGATTCTCTCAACGGCGGCCGGCGTTGAGATCGTGAATCGATTGCCCTGCTGTGAGATGAGCGTTGATCCCGCCCCCTCAAGAATCAAAGCGCCATCTGCCCCGTTGATGCTGCGGACCACACCAGTTGCATCCGCACTGAGGCTATCTGCGATACGCGCGCGGTCGCTGTAGAGCGCATACGGCACAGCTGACAAACGTGTACGCGGCTGCATTTCGTCCTCTCCCTGAAGCTCAACCGCCAACCAGTACGATGTGGCAAAGTCTGCCGGCAAGGGGCTGGTAGACCCCATAAGGACATCGAACACACCATTCGTTGTGCTTACAGAGTGCTGCTCTTCCCATGTGGGCACCCCATCGGTTGGTGTTGCATAGAGTCGAATCGTGAGTTGATACGAACCGTCTGGGACTGCATTACCAGTCGGGGTTATCAATACCCCCTGATAGGTAAAGATTCGTGGTGGTGTCTGCTGTGCCACTGAACTCACAAGAGTTCCGGCAATCAGCAGCAATGCGACAAAGAACGAACGCATGTTGATGCTCCTCGGTGTGGTGATACGAAGTGCTTCGAAACTCTTGTATACGCCAACCAAAAAGCATGACAAGCATCAGGGGACTCCTTCGGCATCAGTCCCTTGTTTTCGCTGATTGCTCATTATCTTCGCAGATTAACTGTGTACTGAAATCAAGGAGCTCAGCAATGGCACACGATGCATCACACGACCACGGCACACATCACGAAGTGGATCATGTCGAGGACACGCTTGCAACACGCGGTATGGGAATCGTTCTTGGCGTGTTGATTGTCTTTACCTGTGTCTCGATCCAGAAGTCCATGGGATGGCATCCGGTAGTCGGCGGCATCCTTACGGGTACTGTTGGCATGGTGTGCGGAGCTATGGGAACGAGTGTTCGTGGTCCGATCTCGGCTGCTTTACTTGGCTGGTCTGGCGGCATCGCATTCTTTGCGAGCTTGGCGATGTTCCTCGGCCTACGCCTGTTCTAATTCAGAACACACAATGAGATCCTCGACACGGATCGTCGGTGGCATTAGCGTGATTATCATCGCGGTCACCCTTGCCGTGTCATCTTGTACGAATCCATTTGCCCCCGCCCTCTCCGTTGGAGCGGGCGGCGCTGTTTTGGGTGATCAGCGAACGATCGAGGGGCTGTTTCAGAACTTCCGATATGCCTATGTGTTCAAGGATACGCTTACTTACGGACGTCTTCTTGACCGAACCTTCAGCTTCGTCTATCGCAACTATGACCAAGGGGTGGATGTGACGTGGGGCCGCGACGAAGACATGCTGGCCACCCAAGGACTGTTCAGCGCTGCTCAGCAGCTAGATCTTGTCTGGAATGAAGTCGTACAGGCAGACGGTGATAGCCTGCTGCAGAACATTTCACGGGGCTTTAACCTGACGATCACATTTAATCCATCCGACGTGCTGCGGGCCCAGGGACGTGTAAATCTTCGCGTGGCGCGTTCATCGACCGCAGAGCCATGGAAGATCGTGCGCTGGCGCGACGAGTCGAATTACTTCTAGAAACCCGTTGGCGTGGAGATTGTCCGTATCTTTGAAGCTGCATTAACCTCAAGATCGATCAGGACATGGCCCTAGAACCCCGCCCAGACTATAGAAACATTGCAATCATCGCGCACGTTGACCACGGCAAGACAACGCTTGTGGATCACATGTTGCGCCAGAGCGGTACGTTCCGCGACAACCAAGTTGTTGCCGAGCGCGTCATGGACTCCAACGATCTCGAGCGAGAGCGTGGAATTACCATCATGGCCAAGAACGCCGCCGTGCGTTGGAAGGACTACAAGATCAACATCGTCGACACACCGGGTCACTCCGACTTTGGTGGCGAAGTTGAGCGCGTACTCTCGATGGTTGATGGTGTTCTCCTCCTCGTTGATGCCGCTGAAGGCCCCCTTCCGCAGACTCGTTTCGTACTGCGCAAAGCCCTCGACATGGGTCTGCAGCCGATCGTCGTGATTAACAAGATCGATCGTGGTGATGCACGCCCTGCTGATGTGTTGGATGAGGTCATGGAGCTGTTCATGAACCTTGGTGCAACCTATGAGCAACTGGACTTCCCGGTGATCTATGCCATCGGCAAGCTTGGTGTTGCCAAGGCAAAGCTGGAAGACGAAGCTGAATCGCTGGATGTACTCTTCGAGGCCATTATCAAGCACATTCCGCCTCCAACGGTCGACCGTACACTTCCATTTGCGATGGTCATCAGCGCCCTGGACTGGTCTGACTACGTTGGACGTATCGCCATTGGCCGTGTGATCGAGGGCACCGTGAAGGTTGGCGACAACGTTAACCTCTTCAAGCCGGACGGGACACGCGAGTCGAGCCGTATCACCAAGATGTACGCTTATGAAGGCATTGCCCGTGCTGAAGCCACAGAAGCTTCGGCCGGCGAGATCATTGCTCTCTCTGGTTTTGAGAACGTCTACATCGGTGAGACCATTGCCGACTCAACACGTACAGAGCCTCTGTCGTATGTGAACATCGAAGAGCCAACCATCGCCATGTACTTCATGGTGAACACATCGCCCCTTGCTGGACGTGAGGGTAAGTTTGTAACTACCCCAAAGATTCGTGAGCGCCTGTACCGTGAGCTTCGCAATAACGTTTCACTGCGCGTCGAGGACTCTGACTCTCCGGATGTTTTTAAGGTTTCTGGACGGGGCGAATTGCAGCTCGCAATCTTGATCGAGACGATGCGCCGTGAAGGCTACGAGTTCGCTGTTTCGCGTCCGGAAGTATTGTTCCGTCGCGATGAAAAGGGTCAACTTCTCGAGCCAATCGAGCATGTTACTGTCGATGTTCCGCAAGAACACGTCGGAACGGTGATCGAGAACCTTGGACGTCGCAAGGGCGAAATGACGGCGATGAATCCGGGCAACGACAGCGTGCGCTGCGAATTTCTGACTCCAGCTCGTGGTCTGATCGGCTTCCGCACGGAATTCCTTACATCAACACGTGGAATGGGTATCATTCACCACACCTTCGATTCATACAAGCCATTCAAAGGGGCTATCTCTGGACGTCTGCGTGGAGCGCTTGTTTCCATGGAAACTGGACCATCAACGGCCTATGCACTTGAAATGGTTCAGGAGCGTGGCGTGCTGTTCATCGAGCCAGGTCAGCCGGTGTATGAAGGTATGATCATCGGCGAGAATGCCCGTGAGGACGATTTGAGTGTGAACGCGTGCCGCATGAAGCACCTGACAAACATGCGCTCGAGTGGATCCGATGGCCTTGTTCGCCTGGAGGCACCACGTAATATGTCTCTTGAGCAGTGCATTGAATTCCTCGAAGACGACGAGCTCCTTGAGTGTACACCGGTGTCCGTTCGACTGCGAAAGAAAATTCTTGACACCACAATGCGTCAACGAGCCAAGAAGCGTGAAGCTGCATCAATGGAGTCGTAATCGTAATGCCCCTTCGGAAGTTCATGAGTTGGGTTTTCGCAATCATCCTGATAGGATCGGGAATTGGTGCGAATGCTGCTGATGAACGGCATTTACTGCGACTAAATCTGAAGAAGTACGAGTCCTTTTCGTACGAATGCGATGCCGTGATGACAACAGTTGCCAAGTACCGCAACTCCACGGAGGAGCCTCAGACATCGACTACCACGATGAACATGAACGTTACCATGCGCATAGCCGACGTGGTGATGGGGCAAGCAACGATTGAATGTTCGGTTTCCGAGCTTCGCGTGCTGCAGCGATACGCTGCGCCGTTTGAGCTGACGTTTGTTGTCGATCCAACGGGACGAGTGATCTCAACCACGGCGGCCTCAGACGATCCAATCGCGCGTCTGATCATGTCAACGATCACTCCAACAGAGCTCATTGGTGTGCCATTTCCAAAGGATCCCGTTCGGATCGGTGCGTCATGGACGACGAAGAAGGACGACACCATTTCCGTAGAGGGTGCCACTGGTGTAGTCTACACACAAGGAACCCTGACGAATACCTTTAAGGCGATTCGGGATACCTTCGGCCTGCCCTGCTGGTTCATCGAATCATCGACAAAGAATGTCCGCCAGTTTGGAGACATCACGGCCGAAGGAATCGACCTCACTGTTTCCGGAGTTGGGCAGCAGTCCGGCACGTCGTTTCATGATGCAGCAACAGGGATGGTTATCAGGCAGGAACAGATGATTTCTCTGCAATCAACGACTCGTCCGGTCAGTGATGAACTTGCCGAGCAGGCAACACTCGAGATCGCGACAACACTTTCGATTGTTCTTCAACGAAGGGCGATCAGATGATGCATACCCAGCGATGGATGGTCGTGGTTTGTACAGCACTGCTCTGCACTGCAGCTAGCTTGCAGGCTCAGATACGCGTAATGCCCGGGGGCAAGAAGATCGTACTCGGCAAGGATACGCTGTGCTTTCGATATCACTTCGAAGCTGGAGATAC
>CAZAGH010000028.1:4400-12377 GCA_964484755.1 uncultured Melioribacter sp. | reverse complement strand
GATTCCTCGTGCGGACGCCAGAATCAAAGTTGGCTCTCTGAGGATACGGTAAACTATGCCGAGAATGCGGTACCCTTCCCGCGCATGCACCAACAAGTTCTCTGGCGTGTGGGCGACCGGCTCGATACACTCGGACGGTCTGCGCAGTGGCTGATATACTCTCTTACGGGATTTGGCACCTTTGACATGACGGCAAGTCAGCTCTCGATGCAGTCTACCTCTGCCATTGCCGAATCTGGCCGACTCGTCTTCGACCGAGCTCTCAGCGTGCCTCTTGTTGCAACTATTCAACAAGATAATCGGTTTACCATCGTGTCTGCGGCGAGCTCGGGCTCGAAAATTGCAGGCAAATACCTCATGGTTGTTACGATGGAGCTCGAGCGGATCACCTCACCGGTGCCGACGAGACGATGGTCGCGCACCACCGCACCATCGCGCAAACCGCGGAAGCAACGTCGTTCGTAACGTTTTGTAGAAACCTTTCCTGCACCGAATCTGTCGTAAGGACATGAACAAGTACATTCTGCACACCCTAACTTGGGCACTCCTATGCTCGTGCACCATGTTGCGTGCACAAGAGGGCGGACAAGCCAAGCCCCTAACATTGCGTGAGTGCATTGCCATTGGATTGGATAAGAGTTTCGACATCCAACAGAGTAGTGCCTCTACAAAGGCCGCAGCAGCAAGGCTGGTAAATGCCTTCGGTGCATACCTACCTTCGGCCGAGGTTACGGCCAACTACTCACGCCAGCTTACGAATCTGCGCGAGCAGTTCTCGATCGTCAATGGCGTCCCGATTGTTGGTCAGCCCCTTCCGAATACCTACGGGCTTAACGGCAGTATTAACCTGAATGTCTTCGACGGCTTTCGTCGAGAGTCTGAATACAGTTCAGCACAGGAGAATCTTTCAGCAACCCGTTCTGATGTTTCGTACGCCCGCGCAATCACACGATTCAACATTACACGTCAGTTCATCGAAGTGGCGCGCCGTAAGCAAGTGCTCAATGCTCGACGTGAGACCGTTGGTCTGGCACAGGCTACACTAGAGCGTATCAAGGAGTTACTCCGTGTTGGGCGAGGTACGCAGCAAGATGTGAACTCGCAGGAAACCGAGTTGGCCAACCAAGAGGTAGGCTTGATCCAGGCAGAAAACGATGTTGCCACAGCAAAGGCCCAACTCCTTGCCACCATGAGCGTCAACCCGAGTCAGCTCATTGAGATCATCGAAGATGAGCTCCCTTCTGATGTAACTCCCCAGACCGTCAGCGGCACGCGAAGTCGATTCGGAACAGAATCCGAAGCTCTAGAGCGTGCCTTTGCAAAACGCTCGGACGTCGAGGCAGCTGTCTTCCGTGAGCAATCAGCAAAATCACAGATTGGAACTGCAGCGGCAGGATACTATCCGTCGCTCTCGGCCACGGGTGGGTACACGTGGCGAAACTTTACCATTGGCGATTTCGATCGTCAGGGCCAGGTGTTTGCGGGGTTGTTCATACGTGTGCCTGTCTTTGATCAGTTCACAACGCACAGCAATGTCGAAGCAGCCACCTTGTCGCACACTCAGCGCATCTTGGATGTGGAGCGCCTCAAAAACCAGATTCGCACAGATGTCCGAAGCGCCTATCTGCAGCTTACAGCAGCGGAAAAGGGGCTCGAGGTTACAGCACGCGCGCTGTCGTTTGCAACATTCAATGCAGATGCTGTTCGCGAGCGGTACAATGTTGGTGCAGCTACGATGCTCGACATGCAAACGGCAAACAATCAGCTTATCACCGCACAGATCAACCGCATCACTGCCGTCTTCGCCTACCACTCGGCGGTTGCAGCGGTAGACTTTGCGATCGGAGAAATGGAAGGAGACCTATAATGGCAAAGAAGTCACGTAAGCGTTGGCTATGGATCAGCCCCATCGTTGTTGCGATTGCGATCGCAGCGTTCATGATGTTCTCAACGGGTAAAGAAGGACCGATCGAAGTCAGCGTCGAGAAGATCGAACCCCGCACGATAACTCAAACCGTCAGTGCAATCGGCAAACTTCAACCAGAGGTCATGGTCAAGATCTCCTCCGAGGCAAGTGGTGAGATCGTCTACCTTGGAGTTCGTGACGGTGCTACGGTAAAGCCTGGGGAATTGCTTGTGCGCATCAGGCCAGACATGATGCAGTCGATGCTTGCACAGACGCGTGCTGCTGCTGAGGCATCGAAGATGTCGATCACAGTTGCTAAAGCCGAGCTTGACCGCGCCGAGGCCGACCTCAAGCGCGTGACAGAGCTGTACAAGAAGTCCTTTGCATCACGTGAGGAGTTTGATCGCACAACAGCAGCGTATCAAACTGCAGCCGGACGCTTGGCTCAAACCCAGGCAGATTACGATCGGGCGCGTGGTGCTCTGCAGGAAACTCAAGTAAACGTTAGCCGCACAACAATCACAGCACCAATGGGTGGAACAGTTACATACCTTGGCGTTGAGAATGGCGAAAAGGTTGTCGGTACGGCTCAGATGCAGGGCACAGAGATCATGCGTATTGCGGATCTTTCAACGATGAATGCATGGGTTGACGTTGACGAGAATGATGTTGCCCTGATCACGGTTGGTGATACTGCACGGATCAAGGTTGATGCTCTTCCCGACGTCACGCTTCGCGGAGTTGTCTACGAGATCAGTCACTCGCCCAAGGTTGCTGCGCAAGGAACTCAAGAGGAAGTGGTCAACTTTCAAGTGCGCATTCGCATTCTCGACCCAGAGCAGCGGATGCGGCCTGGTATGTCGTGCAGCGTTGATATCGAAACAGAGACGCGATCAAATGTCCTGGCAGTACCTATTCAATCCGTAACGGTTCGACAAGATGAAACTGCTACCGAGGGAGCGCAAGAAGAGAACTATCGTCTGCAATCCCGAAAGGCAGACGCAGCGAAGAAGTCAAACAGACCGAAGAGCATTGTCTGGATCAGCAAGGGCAACACGGTGGAGTCTCGTGCAGTTGAAACTGGTATCAGCGACGACGGCTACATCGAGATCTTGAGCGGTATTCGCCAGGGCGAGTCTGTTGTTTCGAGTCCATATCAGGCTATCAGCAAGCAACTCAAGAATGGTGCACAAGTAATCGTCGAAGATCCTCAGGCCCGTAAAGATCGTTACCGTCAGATGCGGCAGGCACAATGAGCAAGGCGATCATCGATATCGAGCATCTGGTTAAGCGCTATGAAATGGGCGATGAAGAAGTCTATGCTCTGCGCGACGTCTCGCTTACGATTGGCACCAACGAGTATGTTGCTATCATGGGGCCATCCGGATCCGGCAAGTCGACACTCATGAACATGCTCGGATGTCTTGACACACCAACATCGGGCAAGTATCTCTTTAATGGGGCGAACGTTGCCGAGATGGATGACGACGACCTGGCGTCGATCCGCAACAAAGAGATCGGCTTTGTGTTTCAGACGTTCAACTTGCTGCCTCGCGCCACGTCACTCAAGAATGTTGAGCTGCCGCTTGTATACGCTGGAGTGTCTGCTGAAGAACGCACACGCCGAGCTCAAGAGGCACTCGCACGTGTGCAGCTCAGTGACCGTATGGGACACAAGCCAAACGAGCTCTCTGGTGGACAGCGTCAACGCGTTGCTATCGCGCGGGCCATCGTAACAGCCCCCTCTATCATTCTCGCCGATGAGCCGACTGGAAACCTCGATACGAAGACCGGCCACGACATCATGAATTTGTTCAGTGATCTCTGGAAGGCTGGCAACACCGTGATCCTTGTTACGCACGAGGAAGACATCGCACAACATGCGCGTAGGATCATCCGCTTGCGCGATGGACGAATTGAATCTGATACCACCAACCACAACCATGCTTAGACTGTCAGAATTTCAGGAATCAGCGCGCATCGCATGGGATTCACTTCGCGTGAATCTGCTGCGCTCTATCCTGACCACAGCAGGAATTGTTGTGGGCGTTGTGCTGGTAGTGTTGATGGGCTGGACGATAGGTGGACTCAATGCCGTGTGGGAGCAGACCATCTCGATCATCGGCAAAGACATGCTGTATATCGACAAATGGGACTGGACTGGTGGACGAAACTGGCGCGATGTCGAATCACGCAAGGACATCTCACTGCAGCAAGCAGAGCTTCTCAAGAGTCGAATGGAGTCGGCAGAATACGTGATTCCCCTCGCGCGTAAATGGGGCGGCTCGGTTGTCAAGGGTAACACCAGTCTGATGTGCAGTATCACGGGAACTACCGCTGACTATGCCAATACTTCGGCTGCGACAACGCTTGCTGGACGTTTCTTTTCACCAACCGAAGAGCATTCAGCAGACCGCGTAGTGGTGATTGGCCATGGTGTCTATAAGAGTCTGTATCCCGACGGCAATGCAGTTGGCTCGACACTCAAGATCAATGGAAGCCCATTCCGCATCATCGGCGTATTGCAGAAGCAAGGCTTTTTGTTCATGGACTTCATCGACAATCAGGTCTTCATTCCCATGATGGCGTTTCGTGCGGTTCATGGTTTCTTTGATCGCAGTTTTTCCGTTGGATTGAAGTGTGGGAGCGAGGCCATGCTCGACATTGTGCGCACGGAGGCGATAGGCCACATGCGTGCCATACGCAACGTTCCGCCAGATGCACCCGATGACTTCTCCATCAACGAAATGAAGGCGTTCGACCAACAGGCCAAGAACATTCGCATTGGCATCTGGGTTGTGGGCATGGGGCTTACGATCCTTGCCTTCGTTGTGGGCTCCATTGGCATCATGAATATCATGTACGTCTCCGTCACTGAGCGCACTAAGGAAATCGGAATTCGCAAAGCCATTGGTGCACGACGCGGCTCGATCCTTGCACAGTTTCTGATCGAATCAGCTCTGCTCTGCATGGCTGGTGCATTGATCGCCTTCCCTATCGCCCAGGGCATTGTTGCCGGCGCGCGATTCCTGGCCGTAGACGTGCTGGAGCAAGAGTGGGCTAGCGTGATCAGCCCCCTGATTCCACTAGATCTCTTGGGCATTGCTGTTGCTGTATCGATCATCGTTGGATTATTGGCCGGCTTTCTGCCGGCGCTCCGTGCATCACGTCTTGATCCAGTCGAGGCACTCCGTTACGAACAATGAACATTCTCGAGTCCATATTGCTCGCATTCGATGCGGTACGATCACAGAAGCTTCGCTCAAGCCTGACGCTTCTGAGCATCGGTATCGGTGTCTTCGGTATTATCTCGGCAACATCGATCATGGGCGCTCTGCAACAAGCTGTTAACGGACAGCTTGCTGATCTGGGCGAGAACTCACTGTTGATTCAGCGTACGCCATCGATAAATTTCGGTACGAATTGGGCGAAGATGCGTAAGCGTAAGAACATCACGTACCAGCAGGCCAAAGAGTTTCGTGATAAGATGGCGTCGACGAACCTGATAGCTATCTCAAATGAAGCGCCGGGATATACGATCAAGGCGGGACAGCTTTCGTCGAATCCAGATGTGACGCTTATCGGAATCGATGATCTCTACTTTGCCGTCAATGCGGTGAGTGTATCGAGTGGTCGGCCCATTACCGAATCTGAAGTCAACACCTCTCGTCCGGTAGTGATCATCGGACAAGATATTGTTACATCACTCTTCCCTGCCACCGATCCCATTGGTCAGCAGGTCACCATCAAGAATCAGAAATTCTCCGTTATTGGCGTGCTCGAGCCGAAAGGCGGTGTGATGGGGCAGAGTCAGGACAACCGTGTTCTGATCCCGATCACAGTGTTCAACAAGTACTACACGTGGGAATGGGATGCCAGTGTCGACATCTCGGTTAAGGCAACGAACAGCATGTTGCTCCCCGTTACCGTGGACGAAGCCACAGGTATCATGCGCAGCCTGCGCAACGTCAAGCCATGGGAAGAGAATAACTTCGAGCTCGACACCAATGATGCACTCACGGGACAGTTCAGTGGCTTCACGACTGCTCTACTTGTTGTTGCATGGATCAGCGGACTCGGCGCTCTTGTGGCAGCCGGGATCGGAATCATGAACATGATGCTCGTTAGCGTGAAAGAACGAACACGAGAAATCGGTGTGCGTAAGGCACTTGGAGCTCGCAAGAGCTGGATTGTTCGTCAGTTCCTGATCGAGAGCATCACCCTCTGTCAGCTAGGGGGCTTAACCGGCATGATCGGCGGAATCTTGACATCATATGGTGTTACCTCGCTTCTTCGCTCGTTCAACATGCCCTCGATCACGTACGTGTTCCCTCTTGGTACCGTGATCTTTAGTGTCGTTATCTGCACCATTATCGGAATCGGCTTTGGACTGTATCCAGCTTGGCGTGCAGCGAATCTTGATCCTATCGAGGCACTTCGCTACGAGTAACGGCTCGGCAAGTGGTATCTTCGCGTCATGTACGGACGCCTTCTCGCACCAGATATCGAGCAACTGATCGCTGCTCGTGACTTCGCTACGATCCGCGAAGTTATTCTGGATTTCGCGCCCGTTGAGCTGGCCGATCTTGTATCCGACCTCAAAGAAGAGAGCCGTGTTGTGGTCTTCCGGCTCCTGCCGAAGGACCTGGCTGCTGAGACATTCTCGTATTGCGAGTTCGATACCCAGCAGGAGCTCCTGCACGACATGGCTCGAGAAGAAGTTGGGGCACTCCTCAACGACATGTCGCCGGACGACCGTACGCAGCTCTTCGAAGATCTGCCCGGCAATGTTGTATCCGAACTCATCAACTCGCTCAATGCCGAAGAGCGCTCGATCGCGCTGGCGCTTCTGAATTGGCCTGAAGACTCTGTTGGACGTCTTATGACGCCTGACTATGTGATCGTCAAGAAAAACTGGACTGTCCAACAGTCGCTCGATCACATTCGTCACTATGGCAAAGACTCCGAGACGCTCAACTACCTCTATGTTACCGAGCACGGTACGCTCATCGATGACCTGCATATCCGAGAACTCCTTCTTGCAGACCCGCAACGCAAAATCTCCGAGATTCTTAATCACTCAATGGAGTCGCTCCTAGCTACGGATGATCAGGAAACAGCGGTTCAGAAGTTTAAGCGTCTCGATAGGTTCGCCTTACCCGTCGTTGACATCGACAACAAACTCCTCGGCATCATCACCCTCGACGACGTGCTCGACATTGCTGAAGAGCAGGCCACCGAAGAGATGCAAAAGTTTGGTGCCGTTCAGGCCCTCGATGATACCTACATCGATGTGGGGCTCTTCGAGCTTGTGAAGAAGCGCGCAACCTGGCTCGTAGTCCTCTTTCTTGGCGGATTCTTAACAGCCATAGCACTAGACTACTTTAAGACCCCAATCGAAAAGGCTGTGGTATTGGCGCTGTTCTTGCCCCTTATCATCTCATCAGGGGGCAACTCAGGTTCCCAGGCTGCTACGCTGATCGTACGTGCTTTGGCTCTTGGAGAGGTCACCTTATCGGACTGGTGGCGCATCATGCGTCGGGAGCTAGCGGCGGGCTTTCTCCTGGGCGCGCTTCTTGGCGTCCTCGGATTTCTCCGACTCGCCCTCCACGAGCCCATCATGAGTGGTGGTCACGACGTGCGCTTCATCGTTGCAACCGTCATCGGCATCTCGTTGATCTTCATCGTCATGGCTGGTACGATCGCCGGCTCGATGCTACCACTTCTGATGAAAAAACTTGGGTTCGATCCAGCTGCATCGAGTGCCCCATTCGTTGCCACATTTAGCGACGTAATGGGCATCTTGATCTACTTCTCGATTGCTACGGTCTTCCTCAAAGGAATGCTGTTCTAGTCGTTTACGAGGCCAACGTATAGGCCACGAAGGATGCCGCATAGGCTAGCGCAAAGGTGATCGCAAAGGCTATTGCTGGCCATTTCCATGAGCCCGTCTCACGTCGCATAATAGCGATCGTGCTGATGCACTGCAGTGCGTAGACGTAGAATGCCAGGATTGAGAGGCCAACGGCCAGAGGATACTCCGATCGAAGCACGGAGCGCAACGACTCATC
>CAZAGH010000028.1:0-4300 GCA_964484755.1 uncultured Melioribacter sp. | reverse complement strand
GCCATGACCAATGCTTGGAGCGAAACCACCCCACCGAGCATCGTCGCAGGAATGAGTGCGCTGATGATCAGGGCGTAGACCGGAAGTCGTGCCGAGCAGGTCATCAATGGCGTAGCCATGATGGTGACCAGCCTGTCGCGATAGCTCGGAATAATCCGGGCCGACATAATGCCCGGTATGGCACACGCAAACGAACCTAAGAGTGGGATGAACGATCGACCCTGCAGCCCGAAGAGCCCCATAGCCCGATCGACCAAGAAGGCAGCACGCGCCAGATAACCACTTTCTTCCAGAACGACCACTAACAGATTAAGAAGCAGGATTTGGGGCAAGAAGACGATGACCGATCCGACACCACCGATGATCCCTTTCGAGAGCAGCGACTGCAATGTAGGATGTATGTTTTGGTGGTCGATTACGTCTTGCAGGGAGCCAACCAATACATCGATGGCATCCATCATGGGCTGCGCCCAGGAGAAGATGGCCTGGAAGAAGAAGGCCATGACGCCCAGAAAGAGAAGCGTGCCCCATACTGGGTGTAGGACCACATTATCAATGCGCTGACGAATTGGGTCTGGAGCACCCGGAGTGAGGACGCGGCCAATCAATGCTCGTGACCAAGCAAATCTGTCCTCCAGCGATGCTTGCGTAAGCGCTACCTCACGAGGAACCTTCCAAGCCGATGCTGCTAGCCCAGCCCGAACTTCGGCTACCCCGAGCCCCTTGCGCCCAACGACAGGGTAGACATTCACGCCCAATTCGTGGAGCAAGGTGATGTCGTCAAAGACGCCACCGGCTGCTTTCACGCTATCGACCATGGTTACGACAACCATCATCGGCAGGCCAAGCTCGGCAAGAAGGCTAAACAAGACGAGACACTTTTCTGGGTTCTGTGCATTCATCACGAGCAGAACAGCATCCGGTCTGGGAATCGCTGCGCTTTGTCCACGGAGCACGTCAATGGTCAATTGCTCGTCTTCAGAGGCTGCGTCAAGTCCATAAATTCCAGGCAAGTCAATCAACTCAAGTCGTTGATTATCAACGGCGATAGATCCTACAAGAGGCTCAACGGTTACTCCTGGGAAATTCCCAATCTTCTGAGACAATCCCGTTAACTCATTGAAGAGTGTGGACTTCCCAACATTAGGCGTGCCAACGAGGGCAATGCGCGTAGGATTACTCATGCAGCTTCTGAACTCTGCAGTTGAATTGGCTCGACCTTGATCCGAAGTTCATCTGATGTGCGGATACCTATATGCGCCAAGGACATAGCGAGTTCAATTGGACCATTGAAGGGGGCCTTACGGACAACCCTACATACCACACCCCGCACCAGACCGAGCTCCTTCGCACGACGAACAGCCCCAGCGTCCCCTTGGATGTCAAGGATCCGACACTGCTCGCCCACGGGTATTGATTCGAGGTTCATCGCGTCCGTTATCTGGATTTAGTCCAAATATACGGAGGATACTCTCATGAGATTTCAGCGTCGGACGCAGGTGAAACTTCATTGTCTTCGCTGACGACAGCAGAACTACGCGGTGGCTTAGCAGTGGCCGCCTTGGCGATTTTTGACTGTGCCTTCTTGATTCGGCTCTGGGCATCTTTCACCTTGTCGCCTTCGAGCACTTCACGTTTGAGCACGTCATTGAGAATGATGTCGAGGATGTTTTCCTGTTCAACCTTGATTTCAGGAAACAGCTTCTTCATTTCCTTTCGAACGGATGAGATGATTGTCTCACTTGAAAGAATCTGTGCTATGGTGTATTTGTTGAGGAGCTGAGCGTTTTGATGAAACACATCCATAGCGTCAGAGCTGATTCCCTCCCGGCACAATAGGAACATCTTTCGGACATCATCTTCATTGCGCAGATTTACACTGAGGAGATTGAAGGAGGACACCTCTTCGAAATCGATGGGCTGACCAAACTTGATGCGATACAGCCTCCAATCGAGACCATTGGTCAATACAATCCACTCGATGCCCTGGTTAGCGCCATAGTTTAGTGCTTGTCGGAGGTGACTGTCATTCAATGTTATACCTGCGGACTTCACTTCAACCAGATAGCGGATTTTACCATCTATCTTGACTGCTAAATCGCAATAGGTGCCCCTGATTTGCTGCTCACTCGTCAGCTCGAGATACTTGTCAAAGCCGAACATGTCGGCCAGCATATCCTTCACCAGCGTAACTGTGTCTGCTTCCGAGACATCGCGCGATTTTTGAACAGCGGCGACATTTTGAAACGTCTTGATAGTGGACTGGAGGCGATCGAGAACTTTTTTGGGGATCTTCATGAATTCACTACTGATACTCTTGAACAATCGTATTTGCTAAGCGAATTTACACCGAAACTGATGATTCTTTGCTCTTCACCTGCACAGTAACCGTCAGGCCGAGTGAGTCGAGAATCTTGACGATGGTATCGAAGCGAGGCTTCTTTCCGGGACGTAGGGTCTTATAGAGGCTTTCCTTACCAAGACCCGATTTCTCAGAGATAACGTTCATACCGACGTCCCGTGCAACGAGTTCGAGACACTTCATGAACAATTCGCTACCGCCCTCTTGGTAGGCTTCGTCGAGAAAGAGAGCAATATCTTGATCGCTCTGCAATAGCTCGCGCATCTCGAACTTGCGAAGACTAAGCCCCATTGTTGTTCTCCTTGAGTTTTTGAAGCAGTTTCTTAGCGCGCATGATGTCAGCGTCCTGATGGTGTTTCGTGCCCATATAGAGTATCACGATGCTTCCCTGATGCCAGCAATAGTATAGCCTCACCCCCGGCCCGGCGTGAATGCGTAACTCCAGCAACCCCGCTCCCAAGGAACGCGTATCCTGAAAGTGTCCTGCAATCATCATTGCGATTCGGCGACTGACTCTCTTCTTGTAGGTCTCTGGCAGCATTTCAAATGCTACCTCCGCCTCAGCGGAAATATACAGCATGTGCTCCACAGTTTATCCGATACGATAATTTTTATCCAATCAGATACACTAATTGCATCCGTATCTATCAGTGTCGTGATCGGACCCTGACGTGACATCTTCAAAGCCCTTAATTATCGTATTTTACATTCTGTATAATGCTTCGATCTCTCTATATAGACCTCAACTCCTACTTCGCTTCAGTTGAACAAGAGGTACAACCAGAGCTACGCGGGCGTCCTGTGGCGGTTGTCCCTGTCATGGCCGATACTACGTGCGCGATTGCAGCCAGCTACGAGGCAAAGAGGTTTGGTGTTAAGACAGGGACCATGATCTCGGAGGCCAAACAGCGCTGTCCAGATCTCGTGCTCGTGCAGGCGCGGCATACACTGTACGTGGAGTATCACCATAAGATCATCGACTGTGTGGAGCGCGTGATTCACGTAAAGCGTGTAAACTCCATCGACGAGATGGTCTGTGATCTCACTGGATCAGACCGACAGGAAGAAAATGCACTTCGGATTGCACGTGATGTCAAACAGGCAATACGGTCAGATGTTGGCGACTCCCTGCGATGCAGCATTGGTATCGCACCAAACGATTACCTTGCCAAAACTGCATCTGACATGCAGAAACCTGACGGACTCGTTGTGCTGCGCGAACATGAACTGCCACAGCGGCTCTATGAACTGGAGCTTCGAGACCTGTGCGGCATCGGCAAAAAAATGTACGAGCGCTGCTGGAAGCACGGGATCTATACCGTGGAGATGCTCTGCAACGCCACCGAGCAGCAACTTCGGGATGTCTGGGGCGGCATCGAGGGAGAACGTATGTATGCGCGACTACGCGGCAATGATGTGCCTTACGTGGAGACACACAAGAGCACGGTTGGGCATTCGCACGTGCTCGAGCCCGAACTACGCACCCGGGAAGGGGCTTGCGGAGTATTGCACCGACTCCTGCAGAAAGCAGCAATGCGGTTGCGCCAGTACGGCCTCACAACAGGACAGCTTGCCCTGCGGCTCCGCTATGTAGACGGACGCCGCTGGAAGGATGAACGAGACATCACCCCAACGCAAGACGTGGTGCAACTCACCGCCATCATGAGCTCCATGCTCAACCATCTACCTCCCGATGGAACCCCACTCAAAGTGTCTCTGGCACTCAACAGGGTAGCCCCCTTCGAAGCAATCCCACAACCGATGTTTGACAATGTGGGGCCTGCCCGCAACGCACTCAACGACTCGCTCGATGCGATCAACAAGAAGTACGGAAAGAACACGGTTTACCTAGGGCCCGCATGGAACGCCCTCAGCAGCGCCCCCATGCGCATTGCGTTCAATCACATCCCAGACCTCGAAGTAGACGACGACGAGTAA
>CAZAGH010000027.1:0-22418 GCA_964484755.1 uncultured Melioribacter sp. | reverse complement strand
ATGGGTACTAGGGGAGCCCCCTGTCCACCGAGAGCAACATCTGCAGAGCGAAAGTCACTGACGACCGTTCGGCCCAATAGGGCGCTAAGTGCAGATCCGTTGCCGATCTGCCATGTTGAATGCGGAGGATGATGCCAGATCGTCTGTCCATGAATCGCCACCGCATCTGCCGCTGCTCCGCATGAGGCTTCGACGGATGATATTGCCTGAGCGTATTCACGCGACAGCGAAAACGCAAGATCCGATAGCTCTTCAAGAGTGGCATTACGCTGCAGAATCTGCTGAAGCTGATGTTGCGTTTCTTCCTGGAATGAAACACTCTGAAAAGCAAAAAGGGACACCGCATCGCGGTCTCCCTTTTGTTCAATATCACAAATTGCTACATCGATCGCATCGAACGACGTGCCCGTCATCACGCCCGCAATGCGCATTATGGCGTTACGAGCATTTCTGAACGACGAACATCGCCAGTGTCCTTGCCAAGATTGATGAGTTGCGGCTTTGACTCAGAAACCTTGTCCTGAATGTACATCAGAGCCTTCATCAGCGCCTCTGGGCGCGGTGGGCAACCAGATACATACGCATCAACAGGCAAGAACTGGTCGATACCCTGGACAACAGGGTATGAGCGGAACATGCCGCCTGTCGATGTACAGACACCCATGGCGATACACCACTTGGGGTCAGGCATTTGGTCCCACACCTTCTTAACGACCCACGCCATCTTGTAGGTCACGGTTCCAGCCACGATCATAAGGTCGGCTTGGCGTGGCGAGAACGAAAAGCGCTCCGAGCCAAATCGTGATGAGTCGGCACGTGGACCACCAAAGGCCATCATCTCGATGGCACAGCATGAGATGCCCATCGGCATCGGCCACAGAGAGTTCTTCTGTGCCCAGGTAATGAGTGATTCAACGCGCGTGGTAACAAACCCGTCGCGTGCGATCTGCTCGTTCAATCCCATTTGAGTGCACCTTTCTTAAGAACGTACAGGTAACCGCTAAACAACAAGACCATGAAAAGGATCATGGCGATAAGTCCTGTGTTGTCTGCAAAGTTCCTGAATTCAACTGCCCACGGATACATAAAGACAACTTCGATGTCAAAGAGAATGAACATCATCGCCACCAAGTAGAACTTCACCGTAAAGCGCTCACGTGCGCTCTTGATTGGTTCCATCCCTGATTCATATGTCGTGAGCTTCGATCGTGTACTGCGACGAGGACCAAGATTCTCGGCAAGTAAGATATTGCTCACGCCGAAGATCAGACCAACAGCGATCATGATCATAAGCGGGATGTAATTGACGACAGGATCCATAGGTCTACTGCTCCATTGAATTCGACGACAAAGATAACATTTCTCCGGCTCGGAGTAGTTTCGTGGTTATGAACAAAATTCTTTCGTTCGAATGTGGTCCGGTAGCAACCAACTGTTACCTCGTGGGCGACGATGCAACAGGCCTGGCGTTACTTGTCGACGCCCCAAAAGACTGTCTGCAGCCGGTGAGCACGTCGCTTCAGGAGCATGGCTGGAAGCTAACCGACATCCTGCTCACGCACACGCATTGGGATCACACGGCAGATTGTCGGGAACTGCAAAGCGCATTCGGCGCGCGCGTGGTTGTGCACGAGGCAGACGTCTACCGACTCACCGACCCCATGGCTCACACTGTTTGGCCCCTTCCATTCACGATTCAATCCGTTGATACGTTCGAGACACTTCATGGCACGGGTGGACGCCTGCCGATTCATGATGGAGTCGCAGTTCTTGAGTGGGTACATACTCCTGGACATACAGAAGGGGGCGTCTGTTTCCTTGACACCACCAACGAGCTGGCCTATGTCGGTGATACGCTGTTTGCCGGTAGTATCGGGCGCACAGATCTGCCGGGCGGCAACATGGAAGAGCTTTGCCAATCGATTAAGCAACAGCTGTTCGGCCTTGCCGATACTTATACCATCTTTCCGGGCCACGGACCTACATCGACCATTGGAGCTGAGCGCCTGATGAACCCATTTGTGGGGTTGCATGCATCATGAAAAACGTTTCATCCTTCCTTCATGCAGACCGCACTCAACGTCATCTAGTTTCGCACATCACTTTTGTGATATGCGTGTTCATGCTCTCGGCATGCTACTCGTTTCGTGGGGGGTCGGTTCCGGAACATATCTCGACGCTATCTATAGCGTCGGTGATTGATCGCAGCGGCTTTGGCGACCCCACGTTCCGCGAGTTTTGTACAGAAACCCTGATCCGCAGATTTCGAAGTGATAACACCGTTCAACTAGTCGAAGAGAACGGCGACGCGCGGATCTCAACAATACTCACCCGTGTACAGGATCAGATCGCTGCCCTGCAGTCTGGTGATGTTGAAGGAACTCGGCGGATCACCGTCTCGGTCGAAGTAGAATACTTCGATGCTGTGAAGAATAAACTTGTTTGGAAGCGTACGTTCGAGAACTCTGATGTTTACAACGTGAGCGATCCAACAGAGGGACGCAGATCAGCTGCAGAGCGCGCACTTCAGCGCATCGCAGATGATGTTCTTCTGGCAGTTGTTTCAGATTGGTAAGCGGTGTGTTGACACGACAATAGAACGTTCTGTTTCACACACTTCTCATAAGCTCTTCCATGGAAGACATCCTTCTAGCCGTGTACTTTTTGTCCTTGTGCGTGCTCTTTGCATTCGGACTCCATGGTCTTGTCATGATATACTACTATCACAAGACCCAGAAGGTAACTCACCAAGAGCCGGCGGTGGACGCAGACAATCTGCCATTGGTCACAATTCAACTTCCATTTTATAACGAGCTTTACGTTGTGGACCGCCTTGTTGAGGCCGTCTGCGAGATCGACTACCCGAAGGACAAACTCGAGATCCAACTCTTGGACGACTCGACAGACGAGACAGTTGATATTTCTCGCAGCCTTGCAGAGCGTTTCCGCGCTCAAGGTTTCGATATCAAGCACATCCATCGCACAAACCGTCAAGGCTACAAAGCTGGTGCTCTCAAAGAGGGACTTGCAGCTGCCCGTGGTGAGTTCGTTGCCATCTTCGATGCTGACTTCATTCCAAAGTCAGACTTCCTTCGCAAGACGATTCCGTACTTCGTCGACAGTAAAGTGGGCATGGTACAGACTCGTTGGGAACACCTCAACGAAGACTATTCGTACCTCACCAAGGCGCAGGCCCTGGCACTTGACGGTCACTTCGTGATCGAACAACAGATTCGTCACAAGGCAGGCTTCTTCATCAACTTCAATGGTACTGCCGGCATCTGGCGCAAGAGCACCATCGAAGACGCTGGCAACTGGCACAGCGACACACTAGCCGAAGACCTTGACCTTTCCTACCGCGCCCAGCTTCGTGGCTGGAGATTCGTGTTCCTCAATGGCGTTACATCACCAGCCGAACTTCCAGCAGATATCAACTCGCTCAAAACACAGCAGTTCCGCTGGACCAAGGGTGCCGTTGAAACTGCTAAGAAGCTTCTTCCATCGGTATGGAAGAGCGGCCTTTCACTTAAGCACAAGCTTGAGTGCACTGTGCACCTTACGAGCAACATCGTGTTCCCATTCATCATGATGGTAGCATTCCTTAACGTGCCTATCGTGGTGATTAAGAACACTGCAGAATCACATCCGCAGCAGATGTTTGGCCTGATGTCGTACTCAGACTTCTATAGCATCATGTCAATCTTCGTGTTGGCAAGTATCTCCACATTCTTGTTCTACATGTATGCACAACGTGCCATCCACCTCGACTGGCAACGCCGATTGCTTCTGTTCCCAGTATTCATGGCTGGCTCCATGGGGCTTGCAGTGAATAACACGCGTGCGGTCATCGAGGCAATTATCGGTAAGAAGACAGAGTTCAAGCGCACACCAAAGTATGCTATCAAGCAGAATAGTGATGATTGGAAGAAGAAGCGTTACGTGCAGAAGAAGGTTAGCTGGATCGTGATTGTTGAGCTAGCATTTGCAGCATATTTTGTCTTCGGTATTGCGAATTCCTTCCGTTACGCAGAAATTGCGGCTATTCCTTTCCAACTCATGTTCCTCTTTGGTTTTGGCACGGTCGGAGTACTCTCACTGCGTCATGCGCTAAGCCGATAATTTTACGACCCTATGAAACTTTGTACGTTTATCAGCGCCGATGCCGAACGCATCGGCGCTCTTGTTGACAACCGTGTTATCGATGTATGCTTAACTCATGCCGCTGCTCTCACGAGTGGAGCACCTATGCAGTTTGGCGTTTGTTCCGCGAACATGGTGGAACTTCTCCAGCTTGGCGAAGCAGGAATGAAGGAGTTACGCAATGTTATTGCGTGGTTCCTTGCCCAACCTGATGCAACGCAAGCGGAGCTGTCTCACCCGCTCGATGGACTGAACTTCATGGCCCCAGTGCCACGTCCAACATCGATGCGCGATGGCTACGCGTTCCGTCAGCACGTCGAGGCAGCACGTCGCAATCGCGGCCTTGAGATGATCCCCGAGTTTGACGAGATTCCAATCTTCTATTTCACGAATCACCAGGCTGTGTTCGGTCCTGGCGACGTGCATGTGCAGCCCCTTCACTGTCAGCAATTGGACTTTGAACTTGAGTGCGCCATCGTGATCGGTAAGAAGGGTCGTAACATCAAGGCTTCGGAGGCTGATGCATATATCGCAGGACTCATGGTCATGAATGACTGGAGCGCTCGCGTGTTGCAGATGCAGGAGATGAAGCTTAACCTTGGTCCTGCCAAAGGCAAAGACTTTGCAACAACGCTCGGACCGTGGTTGGTTACACTAGACGAACTTGCTGACGTAACGATCAAGACACCTGTTGGCAATCAGTATGATCTTGCCATGAAGTGCGTCATCAACGGCACGGATGTCTCTGTCGGAAATGTCAAAGACATGTCGTGGACGTTCGCCCAGATCATTGAACGTGCCAGCTATGGCGTGACACTATACCCGGGTGATGTCATTGGTAGCGGCACATGCGGCACAGGTTGCTTCCTTGAACTCAACGGTAGCAAGGTCTACGATCCAGCATGGTGGCTAAAACCAGGCGATGTTGTCACCTGCTCAATCGACCGCCTTGGCGATCTGACCAACACAATTGTATTGGACGAAGTGTAACGTTAGGGGCACGATATATCGTGCCAGGCATCAGGGGCACGATGTAACGTGCCAGATAGAGGCGAAAATCCACGCTACACAATACGCGCGAGGGACCTTGCGAGCAGTGTTTGATAGGACCATGTTCGAGCGCAGTTACCTAGGCCCCCGCGTTCGCGAGGACCACGAGGGCGTTCTGCATTGCATCTGTAACTTATTGTCCCGCGTTGAGTCATATTGCATATGTCTTACCCAGTAGTGCAATAGAAGGGGCGCGCATGCGCAATCCAATGCTGTCGTTGCTATTCGTTGGCATTCTCATGTCCGCAGTGGTGTATGCCCAACAACCCGAGTGGTTGTTCAAGAACCACAAGTATCACCGGATGAAGACGGGGTCTTCGATGATCAGCGTTGACAATACACGTTCTACGATTCTGTTTGATGGAGGACCCTACGATACGTATGCTACGAGCGATGGCGGGAAGTCGTGGCGGACCATCTTCGATACGAAGATGTTCTTCATCGATGTTGCGAGCAGGTGGACAATTGACCGTGCCGGACGCTGGTATTACAATGGCCGACTTTACCTAAAACTGCCGGTGAATCTGGTTTCCGATGATGCCGGTGCAACTATGCGGTTTCTTGTAAAAGACACGGCAGAGTTCGGTTTCAATGGACGTTGGGAGGTGGATCCGTATCACATACCACCGAACTCAGTTGCATTCGATCTATATAGTTTCCCGGAACCATTCAACGGTGTGTTTATCTCATGCAATGGTGGTGGATCTTGGACAAAATGCGTGCCGCCTGTGAAGGGTAAGTCGTATCAGGCCGACATGCACATGAAGCCCATTCGCTCGGGCGTCTTCGCATTACTCGATTCGAATTTCAATACAATCGAGGTTGATGCATGCACAGGTGCACAAACGCCTACAGCCATCAGTGGTCGCAGCAGATGGGTTCAGCTTGCGAATGGAACAATCGTTCAGTTAGCGTTGGCAAAAAACGCCATTGGTATTCGTAAGCCTGGGTCTCAGCAGTTTCAATACGATACCATGACAACCGTAACTGGCGATACAACACGATACCGAATCTCTACAGCATACCTTGATCTGATCAACGATACACTTGCCGTGATCTTCGGACGCAACGGAGAGGTCTGGACCGTTGGACCAGATGCAACATTGCGCAGCCTGTTTGTCCCCAAGCGATATTCGAAGTTTCAGCAGATCACAGCCGCTGGTGCCTATGGTGACCTCTTCGTCGCAAAGTTCTACAATCCAGAAGGCGACATTGCAACAGGTACAGCATACGTCGTACTCAACACCAAGACAGGTAACGTAGATATTCATCGCCGCACATCAGCAAATGAGTCATGGGGCTTCATCAACACACTCGACCGTTACCAGATGGTGCCATACTCTGATAGTGTATGGTTTGCAGGATTCAACTCCGGCGAACTTCTCACAACAACCGATGCTGGTAAGACGTGGCGTCTTGTGTCGAACATCGAGCCAGATCCACAATGGGGCTCGCGGTCTATTGGCATCGATAGAATCTATCCTCGCGGTGATGGATCGATGGCTCTGCTTACCGAGCATACGCGTGTGATGGTCAAGAATGAACAAACAAGCTCGTGGGACATCATTATTCCTGGCCCCTTTCAGCACAAGATCAAAATGGCGTCCAACACCTACGGGCATCTCACAAGATCAAATGATTACTTCGGTGAGGATCATAACCGTCATTACCGTCATCGATATGGTCCGTCGCAGCTGTTCTTTCCACACCCAGATACCGCCTGGGTTACCGGTGATGTTGTTGCTCGATACGCAGCAAACGGAACGTTCGTTGACACAATCTTGCCTCGCAGATCCCGGCTGGTAAAGCGATTGTCTTCTGATGTGATAGTTTCGGCTATGGACTCTGTGTACTTCTCGTTCAACGATGGACGTGAATGGGTCTATGTAAGTAACACCATGCCGGTGACCAAATACGATACAGTTTCAACAACCGCTGGTCTGGGCGACATTATCTTGGCCAACAACGGCAACATCATAGCCGGCTTGCGTGGAATGCAGATTTATGAAGAGGATGGCGTGCTGCGCGACACAACACCTGGTGGGATTGTTGGTAGCTCGGACGGTGGAAGCACATGGCGCCGCATCACAACATCCATCGACACGACGTTGTACGTCTCATCATTACACAAGACTTCTTCGGGTACACTGCTATGTCTTGCATCTGAGGTCCGCATTGATCCATGGTATATCGATACCCGAGGTGAGCGTCGTCGTTACGAGAGTCGAGGCATTCAGGACAAATGCTATCAACTTGATCAGTCGTATGTCTTTCGTTCAACCGATAACGGTGCAACGTGGACACGTACGTTCATCTTTCCAGACCGTGCAGCGTTAGCTCAGACCGATATCCGATTCATTGATATGCCAGATGGACGCATCATGGCGCTCCATCCAACATTTGGAGTTGCCATAAGTTCCGATGACGGCCTGCGATGGAGCGTGGGAGATCCGCTGAATATTGGTAATCCAGTTGTTAACGATGTTCTCTTTACCAACGACGGCTATGCACACTTCGCTACATCAGATGGATACTGTAGGCTCAAGATCAGCGATATCGTGAATGTCCAAGAGTTTAACCCAACAACTGCAGATCACCAGTTTACTGCGCGCATTACAAGTGCCGGTATACTCGAGGCATCAACACAGAGCCCCTTACAATCTCTAACTGTCTACAGTACGGATGGCAGACTCATCACCTCTATGACAGGTGAGACAACCAATGCAGCTCTTGACATGTCGGGTTGCTCACAGGGGGCATATATCGCTGTTGCAGTCATCAACGGCAATCCAGTTGCGCGAATTGTGGTAAGGTAGCGAGTGCCGAGTAGCGAGTGCCGAGTGCCCGCGTATGTCAGTGCACGTAGATCGTTGATGTCCATGCCTGATGGGCGCCGCCCACGCGGAGAACGTAGCGGCCACGTGGCAGAGGGGCGGGTAGCTGGATCTGGTCAGAACTCTGTGTATAAGGCACCTGATAAAGGAGCTCGCCGAGAATATCGTACACAAACAACGTCTGAGGTCCGACGATAGGAACATGGTCTTGGAGCACTATTGCACCCTCATGATAGCGCGCGCCAATAGCAGGAGAAGATTGAGTGTCGTGAACACTAGTGAGCTCATCCTCGTACACGTAGAGTCCAGGTGCTGTGGCAAAGTAAACGCGCTTGGTAACCTCGTCGCAGCGGATCACCCATACGTTGCGGATTGTGTCGTCCAGCTCATTCTTACCCCAGGGAACATCGTTCATCGGCGACCATGTAGCACCGCCGTCGGGTGAGCGATAGACCAGTCCATCACCCTTGATGATGGTCGCGGTGTTATTGATACGGAATCCACCGATAAACACCTCGTCCTGGCCGTTGCGCTCACGCACATCGACAGCCCAGAAGCTTGTGTCTGCAAATGCAATACGATTCCATGACAAACCGCCGTCAGTTGTCTTCAATACACCACCGTTACCCTTGATGCGTGTTTCAAGCGTGATGGCAACTACGGCGTATCCTGTAAGGGGCTCACGTGGCGAGAATACGATCTTGGGAATCTCGGAATCATCACGGATGATGCTGAATTCACCATTCAATACAGGCACGCGTGCCCACGAGCGGCCGTAGTCTGAGGAACGAAAGATCATCCCACCTTTGGCACCAACGTAGATCACGTTCGTGCTGTCGGGACGTATCGTGATCGTGCACAGTCGTGTCGTAAGCGAGGAGGGGATGGCGCTGATGCTATCCCACGTCGCACCGTTGTTCGTGCTCTTCCAGATGCCATTGTTTTGAACCCCACGTGCAGCATACCATGTGCCAGGAGCTGACGGATCTTCGACAATGGCTTCAGAGATATACCACATCTTTGCATTGTTCGAATCGTTGAGTACACGTTCAAACGTCCGACCGCCGTTGGTAGACCGCCTGATCCCATCAAAGAAATAGCCCCCTGCAAGAATCACATTTGTATCTGCTCGTGATACGCCTACAGAGGTGATTGCATTCGGCACGCCGAGGTCGCCCATCTCAACGGTGTACCAGTTCTTGCCCATATCATCAGAGCGCAAGAGTTGATTGGCCCAGTTACCGATGTAGAGCTTACGCGGGTCATTCGGGTTGAGAACAACGGTATGCGACAGGAACGGGTGTACAACCCGCCACTGTTGGGCCCATGATTCAGCATACTGCATCATGAGCATAGCCGCAGCAATCAGTATCAGACGGATCATCGTACGATCAGGGAAGTGGCTCGTGAAGTTGCTGAATACACTGTTGCGAGATATGCACCGGTGCGCAGCTGTGATACATCCACCGAGTGCAGACCGCGGCCATGCAAATTCGTGCGAAGGAGTTCGCGTCCTTCCACCGAATACAGCACAACTGTGAATGCTTCATCGATCTCAGACTTGACAGCAAGGCTTGACCCCATACTGCGCAGGGCAAGTCGATCATTCGTTGCCGACAGTTCGCGCACAGATGTTACGGCATTGCTTCTATAAGCGCCTACTTCTGTGGCAACAAAGACCTCGGCTGGTCCTTCTGTTTGCGTTACTGCAAAGCCCCATACGTTGGCAACGACCTCGCCGAGCTCATTTTCAAGCCATGGTACATCGGAAAGATCCTGCCATGTATTACCGCCATCTGGCGAGCGATAAATGATCGAATCGCCCCATACCTGAGCGGTTCCTCCCAGGATCTGAGCTCCGCCAATGAAGATCTCATCGCCATTGTTTGTTCCGCGTACCTCAAGTGCATTGATCGAGGTGTCTCGGAACTTCATGAGCTGCCACGTTATGCCATAGTCGTCGCTGTAATGCAGACCACCATTTCCTACGTTGCCAACGAGAGATGCAGCATAGACGCGTCCGCGTACGGTGGGACTCCAACGTATCTGCGATCCATCAGGAAACGGATGCGTTCCGAGCGTATACTTCGTTGATGTCCATGTCTTTCCGCCATCTACGGAGCGGTGGATGGCTGTGCGGCGTCCAGTAGCCAGCATGATCTTTGAACTGTCTGGCTCAGGGCAGATGGCTATGGCTCGCAGACGCGCGCTTGCATCAAGATCTGAGATCGTGCCATGTTCCTCCCACGTCTGACCTGCATCGATTGAGCGATAGACGTTAGGGGGCGTGCCACGCACAACATAGATCTCGTCAGGATTGGTAGGGTGGAATGCGATGCTGCCGCTGGATGCGATCTCAAATCGAACACCTGTTGGATCTGAGAGCACATTCTCCCAGGATATACCGCCGTCGGTAGAACGGTCTACACCGGTGAACCCAATGCCGCCAGCAAGGAGAATGGTTGTGTCCTTTGGATGGTAGACCAGCGCTGTGATCTGTGATGTACCGCCAAGATCGCCAATCGAGAGCTCCATCCACGTCGAACCTCCGTCGATTGAGGAGAGAAATCCGCGTGAATAATTGCCCGCGATCATCGACTTTGGATTGAGAGGATTGGTCGCTATTGAGAACACAGCACGTTGAGGTACAGCTAGGTACCATTCCTGCGCCGTGAGCGGCATCCACATTGCCATCAAGAGGGGCAACATCGGTATCGTCTTGAACATCACGAAGAACTCCTATGCATGAAAATGGGGGAACCAGCTACGCTGATTCCCCCAAGTATACGAAGACTTATGGTGTCGATTTTTAGCGGACGACGACAAACTGCTTTGTTGTGCGAACACCGTCGACCATGAGGGACAGGTTGTATGTACCTGTCGCAAATGTCGATGCATCGACCGTTACGCCGTGCATGCCTTGCTGAAGTTGCTGTGCGTACACGACACCGAGGCTGTTGCCTACCATGTCGAACACTTCAAGGGCAACCTTCGCTGGACGATCCAGTGTAAAGGTTACTTCGGCAGCACCAGAAACTGGGTTTGGTGCGATGTTGTTGAAGCGGAAGTCAAAGGCTTGCTCTTCCTTAACGCTTACCGTTTCGAGGTTCACCATTGCGAAGTCTACAGAGGCGCCACTGTTGAAGATCAACTGATAGAGCGCCTTTGGCAGCAGGCTTGTGATTGAACCGGCATTTGTGCCAAGGATGCGCAGGATAGGTACCTGTGTAAGACTTGGGATTACGTCAGGGATGTATGTACGGAAAGCATGATCTGCATCGTTTGTGCAGTTGATCGGCGCCGACCACGTGTTGCTCGACATTTCGCGTGTTGTGATGTAGAGGTCTGTATCAACGTTGCTAGCGATCGGGTCGAGCTCGTTGTACTGTCCGGCTGATACCTGCTCGTATACGCGAGCTGCTGTGAACGTGTTTTCACGCTCTGGATTGATCTCGACATACTTCACAACGAGGTGCTTGCCATCGGCTGTCTTGGCAACCTGCACTTCATGGCCACGGCCATTGTCGGCAAGTGTCAGAGCTGGAGCTCCGATGGCTTGTGAGATCGAATCTTGCACGGAGACCATTCGGAAGCCAAATGATGCAAGAGGAGCAACTGGACGCATTGTCCATGAACCGCCCTTGTATGCGGCTTCGACGATGTTATACGTCAAAACAGAGTCGATCTGTGCCGGGTTGTCAGCATTCCTGATCCCGGTTGCAACACGCATGAAGTACGAGAATGAATCATCGCCTGTTACAATAAATGAACCGCCGCTGTATGGGCTTTGTCCAGGCTGGAAGGCGATATCGCCACCAGTTGCCTTGGCATACTCATCGAGAAGCGCTGTAGGCATAGAAACGAAGGAGCCCCATGTCTTGCCTTGATCTGCTGACTTCGACACTTGAACACCGCGTGTGTCGAGGTTATCTGCAGCAAAGTTGTTGAAGCAAGCATACAGATTACCAGACTCGTCTCCTTCGAGAAGCATCGGTGCGTTGAACGAAGATGAGAGTACTTCGCTTGGACGCCACTTATCAACTCCCCATTGTGCTGGGATCGTTGGGAATGTTCCAAAGTCTTCTACGATGAGGTTGAAGTTGAAGTATCCGTATCCGCCATACTGCGCTGTCTCGTCTGGGTTGAGCGTACCAGCATAGTGGATGGCGCCTGAAGTGTTGTCAGAGTAGAGATCTCCAAACTGAACTTCGTAGCCGCTGCCTGGACGATCTTGATCGTTCATGATCATCTCGTATGAACCGGCTGATGTGCGATTCCAAAGGCTCATGCCGCCGTACGTGAGCTGAGGCATTGGGTAGCGGATACCATAGATCGCTGTGGCAAACTTCGATGGGTCTGTGCCACCGTCTGGGTTAACCCAGCCAAATATTGGCATGCCGAAGAAGATATCGCCGGTGCTTTGGATGATATCGAACGTCCATGCTGTTCCGTTGTTCGTTGAACGCATCAGACCGATCTCAACACCGCTGATCTGACGGCTTGCGTCAAATGTGGCCTTGTTGCGGGAGAGGTTCAATGACTTCGAGACAGGGTCGTACTTGAAAATGTCGTTCGATACGGTTCCGTATGGCCAATAGTGGAACTGACTCCGCACGTCTGTCGTGAAGACACGGCGGAAGGTTGTGGCTTGTGTGCCTTCTTCAACCTTACCTGTTGGTTGTGGTGTCAGATCGCCAGCGGTCAGGCGCATTGGGACGGGAGTCGTCAGACGTGGTTCTGCAACCATCATCTTCTGAGCAGTTCCGCCCACTGTAGCTGCTGCAAGCATCGCACCGAGAAGAGCAGTCTTCATTGAGGTACTCCAATTGAGACGAAAAAAGTGATTATCAAAGTGGACGTGAAAGATACGGGACATAGCGGTATTTTTGTGCATGAATCAAGAACATCTCACTTCGTTACTCAGCAGCATTCAAGACCCTGATCTGGGCTCAACACTCGGGCAGCTTGGGGCTATTCACTCGGTGGAGGTCAACGGCGACAGGGTTCGCGTGTTCCTCGAAGTTATCCCGCCACTGCACTGGATAGCCAAGCGATTGGATCACGACTGTAAGGCGCTCATCCATGCCAACTATCCCAATGCTGAAGTAGAGATTCTGGTTCGAGAAGCAGAGACCGCTCCTTCCGCGGGGCGAGTGTTCCCATCGATCAAGCATCTCATTGCTGTTTCCTCAGGCAAAGGGGGAGTTGGCAAGTCTACGGTTGCCGCAAATCTTGCGGCGGCACTTGCTCAGCGAGGCGCGAGCGTGGGTCTTCTTGACGCAGATATCTATGGTCCGTCCCAGCCTACAATGTATGGCATGGCAGACCAGCAGATGCGCGCAGAAAAGTCGCCCGAAGGCAAGGTCATCGGCTACCCAAACGAGGCCTACGGCGTCAAGGTAGCATCCATTGGTTTTGTGATGCAGCGCGACCAAGCAGCGATATTGCGTGGTCCCATGCTGGCGGGCTATTTCACGATGCTTGTTGAGCAGATCATGTGGGGCGATCTTGACTTTTTGATCTTCGACCTGCCCCCTGGCACAGGAGATATCCAGTTAACCCTTACACAGCGAATCCCACTCACGGGTGCAGTTGTCGTTACAACACCGCAGGAAATTGCTCTAGCAGACGTGCGACGTTCCATCCAGATGTTCAACAAGGTCAACGTCAAGGTTCTTGGCGTGATCGAAAACATGAGTCACTTTATCCCGCCAGATCTGCCAGATCGCAAGTACTACATCTTCGGTCAGGGTGGTGGACAGCAGGTCGCCTCGGAGTACAAGGTCCCGTTCCTTGGTGAGGTGCCGATCGATGTGCGCGTTCGAGAGGGGGCTGATAGTGGTTTCCCATTTGTGCTCGATCCCGAGTCGGGCTCTCTCGGCGATTCCTTCCGCGACATTGCACAGCGCGTAGTGCAACAGGTCCGCATCGCACAGTCTGCTGCCCGCAGCGCAACAATTTCAATTGAGATCTGATGCAGGATATTCTGGAACGCATCGAAGCTGCACTGCAAGAGGTTCGGCCATTTCTTGAGGCAGACAAGGGGGACGTCGAGGTTGTTCGCTTCAACGAGCAGACGCGTATCCTTGAGCTCCGCTTCGTAGGTGCATGCAAGACTTGCTCAATGTCTGCGATGACCCTTCGTGCCGGCATCGAACGTGCCATACGAACTCAGATTCCAGAAATTCATCGCGTTGAAGCAGTTCCGTGAATTGCTGAAAACAGAATTTGTTGTATATTTGTTGCTCATCGTTTGACAACAAAACGTTACTCGGGCAGTTAGCTCAGTTGGTTCAGAGCATCTGCCTTACAAGCAGAGGGTCGGGGGTTCAAATCCCTCACTGCCCACACCGAGCAAGCGTGGCGGAACTGGCAGACGCACTGGACTCAAAATCCAGCGGGCTCAACCCCGTGCGGGTTCGACTCCCGCCGCTTGCACGTAGAACAACGCCCTAGTGGTTATTGGCCGCTAGGGCGTTGTTGTTTGTTGTCCTAATGTGTGCTCGCTGTATTCTGCGGTACCGCAAAAAAAAACGACCGTCATCAAGGGGGCAATGACGGCCGCAAAGGGGATAGGAAGAGCGGGGTGCTATGTCAGGGCGCTAAAGCGCTCGCCTGACTCTCTTCGTATACGTGACAACATCGTGTCACAAACTTGAGTTCCCACACTTATCGAGAAACTGCATTCGCTATCAGCGAATCTGCATTTGTCTCGTCATAATTCGTCGCAAAATCGTCGCCCATCGACGCTGTGACCGTACCATTAGCCACAACGTAGAACGCCGGAAGCTGGGTTACGGTAAACAGTGATGCATAAGGCTGCGCGTCTGTGGCTGCCTTCATCGACCAGACTTCAACACGCCCCATATCAACGCCCGCATCCATCAGGGTCTTCATAACCTGTGGGAACATGCGCTGCGTTCCACGGCATGAGCAAGTTGGACGCACAAAGATGTAAACCTTCTTGTCAGGGCTTGCATTCATCGCTACACGAACACGATTCACGTGCGACGTGTCTGGACGATAACCGTCCATCTCGGCCACGAACCAGGTGAACCCAGGGGTCTGCGTTAGATCGACAACCGACAGGCGCTGAGCATCTGTGGATGGCTCGGTCGTTGTTACACAACCAACGAGGACGGTTGAAAGAGCAATAGCAGCCAGTATCAGAAACGACTTCATGGGGCTTACCACTTCATGATGTTGATCTCGTCAACATACACAGTCTGCTTATTCCTAAACAATGCCAGAACAATGGCCAGACCTACGGCAGCTTCTGCAGCTGCTACGGCCATGATGAAGAAGACGAACATCTGTCCGGCGATGTCGCCCAAATACGACGAGAAGGCAACCATCGACAAGTTCACGGCGTTGAGCATGAGCTCAAGCGACATGAAAATGATGATGGCATTTCGGCGCGTTACCACACCAACAACACCGATCACAAAGAGAACGGCTGATAGGATCAAATAGTAGTCGAGTGGGATGTGGGTTGGCATCATGATTCAGTTTCCTTCACGTGGCGCTTTGCAAGAACGACAGCTCCGATCAACGCCGCAAGTAGCAGAAGCGAAACTGCCTCGAACGGGAAGATGTATTCGGTAAAGAGCGTCTTACCAATCGAGCTTGTGTTACCCATAGTGGCGGCACGCTCGTGCAAGGCATTATATCCAGTTGGCTTCGACAAGAGTACGCTCGCGATCATCACCGCAATGATGGCTGCCGAGACAACGGTTATCGTGGTTCGCAACGTGCGCGGTCCCGTCTGTTGAACTTCCCGTCCAACATTGAGAAGCATGATCACGAAAACAACGAGTACCATGATGGCACCTGCATACACCAGTACCTGGACGGCCGCAACAAACTGTGCTTGAAGCGTCAGATAAAGCCCCGTGAGCATAAAGAAATGCGCCACGAGAGACATGGCGGATGATACTGGGTTTTTGCGCGTAACGGTGAAGAGTGCAGAGACAATTGCACCGATGGCAAAGAGCGTAAATAAGACGACTTGGAGATCCACCGCAGTCGATCCTGTCTTGTAGTGAAAAATATCCGTCAAATATACGAACGGTTACGGCCCGTTTCACCCTTCAAAACGTTCAACCGTTTTGATGCCTTTGATCTTGTGCAGTCTTTCGAAGATTCGTTGCAAATGGGGGAGATCCGTGACGAATACCGTCAAGATGCCCTCGAACATTGAATCGAACGCATCAATGTTTACGCCTCGGATGTTTGTCTTTTGCACTGAGATAACAGCACTTGTAATCTCGTTGAGCATTCCTGGTCGATCTTCACCTGTGATCTTAACTGCTGCAAGGAACTCGCCTGCACCTGACGAAGACCACTCGAGCGAGACGAGCCTTGTCTTGAGCTTCTCATGCAGATCGGCAACATTGCGGCACGTCGAGCGGTGGACTTTGATACCGCTGCCGATCGTGACAATACCAACAACATTGTCGCCCGGCACAGGATTGCAGCAACGCGCATATGAGTACATGATTTTCTGACTCTGCGCTTCTTGGCCCACGATGTGGATTCCGTTTGCAGTTGTGCGGGCACGTCCGCTAAAGGACTCAAAACTCAGGCTGTGTGGTGCTTCCTTAGCAGTTGGGGTGGGTTGCAGGAGTCCCCGGACAAGGTCGCCTGCCGCTTCGATAGTGAGCGTCGATGTCCCAATGGCCGCAAAGAACTCTGAACGCCCCTCGTATTTCGTGGATACGAGGAGTTTCTCGAGGTCATCATCGTTGATGTGTAGTCCGAGTTTCTTTGCGCGTTTCTCCCATTGCTCCTTACCCTCGGTTACGCGGGCCCTGCGCTCTTCGTTCAGGATGCGCCGAATGTGTGTTTTAGCCTTGTGGGTAATGGCAATACGTTCCCAATCGCGATGCGGCGTTTGGTTCTTTGACGTGAGAATAACCACTTGATCGCCAGTCTGCAGTTGGTGATCTAGAGGAACGATTTTTCCATTGACCTTTGCGCCGATGCATCGGGCACCAATCTGCGAGTGGATATCGAAGGCAAAATCTATCGGGGTAGCCCCTTTCGGCAGAATCCTGAGATCACCTTTCGGTGTAAAACAATAGATCTCGTCCTGGTAGAGGTTGAGCTTGAAGCTCTCCAGCAGCTCATGGGCTGCTTCCTCGCCAGCATTCTCAAAGACATCACGCACCCAGTCCGCCCATTCCTCGAGGTCCTTGGAATCAATCCACGAAGCAGTGCCGCCGGTGCCAGCTTTATAACGAAAGTGTGCGGCAACACCACGTTCGGCAAGATCGTGCATGGCTCGCGTGCGGATCTGCACCTCCACGAGTTTCCCGTCACTACTCATCAGTGTTGTGTGCAGAGACTGATAGCCGTTCTTTTTGGGAACGCTGATGAAGTCTTTGAAACGCTCCGGTACCGGACGGTAGATCTCGCTCACGATTCCGTAGGCAAGAAAGCAGTCGTTGTTCTCTTGGGTGTCAAGAATGATGCGAATTGCGAGTAGGTCAAAAAGCTCATCAATACTCTTGTTCTGCACGATCATCTTGCGATAGATCGAATACAGGTGCTTTGGACGTCCGCTGATCTCGAACTTGAGTTTGTGCTCCCCAAGTTTATCAGCGATTGGTTTCGAGAACTTTTCGATAAATGCCTCGCGCTCTTCGCGCGAAAGATTGAGCTTGCGCTTGATGTCGTCGTAGGCCTCGCGGTTGAGCACCTTAAAAGAAAGATCCTCCAATTCCCATTTGATCGAGCCCAGTCCAAATCGGTGGGCAAATGGGGCATAGAGCTCCATCGTTTCGCGAGCCAGACGTTCCTGACGGGGACGATTTAGGGAGTCGATGGTGCGCATGTTGTGAAGTCGGTCGGCAAACTTCACGAGGATCACTCGCACATCATTGACAAGCGAGAGCAGGAGCTTGCGATAGTTCTCAGCTTGTGTGATCTCTCTGCTTTTGAAGACGTCGCTGATCTTTGTGGCACCGTCGACAATCTTGGCTACGTCATTGCCGAACTCTGCACGAATGTCTTTGAGAGAAAAGGTCGTGTCCTCCACAACATCATGCAGCAGCGCAGCTGCGACGCTAACGTCGTCGAGAGGAATCTCTCGAATCACGATCAAGGCAACGCTGGCAGGATGTGTGTAGTATGGCTCGCCGGATACACGAACGTCCTTCTCGTGTGCCTTTACGCAAAAACGAAAGGCACGTTCGACGAGATCAGCGTTGAATTTCGAGAGATGTTTCTTACCCTGATCGACAAGAAAGGCAATGTCCTTCTCAACGTCATGTCCGAATACATATTCAGGCACGTCGGGATTGCTTCGTCGAAATCTGGTTGAGAAGAATGACACGTTGCAGATTACCTTACAATGATTGCACGATGTACCACAGCACGTTCCGACGTAGCAATCACGTGGTAACATCCAGTGCTCACCGATGAAAGCTCAGAAACACCTGATGGGGCGGTGTCTGTGCCGCTGTAGAATTCGGCGATCTTTTGTCCGGTAGACGCATAGACGGCTACGCTCATGTATTGCGCATCAGCCTGATACGCTCGCCACTCGATGGAACGTCCACTAGCACGCACGAATAGCTCAAGCGCAGCGTCAGGAGAGGCGTTCTTGTCATCAGATACGGATGTAACTGTATCAATCTTGTCCGGGTCTGCAGCTTCTTCAAGCCAGAGAAGCCCCTTATCAAGAATGATCGTGCGCTGGCCTCCATCAAGGAAGCGAGATACATTGATGCCGAGAATGACGGACCTGAATGTTTTGTCTTGATACCTTGCGCCCACAAGTGTTTCAGCATCTACGCGCAGTATCGGCAGTCCACCGGCTGCTCGGAACACAACACTCGGGATGTATTGTCCGCCACGGTGATGATTCAACCTAGGCAACTGGCATTCAGCAGTCGTAATGGCAGCCGTGATTGGGTCTGCAAGGACACCCGTGTACTTGCGCATCCCGTTGTCGGACGGCACTTGTTCAACCCCACGCATTGAAACGCCGAACGTGCGGAAGAACTGAACGCTCTGCGGCATGTCTGTGCGTAAAAGAAGCGGATCGTCGCCAATCAGCATCACATCAATATTCTTCTCCATACAGGACCGCAGCACAGCATCATCAACGGTGCTGATCTCGCCCGCTGTTCCAGCATTCCAGAGAATCGTTTTGAGATAGGGCAGTTCTTGAGCCGCCTCAACAAAGATGTCTGATGGCAGCATCGTGTATCCCTTACGGCTTGTTTGCAGCACGGCATCATGGATGTTAAACGTTCCATACCGCTCGCCCTGCACGACCACTTTGCGCGTTCGCTCCGGTACAATTGTTGTTTGGGCACGCAGTCCCAATGCGCCTTTGCCATCTACTTCGGCAATCTCGAAGAGGTACCACGATGTCGTATCACGCGCTTCAACCTCAATCGAGATGCTCTCGGAGGTACCGGCTGCGATCTTTGGACCAACCTCTGCGTTTGACCATGCACTCCAGGCGTTCGTGGAAGCATTCCACATACGCGTAACGAACTTGGGCTGGTATGCAGAGCTTGCGGCGTTCGTGTAGGTGAACGCAACGGAATCACGCAGGCGGCATACCACAACACGTCGATCTGCAACGAGTGCATTATCGGTGGTGAGGTCTAGTCTACATACCGTGCCGGCTTTCTTATCCACGTACCAAATGCGTCCGTCGGGACTGACAGTTATACCATGCAGCGAAAGGGCAGTGGTCTGGATGTAGCCCATCGGTGTAACTGTCTTTCCGTCGATTGTATACACCTGAATGCGGCCAGTCTGTTCATCACCAACGAGCAGGCGCTTGCCAACGACCTCGATACCGATTGGCCTCGAGAGACCTCGCACAACCGTCCAGAATTCTGCGCCAACAACAGATGTGAATTCTTCAAGATTCTCTGCGCTAGAAGGGGGCATGCGCAGCGTGTCCTTGACGCGACCAGTTCTTGTATCCAAGCAATGGACATCGCCTTTCCCGGGATCGATGTAGTAGAGATAGCCTGTACGTTTATCAAGAGCAATATGGGCAGGTCTGCCGCGCTCGCCCGGAGTTATTGATGTCTCTACGTAGCGACGGATAATGCCATCGCGGTGATCGGTGCCGCCAACTTCATGTGGATCGCGGAAATCATATCGCGAGATGCCTGGATACTTGGCATCTAAGACCCAGTAGACATTTGCTGAATCATGAGCAATGCCGAGATCATACGGACTCTGGTGTAGCATGTCGAGGTGTGAGGCCAGGAACCTATCGTCGCTCTGGTATCGTGACGCGAACACGGCAGTGTCGCTCGACCACAATGTAGGCCCCATGAACATGTACTCACTATCTCCCTCTCCCGGCTCTCCATTCTGTGCCGTGCCAAATGCGCCATTGTTGCCCATGGAGAGGGCCATCGTACGCCACATGAAGTGACTTGCTCTGGCATCTTTTTTCCGCACAACAGAGGGTTTGTCTGAGGTTGCCTCGTGAAGGATCACAATCGCGTGACCCCGCTTGTCAGTCGTCACAACCCAAAGGTCGTTCGGATGGAGGTACGACTTATTGAAATCAAGGTCAAGGGGCTCAACTACACCGTCATTAGGGCCGGCAACAATTGTTGTTGTTGGCTCGCGCTGCAGGTAGCGATCAATGTACTCCGGCGTTACTGCTGTTGGCATCTCGGCCGAAGTCTCCACGGCCGCACCGATGATGCGCGCAACATCCATGTCGGGCTCATCGCTATACGTGGCGTAACGCACGGCGTTACCTGTGAATACAATCGTGCTGTGCAGATCATAGAGCGTGTCCTCGGTAACGCGGATGGCACCAAGTGAACGAGCGGTCGATCCTGAACGATCCTCCAAGTAGGTAAAGACCTGTGTGTTGAGGTCGTGAGCTTGAACCAACTTCTCCCAGCGGGAGCGATCGTCCTGGCTGATAGCAATCACACGTATACCTTCTTGCTGCAATCTGTCTGCATACGAGTTGATGTAGATCAACTGGCGCACGCAATGCGAACATGTGTATCCCAGATATCGAATGATGATTGTCGGCTTTGACGAAGGTGCAACTAAGGCCGATGCGCTACGATGGAGATCTGACGGAGCGGAATACGTGCGGCCGGCATGTTGCATGCTACTGGCATCATGGACCTGCGCTAACAAGACAGCAGGGGATATACTGAAGCAGAGAAGCGCAGATAGGAGTAGTATTTGGAGCATATTAGTTGAAAATACAACGAAAGGATGCCCCTTAAAACAAGAACGCCTTCTTCGGAGTTTCACGAAGAAGGCGTTGATGTCGGGGTGGCAGGATTCGAACCTGCGACCCTCTGCTCCCAAAGCAGATGCGCTAACCGGGCTGCGCTACACCCCGATCCCCGAAGGGGCTGCAAAGATTGAAAGAAAATCGTAGATGACAAAATCAAAAAAAAGTTCCCGTAAAATATTGACTCCGTCGAACTACGTATATAAATTGAGACGTGTGATTGAATGAGTATGAGGGCCCCTAGACGAGTGGTGACGTCTGGGGGTTACTCTTTTTACGTCGTAGTTTTGCATCATGAAGAATATCCTACGCCTACTTGTTGTCATCATAACAACGGTTACCGCAACTGCTGGTGACGAGATACCTGGTGCACCACAGAAGACACCTGTTGTACTCAAGAATGCCGTACTCTACGGCACACCAACCTTCACAGCCCAACCGCAGTCGCTCGTGTTCGTCAATGGCGTGATCACAGAGATCGGGCCTACGGTTACGATTCCCGCTGACGCTCGAATCATCGATTGCTCTGGCAAGCGCGTGTATCCGGGCTTTATTGCTCCCAATACAACCTTGGGTCTTACAGAAGTAGATGCTGTACGTGCCACGAGGGACATGGCTGAAACTGGCACCTTCAACCCAAACGTTCGTGCGGAGACAGCGTACAATCCAGACAGCGAGATCATCCCAACCGTGCGAATGAATGGCGTGCTCATCGTCAACTCTGTTCCACAAGGCGGCATCATCGCAGGTCGGTCATCGTTGATGCGTCTTGATGGATGGACGCGTGAAGATATCGCCATACAGCCGTCATCTGCGCTTGCTTTGGAGTGGCCCGGAATGGAGATCTCAACAGCACCGTGGGTGCGCAACTCTGCAGATGAGCAGCGCAAGGACATCGCCGAGAATGTTCGCAAGATCTACGAACTCTTCGCAAACGCTCGCGCCTACAGCAAGGCTGCCCTCGCTGGTGTTGATACAGCGCAGCGCGACATTCGCTACGAAGCTATGCGTGGCGTGTTCGAAAAGAATCTTCCAGTAATGGTCACGGCATCGACCCGACGTCAGATCGAATCAGTCCTCGACTTTCAGGCAGAATTTCAGGTCCGCATCATCCTTGTCGATGCATGGGATGCGCCTCGTATGATTCC
>CAZAGH010000026.1:11335-22568 GCA_964484755.1 uncultured Melioribacter sp. | reverse complement strand
GACTCAACCAACAGCTTGGTTAACACTGGGTCATCATACATTGGTACAACCCACTATGTGGCGGGCGTAGAGTTCATGCCAGAGCCAAGTATCCGCGTAACATTTGAGGGATTTTACAAAGCCTACGATGGCTACCCAATCTCATCGCTCGACGGTATCTCGCTTGCTAACCAGGGCACGAACTTTGGCATTATTGGCAATGAGCCCATCATCAGTGCTGGCAAGGGGCGAGCATACGGTGCTGAGTTGTTCTTCCAGAAGAAGCTCACGGAGAACTTCTTTACGACAATTTCTTACACCCTTTTGTACAGTGAGTTTACAGGTCTGAACTCTGACACCTACATCCCATCGGCGTGGGACTTCCGTCATCTTGTGAGCGGCATCGTTGGTTACAAGTTCGACAACGGCTGGGAGTTTGGCGGAAAGATCCGTTATGCAGGGGGCTCACCGTACACGCCATATGATACAACCGCGTCACGACAGCTGTTCATCCTGAACGGATTCGGTCAGCTAGACTTCGCGCGACTCAACTCGGAACGTTTGCGTGCCTTCAGGCAGGTTGATGTGCGTATTGATAAAAAGTGGTCATTTACATCGTGGTCCCTCGACCTGTTCATCGACGTGCAGAACGTGTTTGCGTTTTCGCTTGATGCACCGAGGCAGTATACCTTTACTCGAACAGCGGACAACTCCGACTGGGCCAGTTCTGATGGTCAACCAGTTCGGCCGGATGGTTCCAATGCTATCCCGGTATTCCTTGACGATTCCTCGACATTGGTTACTCCTACAATCGGCATTATCATAGAATTTTAAAAAAGCCCCTTGCCAGTTTCGAAGTGAGCAGTATTTTTGCTCGCTTCCTTAGCTCAGCTGGTTAGAGCAACTGACTCTTAATCAGTGGGTCCGGGGTTCGAGTCCCCGAGGGAGCACACAGATAAATGGGTTGCGACTACGCGGCCGGCGAAGGGCTCTCGGTACTACGAGGGCCCTTTTGCTTTTTTATGGCGGCGTCTCGCCCACGACATTCACCACTGGCACTTTAGGTGGCTCCCTTTTCCCAGAGAGGTGAAACAACTTGGTACGAATTACCTCGAATGCCCTATTGGATTGTTGAGGTCGAATCACCGACAACCCGATTGGTCGGGCCGTGAGATCTGCAATCTATAGCCCTTCACAATTAGCCTTCTTATCAGCAATCACAATTTCAAGGCTTAATGGCTTTGATTTATTGTTACCACCATCACACGCACGCCGAAACTCGAGTTCAAGTTCCTTGTCTTCCTTAGCTCCTCGGGACTCAAACACCACGACTGTCGTTTCAAGAGCGTGTCCTTTCTCCTCGAGGAACTGCTCCAAGAGCACCAGCCCATGTATCAGCGCTATGTGATATGGATGCTCTGTTTGAGAGCCGTTATGAATATGATTACGCTTGTCAATAACAACCGCGACAATTGAGAAGTCGGCCTGGTTGATCACTTCAGTTAGTAGGTTAATGAACAATGATCGCGGCTCTTTTGACATCTTCGAAAAGGCCCGCTTTTTTCGGCGGATATCTGATTCGTGAAGGATTACAAGATCATGACCGAACACTCTATTCTTGAGATTTCTAAGAGCTGGCGTTAGGTGCTGGGTGTAGACGTCTTTGTGGAAGATGCAGAATGAAAGCACGAATACTGGGTACTCTGCATCAATAGGATCAATGCAGTGGTCGCCACTTTCATCCACAAAGACGATGTAATCACTATAAGGACGTACAGAGTGAACCATCTATTAACCATGGTATGAGATATGTCATTGTGAACATGCACAGTTTTGCAATAGAGATCAACACAAATGCTGTGAATGATTCACCTAAACCTGTCAATCGGATATCTGTGGCTGCCTACAAAACAAGCCGTGATCACTACCCTGCCGATAACTGCTATCGTGGTCAGGACTGGAGCTGTTGGTAGGATTGGTATAATATTCTGCATCGCCAGTTTTTGCAACTTCTATTTCATTGTTGCAGTGGGCTGGAGCGAAGCCATCGGAGCAGCAATGAGCGCCAACACGAACGTTCCCCCAGTGAGATCGACATTTTTCATGTGCTTTACGAGATAGATGGCTACTCATGCTTAGCCAGCATCGTGGCGTCGGCAACACTCCTCGTACTTTTCAACTGGTATCACAAACAGCTCTATCACCCCACGAGACTGCTAATCCTGCTGACGTTACTTCAAATAGTCGCAAACACTGTGATTGCCCTGCACCAGATATAGTTGATGCACCCAATGCTTGGCACTCATTTGCTGGCCGCCTTATGTTGTGGAGTTGGCCACGTGGTGTTGTGTTTCCCGAGGGAGCACAGACGATAAAACCCCATCACGACCAGCGTGATAGGGTTTTTTGTTGCTTCTGTTCTTTGGTATTCCGTGTGATCGTCCCCGGCCTACTTCAAACTGTCAAACCAGGGCAAGGTATTGATGAGTGACGTCATGTAGACGGATCTATGGTCTGCATTCGGCCCTGCATCAATTTCTTCGGCCTTCGAACCAGGAAATTTCTTTTGATACTGGACAATCTTGCGTGAGACTTCAGCGAAAATGTACTCATCGACGTTGCTATATGTCGCGCGATAAGGGCACAGGACTTGAAAGCTATATGCATCAGCATCCTTAAGTGCCTGCCAGAAAGGTCCTGAACCAGCTCTTGCATCGGCGATGAATTTAGGTGTGTAGAGACTGTCGAATGTAAGCGGCACCTTCGAGAAGTACTCTGCAGCACTCATTTCAAGATTGTAAAACGCGCGAGCATCTTCATAGTATTTGGGGTTGATTGCTTCACGTGCATAGCCAGGTGCACTTCCATACGAGTCGTATGCGAATACGATGCTCGATATGATTCCAACAGCATAAGGGGCTTGTGTTGACGGCGCTTCTGTGGAACCCTTTTGCACAAATGTGAAGGGATCAGAGGGGCCAGAAGCTGTTGCAGTTGCCGCGACGGGCACGTTCTGTTCCTGCAGGTAACGTAAAAATACGTCGGTGCTAAAGCCGCCTTGCGACCATCCATAGAGAAAGAGTTTCCCTGTTGTGATGCTCCTCTGTTGCAAGAATTGCTTTGCAGCTGTAAGCATGTCTGCACAAGCCTGCACCGTGCTGTTCTTAACGCAGTACGAATTGGGAAGATCCGAACCCGGAGTTACGCCAAAGTAGTCAGCTGCTACAACGATATACCCCTGTGAAGCAAACTGTGAGATTGCAAACTGTGTTTCCATTGATCCATCCGGATACGAGGGGCTCCACTTATGCGACCATACAGTGCCATGTTGAAAGCTCACAATAGGAGCCCCCGGCTGCACATTGTCTGGTATGGCCACCAACCCGTACGCTGTTACGGCCTTATCATTCATCTCAGGAATAGCTGATGTGTACTCTAGCCTGTAGAATTTCACACCTGCTTTCGCGCCAGCAAGCTGACTGCGGAACGCCGGTGCCTTCATCGTTGCAGATGAAAGGAAGACATCGAGCACGCTATCAACGATGGCCTGCACACGCCCCTTGCTATAGTAGCCTATTGTATCGACTCCGACGAGTTTGCCTGTTTTCTTCGGGTCAACGGTAGACTCCGAGGAGCAGGAACCAGCAAAGACGCTGGCGATGATGAATGAAACAGAGAGCAGCGCATGGCGGACAGTCGTCATGAAGTTATCCTTAGCACAAAAGGTTCTCCGAATATACTATATCATGATCCCCTGATATACATATGGTGACAATGTAGCAACTAGCCACAAGGCATCTGTTGCTGTCAATCAATGTTTACTTTTGGCGAGCACCACAACAATGATACATCGATGAACATTGGCCTATCCGTAGCTTCGTTTGTTGCAATGTTTATTGCAATGATTGGCATCACTCTCTTTCTTCGACACCGCAAGCTCATGTCACGAAGCAACATGAGCCTCTTATCGTTCCTGCTCATGAATGTGCTGTGTCCTGCGCTGATCTTTTCATCCATGGCGCAGTCTCGATTCGATGCAACAGACCTTTTTGCTGCTATCACCATGGTTGGCTCTGAGATCGCCACTGGATGCATTGCATATGTTGTAGGACGCTGGTTGCTAAGGCTTCAGAATGTTTCGCTCGGCACATTCGTCATAGCAACAATGTTTGGAAGCTCGGGACTTATCGGCAATGCACTTGTCAAGGTATTGTTTCACGATAACCCGGCCATCATTTCGATGTCGATGATCATCGGCTCCTTCGGCAATGGCATACCAGGCAACACCATAGGCATCCTGATTGCCATGTATTTCGGCACCCACGACACTGGCCGTTCCCCCTTCAATGCTCTCAAGAAGTTTCTTGTAGAACCCTGCATGGTTTCACTCTACGCAGGACTTACCTGGTCTGCACTGCAGATCCCAACGAAGGGAGTGTTTATCGAAACCGTTTTTGGGACGTGCACATTGCTCGGTGCTGCGATGCCCTTGTGTTCGGCAATGCTTATTGGACTCTCACTCGAAAAGTTTCAGATTGGTAAAGATGCCAAGGTGATTATCGCGGGTATCGCTCTAGCATTGCTGATTGAGCCGCTGCTTGTATCGTGGTTCTTGCAGGCAGCTACCATCGATGCTAACACTCGCTTGATTACCATACTGTTTGCGGCAATGCCGGCTTCTCCAATCGGCGTGGTGCTTGCAGACCGTTACGGATGCGACACCCCACTAGCAAGTAAACTTGTAACGGCGACGCTCATCGCTAGCGCAGTAACATTGCCATTTGCAGCCCTATTCTAAAACACGTTTGAATCGTCTGTGCTGCCTAGTGTGTTTCGCGGCATTTGCATCTTACTTACATCAAGGTGCGTCGCCTAGCAATTGAAAGCCGTGTGTGCGCATGGGCCGAATAAGGCTCTGGTTCGGCAGGTTGCAACGGGGCCACAGGAAACGATCATGCGGCCGACTGCGAGACGTGGCTTGATAGACCATACATCCCGACTATGAGGCCTAACCTTGGCGCTCTATCTATATGGAAGGCTTTGGTAGTTTGCGCATCTAAAAACACTAGCTCGTTTTGCCGAAGGGTCACGAATGGGTAGACTACTGTTTGTTGGAATTACAGCACTGTTGGCATCTGCCCAGACGGCCCATGCGTGGTTGTATCCGGAGCACAGAGATATCACGGTTGCAGCTGTATTGAAACTTGATGTAGCCAGAAGAGCCCGGCTGGACTCTATATGGGGTTGGGCAAGAATGGGTCACGAGCACCGTCTGTCAGCATCAGTAGTCATCCCAGAGTTGCCAGCTGTACCGAAGTACATTGATTGGGGTGCCTGGCCCGCAATTGCCGGCGACCACTCATGTTCTTCGTCGAACATGCTCAGGAACATCCTATCGACGAAGTGGATCATGGGCGTTGCCCAAGTTTCAGAACAGTATAAGCGAGCACTCGGTGCGGGAACGAATCGTTCAGCACGTATCAATGCAGTTCGCGAGCTCGATATTGCACTTCAGTCAGCCGATCCAGAGTATGCCACGCGAGCTGGCTCGAACAACGCCCACTTCCTTCTTGCACGAAATTCAATAAGTGTAACCGCTGCAGAGTACCTTGAGGGCTGTATTGCGCAGGGTGGTGAAATCAATGCTCTTGGGGTGTACCTATGGTCGCATTACCGAGCAATGGCGAAAGCAAAGCGCCTTCATGATCCGTCGTTAACAAAGGAACAACGCAGTGGTCTTGCGCTAGCGGCTCTGTCAGACGAGGCCTTCGGCATCCACTTTCTTCAAGATGCATTTGCTGCAGGGCACGTTGCAGGGAGCTGGGGCGATGCTTCGCTACGAAAAGGAACGCATGACTACTACAATGAACACGGCTTCGAAGTTGCAAGTTGGACTGGCAAACCTCTGGTGCTCATGGGAGACTCATTCCTACGTCCCGAGGATGTAGAAAATATTGCTGAGGTCGTTCGCATAAGTCTTGAGCAGTTGGTGGATGCCTACGCGAACCAGCCTACGTATTCCGAGCATACATTTAACGAAGATGGTATCGATGGTCTGCTGTTGCAAACGGCCGACACACTTGACGTTTGCACAGCTACAGACATTCCAAGTACAGTTGCGAGCAAGTCCCTCAACCCGATCTTCATGCAAGTTATCATGGAGACTCCAGGACCAGCATTGCGCGCAGGTAAGGGAGAGTTGCCGCGGTTTCGCTCTGAGCTAGGGGGCTTTATTGGGATCTCTCCTTACGTGCGAACGGTGGGTTGGAACGACCGTTTTACGCCGGAAGTTTTTGATGCGTTCGATATTGGAACTATAGGCTTCAATGTTCGTGCAGGGCTGGGATTAGATGGTATTACATCGGAGGGAGACGACGGTCTTGTGTTCCTCGAGTTCGGCATCGCACATGTGAATGCATCAAAGATCAACTTCTCAACTGACTCCACAATCGTCGGTAGCAACAACATTATAGCTGACGTCCCATTCCGAAGTTCCTTCAGTGCACGAATCCGAATGCCGTTTTATGCCATCCCAGGCGATCTGATTCTGGGTGCATTACTCATAGCCCCATTTTCAAGCAGTACTTACGGTAAGATGATGTCCTCCGCAATTGATGGTGGACTGCTCGGATGGCAAGGTGGTATGGCTACTCCGCTAGGCAGATTGCAGTTTATTCTTGGTCGCGAGGTGGGTGTCAACCTGTTTGGCCGCTGGGGACAAACACAAAAGATCCAGATCCCGATAGAGACTGCCGACAAGGGAATGCAGACGGAAGCCTTGGACTTGCATTCGTTGGAGATTGAGGCACCAATTGTTGAATGGCGCCTGTTTAAGATGTTCTCAGTTGACCAAGCCTCCAGCATTGCTGTTCAGTTGTATGGCTCTGCCGATATTCCAATATTCTGGAACACGGTTATAACACCGGCAACTACCTTCCAACTGCAAACACTCTATGGCTTGGGCATACGTGCTACGTTCGATTGGCGATACTATTATTGAGGAATATTGGTATTTTTTCGCCGGCATCATTTAGACACACCAAGACAACCATATACTATGCTCAAAACTTTTGCACTCGTTACTGCATTCACGTTATTCCTGACAGCATGTGACACTGACTCTCCCGTTAATCCAGACCCAACTCCAAACCCAGATATTAAGGAGACGGATTCAGTCGTCATCTCCCAGGAACGCTATGATAGACTTGTCTACAGCGACACAGTCAACATTTCGATTGTAAAGGAGAATGGGCTTGGTGCGACGAAATTCTTCGTGCACGACTTCCGAGCTTCGGACCATCGTTCAGTAGTCTCATTTACCAGTCAAAGTTTTGCCAAGGGAGAGGTCAAAGTAATCGTGTACGGTATACGTCCTACTCTCTTCGAGCCCGAACCTCAACTTACGTCATACACGTTTTCGTCGAGTAAAACGAGTGTCACAGACACCCTAACTGGCGTGATTAGCTCCATAGCAGTAGTCTCCGGCTCTGGCACAACATGCCGCATGAAGGGTCAGATAATACTGCTGCCGTAATCGGTGCACTGCCTGTCAGACAAGGTGTCGTATGGGACATGGCCGTTGCCATCGGGGCGGTGAACGTTGTTATCGTTTGTCTCAATCGGGGCTCGTTGGTGGAAGCGGTGGAGATGGCAAACGCTTTGTGCTTGGCGTATCAACCGCAGCGCGAAGAGAGAATCTGACGGGAAGCCTTACCCAGCTGTCGATGTTCTTTCCATCGCGTAGTAACGTTACTGTTTGCAGCACTATTCTAAACGGCCTATGAATCGTCTGTGCTGCATCATAAGTTTCGTTTTCCTAGCTTCTTGCTCGCATCAAGGTGTTTCGCCTGGTGTGCCGCAGTGGTTTATTGACAGGGGGCTTAGCGGCAAAGCAACTTGGGACGAGTCCACGGGAACGCTGCATATCACGGAGTCAGTTGTATGGGGCGGTGATGATGATGTAGAGTCGTTTTACTTTATGCCCCCTCCAGAGGTAAAGACTGTTGTTATCGGAGCGAACGTTACCGTCACTGGAGGATTCCGTTGCACACACGGCTTAACGATACGGGGCGAAAACCGATCAACTTCGGTGATATTGGGAACGAACACAGTCGCCTGGGCGCGTGGCCCGAACAAGGTCGATGACTCACCGGATTGCAACAAGACTACAGGAGACGATCGTGCGGCCGACTGCGAGAAGTGGCGCTATAGTGCAATCAGCGCGCTGATGCTACCGTTGGGTGACACGCTCAGGATTAGCTCATTAACCCTTCGCAACGCTCGTACATACAACATCACATCAATCCTCTTTCCGATCAAGGTAGACAACGTACTTATGATTGAGCGTCGCACAGAAGAAAGTAGAAGCAATTGCGATGGCTTTGGAGCAGGGAATGGGTCTACGATAACAAACAGTACAATCGATGTCACGGATGATGCCATCAAGCTCTATCGAGGTATGACGGTTCGCAACGTAACGATCATAAAGCGGCGTAATGGAGCCCCCTTCCAGCTTGGTTGGGGTAGTGAGCCTACATCCACACACACAATCGAGAATGTTGTTGTAAAGGGAGCTGATCCCGAGTTATCATACAACTGTGGTTTATTTAGCTGGAAGTCGGCAATGGCACCTACGAAGCGAACAATTCGGATTGACGGCCTTAAGACTGAAGGACTTCAAAACGCTAAACTCTGGGATGGCGCAGGATGGGTACCCCATCCGTTGTTCGAGTTGCGAAGCCCTAATGGTGAACTCGAATTGTACGCCCGAAATGTTCACATGAAATCCGCTGCAGCAACGCTACCTACCTCTGTTGGCAAGCTTATGCTCGATGTGTGCGGTATCAATGCAGTCTCCAGTTCTTATGTATGCGGAGATATTGATTCCATCACAGGCGACGACTAATCATGACGCACCTTCATTAGCAAGTGCATTGATCTCATCACTTGAGAGCGCTCTGTTGTAGATGCGCAGGTCATCAATAGCAGCAGGAATTGTTCTATCGATGATCTCACCATTCGGCATCGTATATGGCTGTCCACCAATGTACATGGTGTTGCCACTGTGCTCACCTCGATACCTACTATTAACAACTGCTCCAGCAGCAACACCGTTGATATAGAGAACGAATAAACCTGCAGATTTCGACCATGTGTAACAGACATGCGTCCAGGTACCGATGTACGGAAGATTCGGAACAGTCAGCCTGTCGTTAGGTGTGCTTGTCCCATTTGCGCCATAGACAAGAAAAGCATCTAGGTTCTTGCCACCATCATGCGTCCATTTGAACACATAGCCGTTACCAAAGTTGTTTGCCTTTGAAATGATATGCGCCCATTGATCATAGCCATTGGACCTATTCGCATTGATCCAGAACGAGAATGTAAAGGCTTCTTCAGGCTCGAGAAGACTCATCTTACTTCCAGTCACTGTGACGTACCCCGAATAGCCATTGAAGCGGACAGCTTTGCCAGCCTTTGGATTTCTGCCATCAACATACGTTACGTCGCTATGAGGCGTTCCGTCAAGTCCCGACCCAGTCGCCTCCCTAAGGTCGTCATCGAACTTATAGCGTACTGCAAGCCCCTTGGTTGTGATGCCGTTCTCGTCAACGTCTTGCGATGGTGTTGGTGGCGGTGTTGGCGAAGGAGAATCATTACCGCATGCTGCAAGCAATATCCCAGCGAGAAGCATGATCAGTGTCGATCGTATCATGGTTTACCTTTTTTGGGGTACAGGCGGTGACAACAACATACGTACAATTCAATTACATTCGTTGTACGGCACAGTGCATGGATTTGTAATCCATAGCACATCGCGTAGTCACATGCTTGAACGTTGCGGAGAACATAAATGAGGTTTCATCGTTATACTCTGTCTCTGATTGCTGCCATAAGTGCTGCATATAGCTCGTACGCCCAAACATTCGTAGACCAATCCTACAAGATCACGTCCTTCAAGGATATACAATACGCTACGGCTGTTCGATTCGACGGTAGAATAGATACGCTGCGGATGAACATCGTTGTCCCAACGAATGACAACGCGGCAAAGCGTCCACTTGTATTGTGGATCCATGGAGGGGGCTTCATTCAGGGTAATCGTGCGGACTTTCAAGCGCTAGCTGAATCATGGGCACGCCGTGGCTACACGGCCGTCACGATATCCTATCGACTTGGCATTCACGGTGGACTCTTCGATCCTCCGTTCGCCTTTGATGAGGCTGAGCTTATCCGTGCATGCTTTCGGGGCATTCAGGATATCCGCACTGGACTTCGCTTCCTCGCCAAGAACGCGAGCCAGTATGGCATTGATACCTCACGCATTGTGATCGGCGGTGCGAGTGCAGGATCTATAGTGGCGCTGCACGCGGCATACATCGACCCTCTCGATAAGCTCCCTGCTGCAATTGGTAAAATCAGTGACGTTGGACGAATCAATGGCACGTTTGAGCGCCCTGATATGGGGTCCTACGAGGGCACGCAGCACACAGATGTGCCAACGCCCTCGGTAGATGTTGTTCTCAACATCTTTGGTGCATTGCTGGATCTTTCCTACCTGGACAATGCTCCCTTCATACCGTTGTTTAGCTATCATCAAACCGACGACCCCGTTGTCGCATGCGGCGTCAACCGTCCGTACCACAGTGTGCCCCTTGTCTCTGCTAACTACCCCCTCATGAGCGGTACGTGTACGATAGTCCAGGATCTCGCAAAGCGTGGCATGCCAGCCTCTAGCTACGAGACCACGATCTATCAGGGGGCTGCCCACGAAGTGCATGACCCATTAGGTGTCGATAAGGCTGCCGCAATATTTGCGGCGAAGTATGTGTCAACGCCAACGAGTATTGCAGAGGATGTACGCACCCCGTTCAATACCGAAGCTCGTTGGACACTCTATTCACTGCACGGTGAGACCGTGGCCAGCGATGTTACAGCAGACGAAGTACGTAGACTACCGGATGGGGTCTATGGGGCGTTGTCCAACAACAAGCACAGCACGCTGCTCGTGCGCAGTGGCGTGGTATACACGACTCGATAGCACGTCACATCTACTTGCCTCCCACAGGCACATATGCTGTGATCGTCACGACACGTCGCAGCATTCGCTCCTCGGGTAAACGCTGAGAGACACCAGCTTCCGGCTCGCCGAGGCCTCTGATCGTAATGATCCCTTGAAGCTCGCGTGCCACCGCGGCTGCGCGTTCACGACTCAATCGTGCGTTCTCGTCTGATGATCCCAGGATGTCGGTGC
>CAZAGH010000026.1:2986-11235 GCA_964484755.1 uncultured Melioribacter sp. | reverse complement strand
GCGCGTTCACGACTCAATCGTGCGTTCTCGTCTGATGATCCCAGGATGTCGGTGCTACCTTCAACGATGATTCGTGCGTCAACGCCGATTCTACTTCTAACAAAGTTGAGAATCTGCTGGTGGGCATCCGTGAGATCTGCCTTTCGAAATGGGAAGACGATCAACGTATAACGCTCAATGATGCTGTCGTTGCGCATTTCCTTGCGCTTATCGAACAGTCGAACTGCATTAACTCGCACTTGCAGGGTATCACGAACGGGCGCACCGGACTGACGTCCTTCGATGGTGATGGACATTCCTGCGTTGGCAAGGGCTAATTGTGCTGCTGCTTGCGTTGGCTGATAGGCAAACTCGACCTTGCCCTGACGAGATGACGAGTCAACACCAGCCCCGTCTACAGAAACTCTCCACGAATCAAGTGGTTTACCATCACGCGTTTTCGCGCGAATCATAATTGATGGTGGATCCATCGTCAACGTTGTATCCGCAACACGATATGGCATCAACAGTTGCGATTCAACTGAGCTAAACTCTACCCTACGGTTCTCATCATAGGCAGCTAAGGCCTCGCCACCAGTGGCAACAGTTTCATCTAGGGGCGCGCGACGCGCACGTGTTACGATCCTGCGCTTGTCTACACCAAAGGAATCAACGAGCACAGATGCAATGGACATCGCTCGTTTGATAGCCAGCGATGTGTCCTGCTCGTCCGCGGCACACGATCCCGTGAGCGTGAGCTTAGCCGCAGGATACAGCTTCATACGTTCCGCGATCACATTGAGCACCTGACGATGAAGTTCAATGTCCGATATATCCGCAGTTGATATTGAGCGCAACGGCCGTTGGGCATATCGCGCAGGTACACGAGCCGAATTACGATCAAAGAACATGTATGGTAGAACAGGCAGATATCTTTCCTCTTCGATCTCCTCGATGCGGACATTTAGCTTTGAATCGGATTCAAGCTTTACATCGTAGTTCACTGGTTGTAATGTGCTCGGAACTATCGGCTTTGCAGCAGCAGGAGGTGTTGCCGCCAACTTTCTTGGTTCCTTGCTCGGTGCCAACACTGGTTGGTTGTTTACTCCAAACGTATACGAAAGACGCAATCCAATCGATGTTGTCGTAAGAATCCAGGGCGTAACTGACGTAACACTCGTCAGTGCTGTTGTTAGTGATGCTTCAGGCGTGAGCTTCCATGCACCACCACGCTTGAGTGAGATGTCGAATCCTAGCACACCTATCCAATGCCACGCAGAAGTTATAGACCCGGGCATGGGAGCCGTCCTTGCGTTTCGAGTAGTGGACTGTGTCTCGGTAAATCGCACGCCACTAGGATCAACGATCTCTTCCTTTGCACGCACAGAGCCCAATGCACGATGCGAATAGCCGATGCCTGTACGTATGGTCAGGTCGCCGAAGCGATAGCCGATATGTGATTCAAGACCATACTCGGTAAGGGGCAACGCAAACGTATGTTCGATGGTGCTTTGCACAAGACGGTTACCAACAATGATATTCACCAGTTCATTAGTAGACATCGTATGCGACCTATCGTTGGATGCAAGGCGAATGCTGCCGAAGAGCGATCCGGCAATTGGAATATCGACACCGAGACCTAGTCCAAGTCCCGTGCCTGAACCCGATTCAAACGATGGACAACACGTTGGGAATCCTGGAAGGTCTCGGAATGATGCACTGGCAGAGGTAAAGCCAACTGAAGTCCCCGCATCAACTCGGATCTGCGCCAACGCAATCGCGAAAGAGCATGATGCGACTGCAAGAGCAACGAGCATTCTCATCGCACGACCTCAAAGATCGTGGATGTTAGCCCCGTCAGCGATTGGACAACAAACACATACCTACCATTGGGGAGCCACGATGGAATCGCCCATTCTGCCGACTCTGACGCTCGTGCGAGTACTTCCACTGGGACTTCCTGACCTATCACGTTGATGATGCGCCCAGATGCTTCGCTCATACCCTCGCCTTCCGCAACAGCAACAGCACCATCTGTTCCAACGGGATTTGAGGCAACAACAACACGGAGTCGCGATGACTGCGTCGTCACAAAGCGCTTTGCGCCCCCTGCCTCACATATTCCTGCAATGTGCACACCAATCGAGCGCTCCTGCGATAGACTCCCGCATGGATCAAACAGCAGACTGTCAACCGTGATACCCGTGGTGTCGGTGTCACCGAGTGCCACATGCAACAGAACAATACCGAGAGTATCGCTCGTAATCTTGCGGCGTCCGCTCACGACAATCGTTCGCAGTGAATCATCCGTAACTCCTCTTGACAAGGGGCGTACAGGAAAGAACAGGTACCGATCAAAACGTAAGCGGGCGGACCAATCTAGTGGCAGTGATTCTAATGCTGTGCCAGGAGGAACATCCCAGCGCAAGACAAGCCGCAGTGTATCTCCCACACGCACGCTGTCCTTGTTGCCGATCTCGAGCACAAGTCTGTTGCCTGCGCCGCTTCCTGCATTGACAACAGTAACGGTGTCTGTTGTAACCGAGCAGCCATCGGGTGAGAAGACGACAGCACTGTACTGGCCCGGAGTGCGGACCCTGATTGAGCGAACATTGCGGATTGTGTCTGCACTCAGCTCACCAGTCGACCAGAACACACGTTCCATGTTCTGACCAGAGAGCGTCAGCACAACGCCCGACGTATCACAAATCGATACTGTGTCTGTCGGTGTGAGCTTGACTGACGGCAGAAGGCCAGGCTTGATAACAATGCTATCGGCGTATTCACAACCACCGGCGTTGTACTTGACATTGTATGTGCCGGCCGTCGTGATCACTCTCGTTGACGACACGTTGCCATCTCCCCATACCACATTTGCTGGCGAAGGCTGCAGCGTCAACGTTACACTATCCCCCGTTGCACAGAGCACAGTGTCGGATGCAAGAATCTTGGTCGTGCTAGCACCGCATCCGATCTTCACAAGGAAACCGTCGCGCTCGCCCCCTGATGTTCTTTGGAACACTGGCCCTGGTGCATTGGTACCGGGCATGACGGTACTCGTTGTCGTGCCACATATGTAGCTCGAGTTGGGGCCTTCGTCGATACCACCGAAGCCAAAGCGGAATTGCTCTGCGTCGAGCGTGAGTTCATCAGCGTTACCGCAAAACTCGCTCAGTCCAACTGGATTGGTACCTGGATAAGGATTCAACCGAAACGCACTGAATCGACCATTCTTGCAGAAATAAAAACCGTTGGAAAAGAGAAGAGGTCCAGTATTCGTATTGCCTCGTGTGAACGAGCAAAGGATATCGTCACCTGGTGTGTTTACGTACCACGTAACCGCCGTAACGGTGGGCTCTGTTGTTATCAGCAGCATAAATGCATCACCACCCAAAGCACTGCCACCGGCGTAAGGCATACCTCCTGTTGGACTACCAGGAGCTGGGAACGGACCACCGTTGTAGAGGCCACAAACACGCAGGGTGAACTTCTCACCACCAGCTCCAGGTTGATTGGAGCGGAACGGCTGCAAGCCATACACAACCTCATTGCCTGCTCCGCCGCAATATGTAGACCACTGACACTCCAGCGTAGTGGAGTCTAGTCGTGCTACAAATCCATCGTCATCGAAGACGGTGCCAAGTCGCGCTGGCTGAAGCACGGGGTTGCCCGGTAGCTTGTCACTTCGGGTGCGCCCACCCACGTATACGTGGCCGAGCGTGTTGCGTACGCGCACCACCAGCACTTCATCAAGGTAGCGTCCGCCGAAATATGTAACCACATCTGGCACAATCTGCCAGCCACTTGGTGACTGAACGAGACTCAACTTGGCAACAAACCCATCTCCAATACCTTGCCCAGCAAGGCCACCACCCTGATAACTAGCTTGCATAGCATTCGCCGTTGTCGGGAAGTCGCGCGACTCTGTGACGCCCCCTACGTAGATCGTGTTTCCTACAATGTCAACAGTCGTAGCAACATCTGCCTCTGATCCTCCGAGAAACTGGTCGCGAGCGAAACGTTCTCCGAGCGTTGTAAACGTCGATACTGTTGCATCCACATTGCCGCATTGATTGGCTATTGAGCCCACCATGACGAGCACTCCCGCATCTGAAATCGCAAGCTCTAGTGGTCGGACGCAACTGAAATACTGCAGCCAACGCATCTCTCCAGTTGGACTGAATGAAGCGAGATAGCCCCCGGGTCCAATTGTGTCAAATGAAGTTGGAACGTTACGGGGCTTGGGGAAATCCGTGCTCGTGAACACGCCACAGACGTACACATTATCGTCACGATCAACACATAGATCGCGCATTTGGTCTTTACCGGAGCCACCAAGGTAGGTTGCCCATTGCACTTCTAGTTGCGCTTGGGCAGAAACAATCACCGATGCAAGCGTGAGCATCAGAAACATCAACACTACATAACGAACAAGGTTCATCTAATTCCCTCATCAAGCATGAGCTTTGAGCGTACTTGGGTTCCAAAACGCGCAACGATCACATATGGCTGACGTAGGTTCTGTGGCACATAGTCCGCACCGACGCCAACACATCGTCCGTCTAAGAGGTACCACAATACTTCATCGGCGTTCTGCAAATGTTCTCGGGTCAGGATTTCGGCTTCGTCCACCGAGGAAGTCGGCAGCGGCCATGGGTCCTTCATTCGTAGGACTCTCCCGTCTGCCGTACCGGCGATCATCACTTCGTTATCAGAGTGGACCGAAAGGAATACCACTGGCGACCCGCCTGTCTCGAGCGTCTTCACGCGTGCCCCTGTTTTTGTCTCCACAATCACGATCGTACCGTCGTCCTGTCCTACCGCAAAATGCTTGGCAGACTTCGAACAGGCAATGCGATTCCCAAGGAATCCATCGATAAAGGGCTTTCCGATCGCCGGTAGCACGGTTTTCTCCTGAAGATTCTCAGCGTCAAGAATAACAGCATCAACAGCATCCGGGCGTGTACGACCGTATTGCAGGAATACTAACACATCAGCTTCACCAATCTGAGATGCCGGAGCAAGGATGTCTATGACCGAAGCAGGAACCGATATCGAACCGAAAGGCTGACCACTTAGCCCGTTGAGGATGCGAATCGTGGTGTCGGAACAGCTCGTCACGATGCGTCCATCGCGCGTTGACATGGCAATCCATGGATTGCAGGCATCTATCGCCCACGAAGCAAAGGGCTGAGGGTTACCCGATTGTAGCACAAACGAACTGTCACGACTGAGCACAATCAAGCGGTCTGTAGTCCTACTCGCTACCACCGATGTGGCACGACGAGAGAACGCGGTATCCATAGATTTCGATTGAATGTCGTATCGGCGCAAACGACGTATACCATCATTGGCAACAGGTGTGAAGTACAAAGACTGCATGGAGTTATCATACACCATGGAAGCCGGTGTAGGAAAGCCCCAAGGCCGGTTCTCAACTGTATGAGCAACAGAACCATTCGCGACATCGATAAGCCGAATCCTATCCGAGCTTGATGACGCGGTGGCTATCATGTTTCCATCGATAGACCAAGCGGCACGGCGTAGGTACCCAGTCATGCCTTCGAGGTCAAACATGAACGTATCAGCCGTGAGGTCCCATACCTGAACATCGTTACCCTGGGTTGCCATGAAAAGCCGCTTCCCAGAACGGTCGATTGCAAGTGCCGATACCTGACGTCCGAACTCCACTATCGTGTCAACATCTGTGCGTGCATCAGTGTAACGACGCAGTCCTGCGAAGAGCACCCCAGCTGTTATGACGCTAGCTGAATCTTCAACTACGATGAACTCTGGCCCTCCAGCAACGCCATAGTCTGCGTTACGGCGGTCTACAATGGAACCAGTAGTGCCATCCACCGTCAAGATCGCGTTCGACCCTACCATTCGGATTCTGCTCGCAGAAGTGAAGGCAGCCGCGTAGATTGGCGAGCTTCCAGTTGAGCCAGGCGCTACCCCATCAACGATGGATCGAACAGACAATCCTGGGACATTGAGAATTCGCGCTGGGTTTGCAGCTGGAGCAACTCCTTTATCGTTGCTGAGGGATGTTGTTACAACCATGGTTGCCCCATCAGGGCTTACAGCAATGGAGCGAATCGGTGATGACAGCTTCACGGAATCAAGAACTGTACGTAGACTCAGATCCCACCTTCGAACTACGCCCGCATCGTCCCCTACGGCAACCCAATCTCCCTTTGGAGAGCACGCAATGTCATTTACTTGAAGAGTGTGTTTTCCAAGGGTAAAGAGTAGTCGCCCTGATTCGATAGACCAGCACCTTACCCAGCCGCTAGTGTCTCCCGTAATCACTATCGCTTCATCTGGCGTCACTGCCATGGCCCGACCACCAAGAAATGTGGTCGTTATCAACGTAAGGGTGGCACTCTTTGTCGCTAGGTCCCATAAACGCACAGAACCATCGAACGAACCAACCAGCAGACGTCCCTCCGATAGTGGCACTACGTCGTAAGCAGGGCGAGTGTTCCCGCCTCGCTCCCAGAGAACATCAGGGATCTGCGATTGCGCATGAAGTAAACACGCAGCATAGCACACCATCACCAGCGATTGAAAGATGCGAATCATGATACGAGACTCCTGTGTGATCACGAACAGTTACACCCGGATCCGATTGCGATGTCACATCTGCTGGAAGATGGCTTAAGCGATGTGACGATTGTCTGCATTGAGGGTGTATACTTGTTGCGTGTTTACCCCGAGCACACATATTGTCCCTCAAGAATTACTACAAGCAGTAAACGACCCTGCTACGCGAGATGCCTCATTTGCAGAGTTCTATGACGTGCTCAGCGGGCACGTGTATATGTATGCACTGCGTATGACATCGAATGAGTTGGATGCTGCGGATATAACGCAGGACACGTTTATCAAGTTGCATGCACATCTGGTGAGGGGTAATACGATTGTTGACCCACTCCCTTTCTGCCTCATGATTGCGCGTCAACGTGTGATCAATCTCTGGCGGGATGCCAAGGAAACGGTTGAACTCGAAGAGGCGCATCTTGTGTCCGACCCTTACATCGACATCGCTCGTGCAGACATTCGAGAGCACGTTGGGGCGGCTGTTTCCAAGTTGCCATTGCTCCTGCGTGATGCCTTCGTATTGCGCTACTACGATGGATTACCGTACGACACCATCGCAACGATGATCTCGGAGAACCCGGGGACCGTGCGCATGCGTGTGCAGCGCGCTAAAGCAATTTTGCGACGTCAGCTTGTCTATCTTGTGCAGGAGACGCGCTGATGCAATCGAGTACACAGATACTTGTTCAGCGGTATCTCGAAGATGATCTCAACGACTACGAGCGCCAGGCATTCGTTGATGATATGTCTCGCGACCCTCAACTTGCTGCGCTCGTTGAACAGGAAGCGCAACTTGACCACAGCATCATCAATGATGCCTATTCCATTGAGCCCCCTACCGCTATTCGAGCGGCAGTTCTTGCCGCCATTACGGCGTCGCCAGAGCCAGTGCATCAGGTTTCGCGCCCAATCGCACTGAGTTCAGTTCTCGCCACGCTGGTATCACTGTGGTTCACCGTAATCGGAACATCACACAATGACTTGATGAGGAACGCGCATCGACCTGATACAAGCGTATCATCAGCTGTCACAAAAAGTATGGCCGCAATCGCACCTTCACAATTGCCGACAATTCAGCTCTCTTCGAGAACCGTCGTGCCAGATGAGCCAGCAAAATCGGCTACGAGTGAAGTCGTAGAAGTAGCAGAACAGCCTGAGGTGCATATACAACGCGTCGAGATTGAACCTGCAACCATGAATGTGCTCAAGCAGCAACACTCCCAAATGCAGTTGTCTGCCCTAGGACTCTTTGCAGCGGAGAGTGTTCCTGTTCACGGACTCTCGGGTATTGCCGCCCCATCATCTTTCGGTCTGCGGTATGATGTCGCATCATATGACGCTCTCCGACTCTTCGTTGAAGGGGGCGCTATGGGTTCTGTACAGCAAATCCAGCAGTTCAGCAATGGCATAGCTCAACAGACATCACAGCAAAGCACGATGCCGTTCATTGTCTTTGGGGCAGAGGCACGCATTGCCGAGGTACCGGTGTTACAGCGCGCATTAATGGGGTCGGCAGCACTAGGTGTATCTGCCATGGGCCCTCTCGGGATCATCGATCTCACGGCAGAAGCAACTACGATTGGACCAGTGTCGATCTTTGCAGGCCTTCGCGTTACCGGCATGATGAATCTGCGGCATAGTTCAGACATCACGGTCGGTGCAATGCC
>CAZAGH010000026.1:0-2886 GCA_964484755.1 uncultured Melioribacter sp. | reverse complement strand
CGGAGTGTTTGCCATGTCTGGACTATCTATGACAACGAATCTCAGCAACCAAGAAAACTCGATGCTGGCAGAGGCGGGCTCTCTTCTTGATGAGCTATTATCAGGCGACGTTGAGCGTCAGCGGATTGCTGCATCATTTGTGCGGGCCAATTATGACATGCGAGCACGAGCACGGAATTCGGGAACGACCATTGTCGTGGTGATTGATGGGCAGACAGTCCATCTCGAACCCGACTCGCCACTCTTACCCGACCTTTCTGCACTGGTACCAATTGTGAAGGAATTGTTCCCCTTACCACCCGATCAAGAGCCACCAGGATTTGCGTAGACGCCCTAGCCCCCTTATCCGCCTCTCTCGACTGGGGTGGATATGATTGCATCGTAGGTAGCCTGGTCTAACACGCGCGGACTATACCTGATGCCCACTTGAGCGAGGTTGCGAACAAATGCCCGCAGGTGATTGCGCGACCCTTTGGCAAGATTGCTGAACACTATCAGGATATCTTGATTGTCGACTCTTGCGCTCAAGTAGGACAGATCACGAATGTCCATCTCTTCTGCTTCTGCACTAACGAGTAATGCGGAGACAAGATCCGACGTCCCAACTGTCTGCAGTCGTGTGTGCAGCTGCTGGAGCATCGTGTCGGTAAAGACACCAGGGCCGTTACCCTGCACAGGGTCTGGTACCTGATAACGCCGCAATAACAGCAAGACAGCATGTGCATGGGTTTGCTCACTCTGTGCAATGTTCATAAACATGACCTTGTTATGCTGCACACCGAAGCTTGCATAGAGATCGTGGACAAGCTTTTCCTTCTCGCGCATAAACAACAACGCACGTTGTTCAGTATCCGATATCGCGGCAGATGGGTATCCACTCAGCAGAGCGCGAAGTTGGGTTGTATCAAACGACGAGTATCCGCTATCGCTGACCATGAAGTCATCTGCGACTGGCGAGGTCGATGACTCGCTGCATGCCGTAACGATAAATCCGACAGATACGAATATGGCTAAAGTCCATGCTGTGATGTGGTGATGCTGCATGGGTTGTGCTCCTAGCTGGTATGTGACGACGTGATTTCGTCCAACCTATGCAGTTGTATTCATCGCGTCTCTACGGCCATGAACAATGCCGTGTCCTACAGATTACTCTCGATCATGTCACATACCATGCTATCCAAGACACATAGTATCAGCGATACAAGACAAGGCACTCAGCAGGTGCAGATTCAGATCTTGCCTATTGCACAGTATCCGTTAATCCATTAATTTCGATCAACATGATTAAGAGCTTTGCTTCAAAAGCAACAGAGGACATTTATCACGGGGTTTCCTCTAAATCAGCGAAATCATTTCCAGAGTCAAATTGACGGTCATGCGTTTGAAGTCACGATTGTCGATTACCATTGAGCCGGAGAACCTACCATGACGCCATCACACAGACAGCCGACGCATCCAGGTGAAATCCTGCTGACAGAGTTTCTTACACCGATGAAGCTCACACAAGTTGAACTAGCCGAAAGGCTTGGGATACCGATTCAACGAATCAACACCATCATCCGCGGCAAACGTGGCGTGTCTGCCGAGACAGCACTTCTATTGTCACAAGAGTTTGGCACGACACCGGAATTCTGGATGAATCTTCAGAACGCTTGGGACCTGTATGAGGCTCGCAAGAGGTTGAATCGCTCGGCCGCATAGTTTGCGACTGTGCTACCTGCCGATTGCAATACTACCTGCATCCGAGACATTGACGACCTGCAGGAATCCGCTTGCCAAGACCATGTATGTTGCGGGCTGTAGCTGTTGAAGCTCATCGTAGGTGCTAACACTGCACACAAATTTGCCTTCAATGCTGTAGACCTCGCTTGGCAGTGCAATGTTGAAATGCTGGGTACCATCTTCGCTCACAGATGTAGGCGCATCTCGTACTACTCGCATGATCGACGCAGCTACGGCCAATGGATTCGACGGTATTGAATTGGTGAGGACAACAATGTTGGCGCGAAGTGATGGAACTCTGAAGATCACAGATGAATAGCCACGAATCTCTCCCGTATGACCTATGACCGATGTGCCCCCTACCATCTTTCGACTGATGCCAAGTCCGTACTCATTAGCTCCAACGAAGGCTGTAAGCTGGGCCATCGATTGTTCATTGAGGATCTTACCGCTGAACAATGCGTCATAGAATTGAGCCATCTCGGATGCTGTCGAAATCACAGCACCTGCAGCCCAGGCACCGCTCCATTCGGCATCCATCGGCACGGCAAATGCATCGCGTCCGCCCATCCAGCGATGGGCTAGCTCGCCAGTAAGGGGCTCATCGGGATAGAGCCTAGTAGAGTCCATCGAGAGCGGGTTAAATAGCTCACGACGGAAGATCTGATAGAGCGACAACCCCGTAACCTCTTGAGCGACGATCCCCGCGAGCAAGTAATTTGTGTTACAATATCCAGCAGATGAGCCAGGTGCGAACTGCTGAACAGGTATCAGATCAAGCAGCTCATTCAGCGTCCATCTGCGTGTTGGTTCTGCCAAACAAGCATCGCGATAGCTCTTCAGCGCCGAATAATCGCCCACACCACTTGTGTGATTCAGCAATTGCCGCACGGTGATCGTCGAGTCTATGTTAGGATGACGCGGCACCCATTTGCTGATAGTTGCATCAAGATCAACTCGCCCCTGCTCCTGAAGGCGTAGCAACGCAACCGACATGAGCGTCTTGGTGTTGCTGCCGATTCCCAAAACCATATCAGGCCTCAAAGGGCTGCCCGCAAACGACTCGCCAGCTGTTCCGGCCCAGATGTCGTCTTCAATCAGCACTGCCGCCGAAACACCCTGAATCTTCTCAGCCCTCTGCACAGAATCCACAGCACGCTGAAG
>CAZAGH010000025.1:0-23350 GCA_964484755.1 uncultured Melioribacter sp. | reverse complement strand
AGGTACAAGGTACAAGGTACGAGGTACGAGGTACAAGGTACAAGGTACAAGGTACAAGGCGCAGTTTCTATTTGTTGACAGAGCGTTTGCGCCAGAGGCCGAGGCCGATGAGCGACAGAGAGACAGCACCCACGAAGGCGTAGCAGCGTGGGAAATCAGCGAGTGTTGCATCGACGGGAAGCAAGCCGAACTTGAAAGCTGGGATGTACTCCACTTCACGTCGGATTGTACCGAAGAGTTCGTCTTTGAATTCGCGTACAACTTCTTCACGATCCTTGGAGAACACATGCATTCCGTCCTTAACCCAGAGTCCGCCCCCTACAAGGATGCCAAGGACTCCAATGATGATGAGGATGTTCTGCTTCATGAACGGGGCTCCTGTTGAGATCAATAGAAAAAGTGCAGTTGCACGTTCCAGCGAGACGTATAACCGGTCATCCACGTGTCCCAGATGCGGTACTCCGGACGCAGCTCGATATAGGGCATCAAGAAGATCTGAGCGCCGATCGTAGCAGAGTTGCTGATGTAGGTGCCGAGTGCTCTGTACTGATCGGTGTGGTAGCGCTCCGCCCGAATGTACGGGAAGAGCCATGTCGATGCCGAATACATTAGCTCTGCCATCATCGACTGGGAGCTAAAGCGATCGTCGTAATGCATGTTCGTGTAGTCGAGCATCAAGGAAAACTCATCGCTCAACCCAATTCCACTGAAGGCGCTCGTAATGCTGAAGTCGTTGTTCTGCAGATGTGAACCGCCGAACCACATGTTCAGCTTGTCGTTGAACGCACGGGGCCATAGCACAGCTCTAGCTGTAAGTGTTGGCTGGTTGCCGTTGACAACGGAAAATGTCTCAATACCATCGGAGATGCGAACTTGTGAAAGCCCTTCACTGCTAAAAACGCCAGCCTGAAGCGAGAGCCATTTGAGTCCCTCGTAGGAGACCTCGGCACCGAGCTCGGACCAGTCTGGTGCAATCACTGTTCTGCGTTGAGTAGCAAGCGTATAGGAATAGGGGGCCATGGTGTGGTCGTCGTAGCGCATGCCAATGTTCGGACGGAACATACCGATGCGCAGAGATGGCCATGAGAAGGATGGAGCAATGATCGCTGAGATTGCTGCAGGCCGCATTCCGGGGTAGGGTAGATTGTCAGACCCAAGAGCTATCGTCGACAAATTGACAGAGCCCTCTATCGTGACCTCGGGGATTGGCGTGTAGGCTGAGTAGAATGATGTCTGCATCGGGAAGGTTCTGCGCATCGCAGACTCGCTTACAAACGAGCGTGTGCTCTGAATGCGCGTATCCATGCCGAGTATCAGCTTGCCATCAAAGAACTGATTCGACGTGTCCTTGTCATAGAACCAGCTAAACAGATCGTTTGTGCGTGGCACAAGCCCAACATCGTACCAGCTGTACCAGCCAAGATCATTGCGCACGCCACCGCCGGAAGGAGCAACATGGCAATTGATACAGCGGTTGCCTGATATGGCTGAGAACTGTGGAATTGAAAACGCCGTCGCACTGGAGAACAATGCGACGGCGATGACGACGAGAGACTTCATTTCGATGAGTGGATTAGTTGAGCTTCATTGATCGAACGCACTTTTCAAAGATCGGGAGGTAGACCTTCTCTTCTGCCTTGCTCCAGTTGACTGTGACGCGATACATCTTGTCGCCCTTGACAGCAAAATATGCGCGCGCTGCGATGGTTGCCGTTGGATTATACGCGAACACAACAGACTTCTGTCCACCAAGCGAAGCATTACTTTGCGTGGCACCTGGGTAGCGAGCCTTGTTTTGTTCAACGATTCGATCAAGATTGTTTTGCTCCTTCGCATTGATCACGTCAACTTGTATAGAGCAATCCAAGCGGGCTCCAACGAAGATCGTTGAGCTGATGGCTGATGCTGAACCCTTCTTGGTTTCGAAGTTCTTTGGGTAGCTGATGACGTAGTCGCCGCCGCTATGCGGCTTGAGCGTGTCGCTTGGTGGAACTGGTGCACCTGGACCTTGCGGAACGCCTGCTGGAAGCGGAGCCATCTTCTTGGCGAGCTTTACAGAGGCCAGTATCTCTTTGAACTCTTCCTCATAGTCCTCGAATGTGTTGCCGAAGGCTGCGAATGTGACCATCGTTACCACTGAGTCATTCTCAGCGAAATATGATTCAGTGACGAACTTGCCGTCTTCTTGGTCGAACTCAACGAACAAGCGCTGACCGGGCTTACCACCCAGTGTAGCTACCGATTTCTGGTAACGGTCGAGGCCGTCTTCAAACTCGAGCTTTGAGCGCTTGACGAGTGAGTCTACGTTCGTCGTGCTGTCCATGGCGATTGCGCGAATCTCAACCTTTGCTCCTCCTCGCCCCTTACCAAACTGCGTGAATCGCGCAGCATGTGCCTTGGTGCTGAAGGCCACGATCATGTCGCCCTTGCGGTGCTGGATCACCCAGTTCGTTGGGACCTTGATCTCAAATTTGCGGAGCTCATCTTTCTTGAGCTCGAGGCCTTCGATGGGCACAGGTTTGGCCTTTGGTTGACATCCAGCAATGATCGCGATGCCAGCCAAGGCAACAAAAAGTGAGCGAAGTGTCGACATGAAAATTGACTCCGAAAGAATGTTCAGTGACCTAGTTATTGAGTGCGCCCTCGTTGATCCATGTACGCATACCACGAACCTGCGAGGTGGATACGACCGATTGGATATTACCCCATGGATGTAAAAGGCGTCCGTCGAGTACTTGCATGATCAAGCTCTCGTCCGGCTTGCCTGGTACGACCAAGTTCGGTCTGTCAAAAAGTAATGTTGAGTACGAAGTTAACCGAATCCCGGCAGCTGCCCCTATGTCTCCGTGGCATCCACTTACCGCACAGGTAACAGCCAAGAACGGCAATACCTGCCCACGAAAGCTCACATTGCTATCTGGAAACACAACATCCTGTGGCTCTGTGATCATCGAACCATCGCATGATGGGAGCAAGAGCCCGCACATGATTGTCGCGATGATGAGAAGATTCCGCATCAGTAGCTTTCCTCGTCTGAGGGGAACGAACGCTCTTTCACGTCACGAACGTATTGTGAGGCTGCATCGATCATGATCGTATGCAGATCGGCATACCGACGCACGAACCGAGGATTGAATTCCGTTGACATTCCCATCATGTCCGTCCAGACGAGGATCTGTCCATCGCACGCAGGCCCTGCTCCAATACCGATCGTGGGTATCGAAAGCAATGCGGTGATCTCCGCTGCCAGAGCGGCCGGGATTTTCTCGAGAACGATGGCAAACGCGCCCGCTTCTTGCAGTGCGAGGGCATCACGCTTCATGGTCTCAGCTTCTTCTGGGGTTGAGCCCCGTTCCTTGTAAGATCCGAACTGATGTATGCTCTGGGGGGTAAGCCCCAGGTGCCCCATAACAGGAATGCCGTTCTCCGTCATGAGTCTGACGGATTCCACCACGCGCTGGCCTCCCTCAAGCTTCACTGCGCCGGAACCAGCTTCCTTCATAAGACGCCCAGCATTCCGAAACGCTTCCTGTGGCGATACCTGATAGCTCATGAAGGGCATATCAGTAACGACCAGTGCACGGCTGACTGCTCTTACCACAGCTTGGGTGTGGTAGATCATGTGCTCGAGTGTTACAGGAATCGTTGTGTCATGTCCTTGGATTACGTTACCCACCGAGTCTCCCACTAAGAGCACTTCTACGCCTGAAGCATCGAGAATAGCTGCTGACACCGCATCGTAGGCGGTGAGACAGGCGATAGGCTTACCAGCGGCTTTCATTTCGATAAGCCGGCGGGTTGTTACGCGTTTGCGGGTGTTGGGTACAACTGACATGATAACACTTCGTGATTCGGCACAAAGATAGCCGTCGCAGGCCTTCTGGGCGTTATCTTATCGTTATGTTCGACCCAGTTGTTTCACGTACTGCTCTCTCGGTAGACCTCCAGCCCGGTCGAAATGCTCTGTTCATTTCCGACGTACATCTGGGCTACGGTAGCCGCGAGCAAGACCGGCAACGCGAGTCAGACCTGCTCCAGGTTCTCGAGGGGGCTCTCCCGACATGTGGACACCTCTTCATCGTTGGCGATCTGTTCGACCTCTGGTTTGACTATTCCCGCGTGATTCCCCGCGATCATGTGCGAACCCTTGCCTGCCTTGGCCGATTCAGAGATCAGGGGATACCTGTTACATACCTGATGGGTAATCACGATTTCGGCCACGATACGTACTTCCAGAAGGAGCTCGATATCGAGGTTCTCGGCGGAGATGTCGAGGCAGTAATCAACGGGAAGCGATTCTACATTGCTCATGGCGACGGAAAGGCCCATAACGATAGGGGCTATCTAATTCTGCGTTCAGTCCTGCGCAGTCGAATAGCCCAGTGGTTCTACAGGCTGCTCCATCCGAATGTGGGAATCGGACTTGCCTCTGCCACATCGCATGGAAGCCGTGACTACACGGGACACAAGGACTATGGAACAAGCGACGGTCTTCGCGATTTTGCCCTCGGTAAGATCAATGAAGGCTTCGATTACGTGGTCATGGGGCATCGCCACAAGGCTGAAACCACTGCCCATGGCAGAGGATGGTACATCAATCTCGGCCACTGGCTCGCTCGGCCCGCTACCTATGGCACATTCAGTGCAGAGCAAGGGTTCGAACTGCATGCAACGACAGACATTTGACACAACAGTGATTATGAAGGCCCTCGTATGAAGAAGATCGGTTTACTCTTCGGGATGGAACAGTCCTTTCCCCCGGCTCTTGTGCAGGAGATCAACAGTCGTGATGCAGGCGTCTCGGCTGAGTTTCTGAAGATCGGTGGGGTGGGTCTGGATACATTGTTCGAGTACGATGTTATCCTAGATCGTATTTCCCAGGACGTGCCGTATTACAGAGCGATGCTCAAGCTTGCCGCGCTCAAAGGCGTTCGTGTGGTCAACAATCCATTCTGGTGGTCTGCCGACGACAAGTTCTTCAACTACGCTCTTGCCGACTCCGTAGGCATTCCGGTGCCTAAGACCGTACTGCTTCCAAGCAAGAACCATCCGCCCGATACAACCGCTGAGTCGTTCCGGAATCTGCAGTATCCACTCAACTGGCAGGAGCTCTTTGATTACGTAGGCTTCCCGGCCTATCTCAAGCCATTCGATGGAGGGGGCTGGAAACACGTCTACAAGGTCGACTCCGTAGATCAGTTCTTCGAAGCCTATGCTGAGACAGAAGATATCGTCATGACGCTCCAGGAAGGTATCGAGTTCACAGAGTATTACCGGTGTTACTGCATTGGCAAGAAGTATGTGCGCATCATGCCGTACGAGCCCCGTAATCCCCATCATCTTCGCTATCAGGCTGGGTTTGCCCCCTCGCCGGAGATGCTCAGGCGTCTCGAAGAGTTGTGTATTCAGATCTGCACAATGCTCAGCTACGACTTTAACACGGTCGAGTTCGCAGTTCGTGACGGCATCCCGTATGCGATCGATTACATGAACCCAGCTCCCGATGCGGAGCGCACATCGGTGCAGGAAGACAACTTCGAATGGGTGCTTTCAACAACAGCGACATATCTCATCGATCTTGCCCGTGAAGGACGCAAGGTGCCGTCTGAGTACGCATGGAGTTCGTTCATTGGAACTGGGACGAATAAGTGATGCAGCACAGAACGCTGGTACTCGATGGCGAGTCGCTCACAATCGATCAACTCGCACATGTAGTCTACGACACGAACTCTCGTGTTGAGATCAGTCCGGCAGCGCGCGAGCGCGTACGTGCGTCACGCGCGGCGGTAGAACGCTGGATCTCGGAAGGACGTGTTGTCTACGGAATGACAACGGGCTTTGGTGAGTTTGCCAACGTGAACATCGCGCAGAGCGACATCGAAGCTCTGCAGGAGAACCTCATCATCTCTCACAGCACGGGCGTTGGAGAAGTGCTTCCGCATGAGATCGTTCGCTCGATGATGATTCTGCGCGTCAATGCACTCGTCAAAGGATTCTCCGGCATTCGTGAGTCAACAGTCGATACACTTGTTGCCATGATCAACGCAGACATTGTACCTGCGATCCCATCTCAGGGTTCTGTTGGTTCAAGCGGTGATCTTGCCCCCTTATCGCATCTGGCCCTGTGTATGATTGGAAGGGGCGAGTGCATCGTTAACGGACAGCGCGTACCAAGTGCAGATGTCTTGCGACGTCACGGAATCGAGCCCGTGCGCCTTGCCGCCAAGGAAGGTTTGGCACTCATCAACGGAACGCAGATGATGTGCTCGTATGCTGCCCTGTCATTGCATCGTGCGCGCAACATCATGAAGACCTCTGATATCGCTGGAGCGCTTTCGCTTGATGCCCTTCGTGGAACGGATGCAGCCTTTGATGAGCGCCTGCACATGACGCGCCCACATCCTGGGCAGCTCACAGTTGCTAAGAATCTGAGGACGTTACTCTCGGGCAGTCAGATTCGTGAATCGCATCGTGATGGCGACGGAAAGGTCCAGGACGCCTACAGCTTGCGCTGTATGCCTCAAGTTCATGGTGCCTCGCGTGACACGATCACCTTTGCCACAGAGGTGGTCGAGCGAGAAATGAACAGTGCCACAGACAACCCACTCATTTTTGCCGCAGACGATAGTCACATACAAGGGGGCAATTTCCATGGTCAGCCCCTTGCCTTGATTCTCGACTATCTGGCAATCGCTTTGTCGGAGCTGGCGAACATCTCTGAGCGACGCACTGAACGCATGGTGAACCACGCACTGGGTGGATTGCCGCGATTTCTAACTCCGAACGGAGGACTCCACTCGGGTATGATGATCGCGCAGTACACGGCCGCAGCGCTCGTGAGTGAGAATAAGGTTTTGGCCCACCCCGCGAGTGTCGACAGCATTCCCACGTCCGCAAATCAAGAAGATCACAACTCGATGGGCAGTATTGCCGGACGCAAACTGTGGAATGTTATAGCGAATGTTGAACGTGTGCTGAGTATCGAAGTACTCTGTGCATGTCAGGGTATCGATCTACTGCGTCCGCTGGTAAGCAGTTCTGCGCTGGAACATGTCGTCTCACTTGTTCGCACCGTTGTTCCATTTGCTGAGGCCGATCGCGTGCTCTACCACGACATGGATGCGGTACACAAACTCGTTGTTCAAGGTGCAGTCGTTCAAGCAATCCCAGCAGGCATGATGGAGTGATCACAGAGCATCCGATATGGCATGCTACTAACATTGATGATGTTGTTCGGGTGCTGGGGTCATCAACAACAGACGGGCTTACGGAGCAAGAGGCCTCCGCCCGTCGTCACGTGTATGGTCCAAACTCCCTGCCGCAGGGCGCGATTGAGCACCCAATTCGACGTTTTCTACGTCAGCTCAATGCACCTCTTGTCTACATCCTGATCCTTGCCGGCTGTCTTACGGTGGTTGTCAGTGGACTAACAGACTCGATCGTGATCTTCGGCGTGATACTCTTGAACGCCATTATCGGATTTCTGCAAGAAGGCAAGGCAATCGCTGCTCTGGCATCGCTGGCAGCAAACATCGAGGGCGAGACCACGGTTATCCGTTCCCGCATACGCTCGCGGATCGCTATGCCTGAGCTTGTACCGGGCGACATCGTTCTGCTGGAGGCCGGAGATAAAGTACCCGCGGACTTGCGGCTTCTCTGGGTGAAGGATGTTGCCATCGCCGAGGCCGTTCTTACTGGCGAGTCGGTTCCGGCTGAGAAACATACCGGTGTGTTGGATGCTTCCACCCAGGTGGCAGATCGGTCGAACATGGCCTATGCCTCAACCGTGGTCGTTCGCGGTTCTGCCATGGGCATCGTAGTAGCAACCGGCACTGCAACAGAGGTAGGGACAATTTCGGCACTGCTTGATACCGCTCCTCAGCTGCAGACGCCTCTCACGCGTCAGATCCAGAAATTCAGTTCGATACTCCTCTACGCCATCATTGGTCTTGCGGCGATGACATTTCTCGTTGGTGTTCTCCGCGGCAGCACCGTTGTTGAGATGCTCATTGTTTCCGTAGCGCTAAGCGTTGGTGCTGTTCCTGAGGGCTTGCCCGCAGCAGTAACGATCATCCTGGCCATCGGTGTGAACCGCATGGCAAAGCGACGCGCGATCATCCGGAAGCTACCGGCAGTCGAGACCCTAGGATCGACCACGGTGATCTGCTCGGACAAGACGGGCACGCTCACGGAGAATCAGATGACGGTGGTGGATATCGCTACATCAATGCATGAATACGAGGTGCAGGGAAGTGGCTATGAACCTGATGGTCAGATCGTAAAGATCGATCCATTACCGACGAATGCAGTGCCAGTGCATATCGGTCAGGACGTTGCCCTAATCGAAGTGATCCGCACTGGTGTTCTCTGTTCAACTGCCATTGTACATCAGGAAGGGGGCCGGTGGGAGGCTATCGGAGATCCAACTGAAGCCGCCCTCGTCGTGCTTGGCATGAAGGCCGACGTGCACAGGATTGTTGAACATGAACTCATGCCACTGGTGGATGTGCTGCCGTTTTCTAGCGACTACCAGCTCATGGCAACGCTGCATCGTCTTGAACAGGGTGGTGCCCGAATCTTTGTCAAGGGAAGTCTAGAAGCGCTCCTGCCTCGTTGTTCATCGCAGCTTGAGTCGGACGGAGCGCGCACCGCGGTTGATGCGTCGCGCTTTCACGCGCAGGCCGAGACGATGGGAGCACGCGGACATCGCGTTTTAGCATGTGCAACCAAACATCTGGATGCGGTGCCCGATACGCTCACACTACAAACAATCGCATCGGACCTTACGCTCTGCGGTATTGTTGGAATGGTTGATCCTCCCCGCGCCGAGGTACGTGCATCGATCGCAGAATGCCATGCGGCAGGTATCGACGTTAAGATGATTACCGGTGACCATGCCTCTACAGCCGTTGCCATTGCGCGCGAACTGGGCATCATAACAGAGTCACTGCATCCGGAGCTCTACGTTCGCACCGGTGCGCAGCTTGCAACGATGAATGATCTTGATCTTGAAGACCACGCTCAGAGCGTTAGCGTGTTTGCTCGCGTGTCGCCCGAGCAAAAACTTCGGCTTGTGACGGCATTACAGCGCAAGGGGCATGTTGTTGCGATGACTGGTGATGGGGTGAACGACGCGCCAGCGCTTCGCGCAGCGGATATCGGTGTAGCAATGGGACGCTCGGGAACGGATGTCGCCAAAGAGGCGGCGCCGATGGTTTTAACGGATGACAACTTCTCGACAATCGTATCAGCCGTTGAAGAGGGACGCACGGTCTACGAGAATCTCCTGAAGTTCATTCTGTGGACCATACCAACAAATGCCGCCGAAGGATTGATCATTGTCTTGGCAGTAGCTGCCGGTTCTGCGTTGCCGATCGAACCAGTGCAGATCCTCTGGATTAACATGACAACCGCAGTTATCCTTGGGCTACCCTTGGCATTTGAAGCCGCACCGGCCGATATCATGCGTCAGCCGCCGCGGCGTACTGGTGAGCCCCTTTTCACGAAAGAACTCCTGATGCGCACGCTGTTTGTAACAGTGCTCCTTGTGACGGCAGGGTATGGAGTGTTTCTCTATGCCACATGCGCCGGCTATTCGATCGAAGCGTCGAGAACTGCAGCGTCGAACACCTTTGTGGTGATCGAGATGTTCTATCTCTTCAACTGCCGAACGCTGGTCTCTCCCTCTGCAGCACCGATTACGTCCAACATGACCGTAGCGTATGGAGTTGCACTCATGATGGTGCTGCAACTCCTCTTTACCTATGTTCCGGTAATGAACGTTCTGTTTCGCACATCGCCCATCCCGCTAACAATGTGGGCCATCATCGTCTCTTGTGGGGTGATCGCCTACGTTGCTGTGGCGATAGAGAAGTCCCTTCGTTGGCGCTATGCCAGGGGAACTTCGATAACGATGAACTGAGACGACGAGTTCGAAGTATACCTGAGCCTCTGCTCATCAACAATACCGAGGCCATCGCGACTGTCGAGAGTAATGCGGTCATCTGCCGCCGTAACATCAAGTGTGCCGTGAACAACGAAGGTGAACACACCGGTGTCTGTGCCGCGTCGCGTGTATTCTATGCCTGTATCGCCGGCAACATGAGCCAGACTGAGCCATGCTTGCTGATGAATCCAGAGGGGAGTTTCTGCATTCTGCGGGCCAACCACTGTTGTGATCGAGTTAGCTGCGATGGGGCCAATTGTTGCTTGATCATATCGAGGTTCGACATCGGCCTTGCTCGGGATGATCCAGATTTGAAAGAACCTTAGCGCGTTAGCTGCAGACCCATTGAACTCAGAGTGCGTGATGCCGCTTCCCGCCGACATGACCTGGACATCACCTACGGCGATGCCTTCTTGATGTCCCATCGAATCCTGGTGCATGATCACCCCTTCTAGAGGAATAGAGATGATCTCCATGTTCTTGTGTGGATGTGTGCCGAAGCCCTCGCCGGCAGCAACAGTATCGTCGTTGAAAACCCGCAGCGCGCCGAAGTTCATGCGCGAGGGCTCATAGTACTGTCCAAAGCTGAACGTGTGATAGGTATCAAGCCATCCGAAGTTGAAATGTCCACGTTCGTTGGCCGGATAGTGAACTGTCTTCATCATGAGCCCCGCTTCAAATTGCTGTGATTGATGAACTCGATGAAGTTTGTCAGTAACGTGCGATAGACCTTCAACGTGGCTTCGTCGGTGATGATGCCATGTTCATCGATCTTGGTGTGAACGTTGCTTACCAGGAGCTCTGGGCGCGGCAGTACGGCACCACTCACAGCCGACATGAGCCTGCGCAGATCGGTCTGAGCTCGCACGGCACCGAAGTTCCCGGGGCTCGCTCCAATCACGGCAATGGGCTTGTCTGTGAAGGGGCGGGTGGCACCGCGAGAGGCCCAGTCAATCGCATTCTTGAGCACGCCAGAATACGAATAGTTGTACTCCGGTGTCGCAATGATCACACCATCGGCCTGGGCGATCTGCTCCTTAAGCAATGTAACCGCCGAAGGCTGCGGTTCAACGTCGATATCACCGTCGTAAAACGGAATATCCCGCAGGGAGGCGATCGTCAATGTGACGTCGGCAGGAAGTAATGTGCCTGCCGTCTTCAGCAGGCATGTGTTGAATGAACCCTCACGGAGTGAGCCGGATATACCAAGAAGTTTCATGACGGACTTATATGTGTTTGAACACGCAAATATACATCAATGCTTTGCAGTAACGAACAAGCCCCGTTCAACAAACGATGAACAGGGCCTGACGGTGTGATTGGTGAGCGTGATACTACTTCGTAACGACCACGTTTGTGGTGCTTCTGCCAGCGGGTGTGTTGATGCTCACCATGTAGGTGCCTGCAGGCAATCCCGAGAGATCGAATTGGTGGTTGACCTTACCAGAAAGTGCCGTGACCTTCATTGTGCGTACCATGGTCCCATTCATGTCGAAGATCTGCAGGGTGTGCTGTCCGTCAGGGACGTTCGATGCATCGACTGTGGCAGTGTTACCTGTAGGGGCAGGTGAGACACTCATCGGCATACGTTGTGGGGTAAAGATGCCGGCATCGCGGGCAGGGGGCATTGTGCCGTCCCAGAGTATGAAACGCACAGCTGCCCTGCGACCGTCGCCACCGAGCAGTGGCAGTTGATGATGACCCCGACCGAACATGCCCTTGAAGGTGAGGTCGTCATGTTCGTCGCGCCAGTCACCAACGATGTTGCGGGCCTGAGTACGCCAGCGTTCAATCGTTTCTTCGTTGTCGTCAAAGATCTTGCGCAATGCAGTACGTGAGCGCTTGGCGATTGGCTTGAGTCGCTCGAGGAGATCTTCAACGGCATCACGATGCTTTTCACGCAGGTCGTCCATCTTGTCGCGGAGTTCGTCGCGGTTGCCCCGTTCAAAGGTGCCACGCAGCCCTTTGATATCGTTCATGACAGATTCCTTCAAACGCTTTGCCTCGGCCCGAAGTCCCCTTAGTGTTTGTAGATCTTCAGGTGAAAGAGAGGCGTCGTACTGATCATGCCACACCTTGGCGGTGGGGTATACATCGCGTTCGAACCAGCTACGCATATCGGTCCGCAGCTCTGTCATTGCTGCATGACGCTCTGCGCGTTTCGCTGCTTTGTCCTGAGCGATGGACCCGCTGTGCAGGAGGGCAAACACCGCAAGGATGAACAATGCTTGTTTCATGGAAGACTCCAACTGTAATGTGTGGGTCGTAAGACGTCCCAGGGACGAACCGGGTTTAATCACTCGGACTCAACAGCACTCTTCCTTGCCAGTACTGCCTGACGTCGTGAGTGAAAGTCGCGCTGCTGATACCGTGTCTGCAACATGATGTAGACGTCGTGCAGGCTGCGGTAATGATGGAATGGAATACCATTCTCCGTGCAAAACGCCGCCAGAGTTCCTTTGGCAAAGACGATGTCTGCAAACTTTACGGCACAGGTGTCCGAGCGTCCGTCGCCTATGTATACCACGACATCATCCATCGCAATGCGCGAGATCACTGCATTGCGCTTGCATGACGCACAGAAACACGAGCAGGATTCTGAAGCTCCCGGAAACTCAGGCATGAACACTGATCCGTCCCATCGAAGAACATTACATGCTACTGGTAGTTCTGCACCACCTTCAATTGTCTGAAGCAGGGGGCGGATGTAGACGTCAAATCCATCGCTTACCACGTAGGTTGGGATCTCGACCGATCGAAGCCAGCGCAGCAGTGTGCCCGCTCCGGCGTCAAGCTCCTGCTCCAATGCAAATGCCGTCAATGTATCGGGGGTGGCAGACGCAGTAAAGCTCTGCACTGCACGATGGTAATATTGCGCAACAGACATTGAGCCAGCTAGTAGCTCGGAATGTAGTGGCTCGAACTCGCCGAAGTGACGTACAACCTCATCGCCCACATCACGTTGGCTTATCGTTCCGTCAAAGTCGAGAAAGACGTGGATCGCCATGGTCTAGCGATAGGTATAGAATCCGCGTCCGGCAGCTTTGCCCGTCCACCCAGCGCGCATCATCTGCTTGAGATGCACACACGGACGATAGCGTTCTTGCTGATACTCCCTGTAAAGACCATCAAGGATCAAGGTCACAACACCGATACCGATCTCATCTGCCCATGCAAGGAGCCCCTTGGGGTAATTCACGCCAAGCATCATGGCCTTATCAATGTCTTCGGGAGCTGCCAGGCCTTCCATAACAGCAAACGCCGCTTCGTTGATCAGCATTGCTAAGACGCGCATTTGAACAAGTGCAACTCGGTCTTCCACTACCTCTGTGGCAAAGCCGAGCGCGCGCATAAGTTCGCGTGCACTCGCCAAATAGGTGTCCGGCGTGTTCAGCCCCTTGCAGATGTCAATCGTTGTAAGACCTTTCATTGCCCCCGGCGCTAGACCGATGCCAACGATGCGATCACCAGTGTTTGAGATGCTGCCGATATCGGTTGCTGTATTCGTGAGCACCGATACGATCACCGCTGCACGTGGATTCATTGCCGAGGCAAGTTCCAGAGCAAGCTTTCTGTCGAGATGCGACGTGATTGACAGGTCAACGATATGCGTGTAGTTCGCAGTCAGCGAGTGGATATCGGAGATTAGCCTGTCTGTGAACTGATCATACGGATCAGCTCCGGCATCACTCGCGATATCTTGCATGACGTCAAAATCAACGTCGAGATCTTCAATATCATCCATTGGCGCAACGATATTGAACTGAATCTCTGCTGCCTGTAGAAGCCCAGCGAACTCTGTTACGAAATCAGAGTCCCCCGTAAGCAGAACATTATACGTGCCGTGTTCGGAGAGGTTGTAGACGTTCATAGCGCTACGAAAGTACGTAGCTTCGCGTCATGACGAACATGGTAAAACGCATTCTCGTGGGTCTGGTAGGCATACCAGCGACGATCGCTCTCATCTATGCAGACGCCAGAATATTCTCGGCTGTAATTATTCCGCTCACCACTCTTGCGCTTCTTGAGTTCTACAAGCTTGCAGAGTCGAAGCACGCTGTGCCGAACAAGGTAGTCGGTGTTGTTGGCAGTATCGCACTACAGATCCTGTTTCTCTTGTACACTGTGTCCACAACGGCGCAAGGTGCTCAGATCATGGTCTACCTGACCGTTGCCGCGATTGGATTCGTGCTTCTCACGCTCACGGCAGAGATGTTTCGTGCCGAGGAGAATGCTCTCCTAAATACATCCCTCACGGTCTTTGGGGTTGTCTACGTAACAGTGTGCCTCTCGATGCTCATGATGCTTCGCTCCAACGTGAACATCTTTGGGTTCGACGGGGCTTCTCTGACGGTGACGTTGTTTGCCGGGGTGTGGATGTGCGATAGTGCCGCCTACTTTACTGGACTGGCCATCGGAAAGCATAAGCTCTTCCCGCGTGTAAGCCCCAAGAAGACGTGGGAGGGGGCTATTGGCGGTGGCATTGCTGCCGTCTTGATTGTGATCGGCCTGTTCGCATGGCTTATGCCTAGCGTTCCCGTCATACATGCAGTTGCCATCGGCACGATTATCGCCGTCTTTGGTCCGATCGGAGATCTCGCAGAGTCGTGGCTGAAGAGGGATGCAGTAGTCAAAGACTCATCGCACATCATTCCAGGTCATGGCGGTATTCTAGACCGCTTTGACTCGATGCTCTTTGTAGCCCCGTTGGTAACGATCTATCTTGTCCTCATCTTCAGCGGACGTTAAGCATGGGCCATCACCACCATCATGGTCATCATGACCATGATAACCATGATCACCACCACCATGGTCACATTCACGAGCATACAGATATCAAGCCACTTCGTGTAGCAGTTGTGCTAACGGCTACGGTGTTTGCTGTGCAGGTCGTTGGTGGCTTTGTTTCAGGCAGTCTTTCACTGCTTTCCGACGCCGGTCACGTCCTTGTCGATCTGGCCTCCTTGCTGATTGCCTTCTTCGGTTTACGACTGGCTGCCAAGGCGCGAGAGCAACACGATATCCGCTATACGTTTGGCTTACGACGCATCGAAATTCTCGCAGCGCTCACAAACGGATTCCTGCTGATTGGTATATGCATCTACATTGTGATCGAAGCCATTCGTCGTATGGCAGGCGACGAGCACTCACATGTTGATTCAGAGATCATGCTCTACGTTGCCATCGTGGGCTTTTTTGCCAATGCCATAAGCGCCATGTATCTGCACAAGTCCGAACATATCACCACGCGGAGTGCCTATTTGCATGTGATGACGGATCTGATGTCGAGCCTTGGTGTGATCATCGCAGCAGGCGTGATCGAGCTAACAGGGTGGGAGCTGATCGATCCGATCATCTCCATTCTGATCGCCATCATTATCACGCGTGGAGCCATACGCGTTATTCGTGAGTCGGGTGTTATCCTGATGGAATCGGCTCCGTTGAACATCTCGCCCCTTGACGTCAAGAGCGAGTTAATGTCGATTCCTGGTGTCACCGACGTACACGATGTGCACGTTTGGCAACTCACGATCCGTGAGAATGCTGCCTCGGTTCATGTAGTGAGCGCTCGGTCGTCGGATGATATCGTGCGTGAAGTGCGCGAAGTTCTGCGGAACAGATTTCAGTTGACGCACGTTACGGTGCAAGTTGAGAGCGAAGATCTGCACGCAAATGGAGAATGTGGAACATGCTAAAACGTCTCGACCCGTGGATTTGGAGATTCGTCATCGCCGTCGTCACAGGCGCGCTTCTTTCGATAGCCGCTGTTATGACGGAGGTCGATCCTCTGCGCCAGCTGGGCCTTGTGGTAATGACGATTGGTGGTGGCGCAATGTATACGTGCCATGTAGCTGATCGTTTCTTCGGTACACAAGGTGCCAAGATGGTGCAGGGCGTGTTCCTTGCGTGTTTTCTCCTTCTGCTTTTGATCTCATCAGCGCGTCTATTCGGTGGCTCGATTTCACAAGATCTAGCCGTTGTTCAGCTGATCGGATACATGGGACTCAGTATGCTGTTTCCTATTTCGATATTCGGCTTTTCTGGCCTTATGGCATCGAACTACATGCGCGTTCGCTCGGGACGCATCCGCGGAATTCGCGAGCTAGTGGCTGCAGCGCTCGTATGCCTTATGATGTACAGCGGTTTCTTTCGCTGGTCTCCAGAGATAACATCACTTGTCTGTGCTGCACTTGTGGTCGTTGTTGTAAGCTTCCATGAGCCGCAGTAGGATACCTACCATTTCGCAAGGAACAACAGCCATGAATACCTACTATGATCCTGCGGATTTGCCAAAGTTTGGCAACATCTCGCAATTCCAGCCGGAACTCGCTGAGAAGTTCTTTGAATGGTATGGTGCAGTCTTTGCCGAGGGGGCTCTTACGCAGCGCGAAAAGTCGCTCATCGCTCTTGCGGTTGCACACGCTGTGCAGTGTCCATACTGCATCGACGCCTACACCACAGACAGTCTGCAGAAAGGCGCAACAGAGCAGATGATGATGGAAGCTGTTCACGTTGCAGCCGCCATCCGTGGAGGTGCATCACTTGTGCACGGCGTGCAGATGATGAACAAGGTCAACGAAGTATCGATGTAATCACACCACGATGGCTCTTGCAACTACCAGCCTTATCCGACGAGGATCTGAGCTCTCCAACGTTGGTGTTCAACGTCAACTTCTGCAACAGGATGCCGCAGTGCTTTCACTGCCGCAGTTTGATGAACAGCTCGCGCACTCCGGAGTCGGACAGCTCCGTCCGCTCGCGCCGTCAATCTTGCAGATCAACCTTGGTAAAATGTGCAACCAGGCATGCAAGCATTGCCACGTTGATGCCGGACCTGATCGAACCGAGATCATGTCTCGCGAGATCATGCAGCAGTGCCTTGATGCGCTCGATGCGAGTACTATCTCAACGGTAGATCTCACGGGTGGCGCGCCAGAAATGAATCCAGAGTTTCGATGGTTTGTCGAGCAGCTCTCTGCTCGTGGCATCAACGTAATGGTGCGGTGCAATCTGACGATCATCGTTGCGAATCCGAAGTATCATGACCTACCGCAGTTCTACGCTGAACACGGCGTGCATGTTGTTTCGAGCTTGCCGTTCTATGACGAATCCTTTACGGATCGTCAGCGAGGGGGCGGCGTGTTCCAGGATTCGATCAAAGCTCTACGCATGCTCAACGATGTCGGATACGGACGGCAGGATTCTGGCTTGATCATCGATCTTGTCTACAATCCGCTCGGGGCTCTGCTCCCGGGACCACAGGCATCACTGGAGAGAGAGTTCAAGCGTAATCTTTCAGATAAACATGGAGTTGTCTTCAACAATCTGCATTGTATCACAAACATGCCGATCTCAAGATTCCTTGAGTTCCTAATCAATTCGGGTAACTACGAGCGGTACATGCGCACTCTGGTAGATGCATTCAATCCAGCTGCCGCTCATGGGGTGATGTGCAGAACTACCATATCGGTTGGTTACGACGGCAAGCTCTATGATTGCGATTTCAATCAAATGCTCGAAATGCCGGTGGCATGTTCTGCCGATCACATCTCAAGCTTCGCACTGGATCCACTATCACAGCGAATCATCGCAACGGATCGTCACTGTTTTGGATGTACCGCTGGCTCTGGTTCTTCATGCGGAGGGCAACTCACATGAGTCCGGTGAACCGCTGCGGGTGGTGCATGAAAGATGACCTCTACGTGCACTACCATGATCATGAATGGGGCGTTCCACTGCATGACGATCAACTGTTGTTTGAGTTCCTCATTCTTGAAACGATGCAGGCAGGACTTAGCTGGCATACCGTTCTGAAGAAGCGTGAGAACTTTCGTGAGGCGTTCGCTGGTTTTCGGCCAGACGTGGTAGCGAGATTTACCGAGACCGACATGATCCGCTGTATGGCAGATCCTGGCATCATCCGCAATCAGCAAAAGATTAGGGCTGCTGTGGCCAACGCGCAAGCGTTTCTTCGCGTTCAAGAGAGCCACGGCTCATTCGACGCATACATTTGGGATTTTGTAGATGGTCGGCCAACTATCAACGCATTCCATGAACTCAGTGATTTACCTTCAAGGACCGATGTTTCTGATCGTCTCAGCAAAGACCTGAAGCAGCGAGGATTCTCATTTGTCGGCAGCACAGTTGTGTATGCACATATGCAGGCTACTGGAATGGTGAATGATCACCTTGTATCGTGTTTCCGTTATCATGAGGTGCAGCAATGATCGAAGTGCTGCTCGTACTCGCTGGCATCATCGGGATGGAGGCATTTACGACTGTATTCCATCGCTATGTGATGCATGGACCATTGTGGCGAGTCCATGTTACGCATCATGCGCCTAGTAAACATCCGCTTGAACTGAACGATGTGTTTGTGCTCTTCTTCACAAGTATCGCGCTTGTGCTTATTGCCATCGGTTTACCAAATGGGCCAACAGTCTTTATTGGACTCGGTATCGCGGTGTATGGCATGTCGTACTTCGTAATGCACGACATGGTGATCCATAAGCGGTTCCTACGTCAGCCCCTTCCCACGAACAGATACCTGCAGGCGGTATATAAGATGCATATGGCACATCATAAACATGTTGATAACGATACAGGAGAGGCCTACGGACTCTTCTTCGTGCCGCCCAAGTACTGGAGCAAAAAATCATGAGCCAACCGCATGATGCGGTGGTGATCGTTGTTTGCAAGGCACCTGAGAGGGGGCGAGTAAAGACTCGTCTTGCAAAGGACATCGGAGAGGAACGTGCCTATCATGTGTATTCGATCATGATGGCAACCCTGTTTGCAAATCTCTCCGCGGGTTCCGGTTATGATGTATGCGCTTGTGTCGATGGCAACATGAGTCTTGTTCAGGCTGGAACTGTCGATCCGATCAAACAGCACGGAGCAACACTAGGTGAGCGGATATTGAATGCCATCAAGGATTGCGCTCTCTATCCCGTCAGGATCGTAATCGGCTCCGACACGCCGAATATCACTGCGCAGATCGTGCAGCAGGCGATCACAAGCCTTGATGCGGCTGATGTTGTGATTGGTCCTGCACATGATGGAGGGTACTATCTCATCGGCATGAAGCAATTGCATGAGGGGTTGTTTGAGGATATCTCATGGAGCACCGAACAGGTGCTCGAGCAGACCCAGGATCGTGCGCGGTCTGCTGGACTCTCAATTGTGCTGTTGCCCATCATGCGCGACATCGATACGCTCGAAGATCTTCAAGTCGTGATGCCAGAGCTACGAATGCCCTGATGCTGTAGATTCGTTGTATGCATGTTGTGATCATTGGGAATGGTGTTGCTGGGATAACCGCTGCGCGAACGATACGCGAGCTGTCAGATCATGCGGTAACAGTGATTGCAGACGAAGCCCCTTACCATTTCTCGCGTCCCGCGATGATGTATGTGTCGCTCGGACAACTCGAGCGTGAGCATATCAAGCCCTATCGTGATGAAGAGTGGGAGAAGCTTGATATCAAGCTTGTCCATGGGGCGTGCATCCGTATCGATACGCAAGCCCGGGTCTGTATGCTTGCCGATGGTTCAAGTATCCAAGCTGATGTGATCGTTCTTGCTACTGGATCGGAACCATGCAGGTATCCCGTTGCGATAGGACGCCATCGAAGGGTGCTGACCTACACCCGATTATCTGATATCGATGAGCTTGCGCTGGCAATGCAGAGCACGAATCGTGCTGCTGTTATCGGCGGTGGACTCATAGGCGCAGAGGTTTCTGAGGTACTGATCAGGCATCGCATTCGGACAACATGGTACATTCGAGAAGAGGGTGTTTATGCGAGTCATCTCCCACATGAAGAAACTCAGATGATCACCGATCACGTCCGTAGGCATGGAGTGGACGTTCGTACTCATGCTGAGATCTCTTGTGATGAAGATCTTGGCGATGCAGATCTTGTGGTTGTTGCCATCGGCATGCAGCCTGCAGTTCGTTTGGCCGTCGAGTCAGGGATCGTTTGCCGAAATGGCATTCTCGTTACAGAGCGTTTTGCAACTAGTTGTGACAATGTCTATGCGATCGGAGACTGTGCTGAGATGCACTGTGGGGCAAGGCAAGGATGGTATGTTGGACGGGAGCACGGAACACAGCTTGCGCACATTCTTTGTGAACGTACATCGTCCTACGCACCAGCACTGTCGTTTAACAGCGCCAAGTTCTTTGACCTTGAATGGCAGGTCTATGGCAGCATGCCTGCTACAACTGAGAAATCAATCATGTGGCGTGGCAATGGGGCTGAATGGCTTCTGCGCATCGCCTACAATCACGATGGTATCGTTATCGGCGTGCATGCTGTCGGTATGCGCCTTCGGCATGAAGTATGCCGCGAGTGGATCGAAAAACGCTGGCATGTCGATGCTGTGCGGCCTGTGATTGTGACGGCATTGTTTGAACCACGGCTATCGGTTAAGCGAGTGATATGAAGCCGGCACAGATTATTATCCCGGAGCATGCTGTGAACTCGGCGCCAATGAGATCGTCGCTGCGCAACAGGGGTTGGCTAGCATACGGGCTTGGCATCGTTCTGACGACGCTGTATGCCATTGTCTACTGGCGGCCCGAGACCTTCGGTGAGCCGTCAACTGTATGGTTCTGGTACAGTGCAGTCTACACACTGGTGGTATGCATCTTTGGTGTGAAGAAGATCCTAGACTACCGCAGAGAGCGTTACCATGTGCTACGCACGATCTCACTTGTTGCTGTCCAGTTGCTACTTGCATTCATACTTCCAAATATGCTGCAGCATAGCGGTCATGGCGAGTTCTACTTTAGTTACTTCTGGCCTTTGAAGCCGGAGTACTTGTTCCCGTCAACACTACGCGCGCTCATCGAAAGTCCTGATCATCTGCGAGTCTTCATGGGCTGGTGGAGTGTGGTCATGCTTGTTATTGCAACGCCCGTGCTGACGTACTTCTATGGCAAGCGCTGGTATTGTTCGTGGGTCTGCGGATGCGGCGCATTGGCTGAGACAGCTGGGGATTCGTTCCGTCATCTCAGCAGCAAAAGCCCCTTATCGTGGACAATTGAACGGTGGACGATCTATCCAATTCTCATTGTCATCACAGTGATCACAGCGGCACTATGGTATCTGGATGCACATCCTGAGCCCACGCTGCAGTCAGCCGTTGATGTGGCCAACAGAATCTATGGCTTTGTTATCGGCGGACTGTTTTCAGGAGTGATTGGCGTTGGGTTTTACCCGATTCTGGGTTCACGTGTATGGTGCCGATTTGGATGCCCCATGGCTGCGCTTCTTGGCATCATGCAGAAGTATGCATCACGGTTTCGCATCGAGACAAATCAAGGCCAGTGCATTTCCTGCGGCAATTGCAGCACATACTGTGAGATGGGCATTGATGTTAGGTCCTATGCCCAAGAGGGCAAAGAAATCAAACGCGCATCATGCGTAGGCTGCGGAGTGTGTGTTAGCGTTTGCCCGAGGGGCGTTCTTCGCGCCTCTTAACGAACGCCATACCACTGTTTGGCGTCTTGCTTCATCTGCACCAGTTCTGTCTTGAGCAGATACATCATGTGCCCGGCTTTGTAGTACGACATGCTCACATTCTTGCGCAATGGTTCCGGTAGACCAAGATGCGAGAAGGTATACTCAGTGCCATAGAATGGCGTGGCTAGGTCGTAGTATCCGTTGAGCACCCACACACGAAGTGAAGGATTCATCTGGATGGCGTTGCGAAGTCGAGGTCCGACGTTGAGGTACTCATTCTGAACGTTGGAGTAATCCCAAGGCCAGACGCGTCCGGTCAGCACTTCGTAGGGAAGTGTGGTCTTGACGCCAAGCTCACGAGTAAGATAGTCGTTGATACAGGTTGAAAAGCATCCGGCAATTGTTGGATGGTGCGATGGATCGCGCTCCATGGATTCACCCAGTCGGTCGGCGATCGTTCCAGTGTAGCGGCTATCAAAGCGACCGATTACTTGCCCCCTGTCGCGGAGTAGTTCTTGGCAGAAGCGGAATATGATTGGACGCAGTTCGGCTTTATCAAGATACTCTCGCGAAAGACCTGTGAACCGGGTGAGTTTTTCGATGGTCGAGGTCCGCTCTTCGGGCGTCATCATCCACCCCTTCATCAGCATCTGCGTGTAGGTCGTGCTGGCAAAAACACGTGCCGCTTCTACAACTGCCTCAAGTGGCATCGCCTGCAAGTCTGGTGGAAGGCGCTTATGGTACCAGGCAGATGCGGTGTAGGTAGGAAGGAATGTCGCAAAGGGTAGGTCGTTGCCGTCGTTGAAGTCGATGGTCTGGAAGTTCAACACAGCGCTCACGAGGATCACACCGTTGAGGTACATCCCGAACTTTGACTGTAAGTGCTCAGAGAGCGCACTGGCTCGCGTAGTTCCGTATGACTCACCAATGAGATACTTCGGAGAAGACCAACGCTTGTTGTCCGAAACCCAGCGGCGAATGAACTCTCCAACCGATTCGATATCCTGATTGTATCCGTGAAATTGCTTGGCAGACTTGTCATCGACGGCGCGCGAGAAACCAGTGCTTACGGGGTCGATGAAGACCATGTCTGTTAGGTCTAGCCATGACTGGTCGTTATCGACGAGTTTGTACGGTGGAGGCAGTGTGGTGCCATCGTCGTTCATAAGAACGCGACGTGGTCCGAGCACGCCAAGATGCAGCCAAACGCTTGAGGAGCCCGGCCCTCCATTGAAGGAAAATGTCAAGGGGCGAGCAGATGCATCCGTAACCCCACTTTTGGTGTAGGCAATGAAGAAGACATTGGCACGAAGCGTTCCGTCTTCCTGCACGAGCTTTAGGTGACCAACGGTTGTTTGATAATCGATCTTCTTCCCGTCGATCGTTACGCTGTGACTCGTTGTGGTAGGCTCGTGAATGATCGGCACGGCTGCCTTTTGCGGCTTCTCATCTTCAGCGGCGCGCAGTGTAAGGCATTGGAGAATTATCAGCGAAATAGTAAGCAGATGCTTCATACGATCAGAGTCCACGTGTTGATTCTTCATGAATGTACTTCGCCACTTCCGTCATGCTGCCAGTTTCACGGAACACGCGCAACTGCCGGTCGGCACCCGAGCCCATCTCCATGATCTCGTAAATGTACTCGACATGTTGGCGTGATCCGAGATCGTCCACCACATCGTCCACAAACAGGAGGAGTTCCTTGATCAGTTCGCGCGCAGGCATCTCACGCTGACGTCCCCAATCGATAAGCTTACCGTCAAGTCCGTAGCGCACGGCGCGCCACTTGTTCTCCATGAGGAGTGATCTGCGGTATTCGCGGAATGACAGGTTCTTCTCGTACAGCGAGTAGAGCTTTGCGGCCACTGCCTGACAGATCGCTGCGATGGCAACGGTTTCCTCAATGCGCATAGGTAGGTCGCAGATCCGGACTT
>CAZAGH010000024.1:0-23559 GCA_964484755.1 uncultured Melioribacter sp. | reverse complement strand
ACGCTTTATTCAAGGACAACTCCATGTGCAGACTCATCTTCGGTTACGCTGCCTTCTTGGCCCTAGGTATCGTTCTAAACTCATGTAGTATAGAGCCTTCGTTGCCTGAAGAGAATTCAGCATCAAAGATTCAAAACAAGATCGTAGCTGCTCCGAAGGGTATGCCGAAGATACCTGACCACTATATCGTGATCTTCACGGACGATGTAGATATCGATTACGTCGAAAACGAGGTTCAGCGCCTCAAGGTCAAGCACGATTTTGACGTAACGAATGTTTATGATGGCGCAATAGCTGGGTTTTCTGGGTTCATACCTCCGGGTCAACTAAAGAAGCTTGCCGCTGATCAAAAGATCGCTCGCATCGAAGAAGACTTCTCGATTGAGCTCAACCCAGTTAACGACAAGGCCCTGGCTAAGGGGGCGACAAGCGCAGCTGTTCAATCAACACCATGGGGTATCGCTGCTGTTGGTGGTTTTGTTGACGGAACGAATCTGAAGCGTCCCGATGGATCGCCACGCCTTGCGTTCATTATTGATACTGGTATCGATCCAAAGACTGGCGATCTGAACATTCATCCAACGCTCAACAAGAATTTCGTGTCTCGAACGAAGTCATGGTACGATGGTAACGGTCACGGTACGCACGTTGCAGGAACCGTAGCAGCGAAGAACAATGCAGTTGATGTAGTTGGTGTGGCCGCCGGAGCCACGGTGGTTGCTATCCGCGTGCTCGATAGTCGTGGGTCTGGGCAATACTCATGGATCATTGCGGGCGTCGACTACGTAGCTAAGGTTGGCGGCAATACTGATGTTGCCAACATGAGTCTCGGTGGAGGTTACTTTGCAACATTGAATCAAGCGATCATCGCTGCCTCTGGCAAGGGTATTCGATTTGTACTTGCCGCTGGCAACGAGTCTACAGATTGCAACTCCAAATCGCCTGCGAGCACCAACGGTAATGGTATCTACACGGTGTCGGCACATGACATCAACAAGTACTTCGCATCATTCAGCAATTATGGTACACCAGTTGACTTCGCAGCACCAGGGGTGAATGTACTTTCTTCCCGTCCGGGTGGTGGAACAGTATCCATGAGTGGCACATCCATGGCTGCTCCGCACGTGGCTGGTCTGTTGATGGCACACGGCAACATCGTTGGAAATGGACTCGTCATCGGCGACAAGGATGCAACGCCCGATCCACTCGCCTACCGTCCATAAACAACATACGATTCGTCTCTTACGCCCCGTCAGCTATTTGCTTAACGGGGCGTTTCTGTTTGTGCGGTAGTTTCGCACTACATGTTGACCGTCCTTCATACTGCGTTGGTAATGCTTGGCACGGGATTCTACGCAGATAGTGCTGTTGTAGACTCTTTGCGAGCCGCCGAGGTAATCATCGATGCAATGCCGTGGCATGCATCAATGCGCAGCAGTGTTCGCTCCCGAACGGCCTTTACACGACGGCAGTTGGAAGTGCTGGCCCCTTCCCAAGCTCGTGATGTGTTATCCCTGGTACCGGGGGTGTTCGTGCGTGACTACGGTGGTGCAAATGCGTTGCAGACTGTCTCCTTTCGAGGGGGCTCGTCGTCGCAAGCTTTGGTGTTGATTGATGGCGCACGGCTGTCATCGGCTCAAAATGGTACAGCCGATATCTCCGTGATCCCAATGCGCTTTGTTTCGTCTGTGGACGTCTCGCGTGGAGGTGCATCGGCCCTGTATGGGGCTAATGCGCTCAACGGCGTTGTCGACATGCGCCTTGCCTTGCCCCTTGATCAACGTGTTAGACTGTCAGCAATGGGAGGATCGTTCGATCAATGGTCGCTCTCGGCTGGATTAACGAGGCGCTTCAATGGGGTATCGTTGGGCGCTGATGTTGAACATCTCGGATCGATGGGATCTTTCCCATTCTCAACTTCACAGTTTGGCTCTGTCTACGAGATCAATCGCGAGAACAACGATATGCGTTCAACACGGGCAATCATTCGCATCGAGAGCCAGAGTGATGATGCGGCGACAGTTCTTGTTCGACATCTCGATCGTGGAGTACCGGGGGCAGTCGTGCAAGGCAACATCACGCAAGCACGGGCCCGTATGCAGGATGCCGATGTAATTGGACTCTGGACGGTTGGACTCAATCCGGCATCATGGTCGTCGTGGAAATGGACTGGGTCGGCACGGTATCTCGACCAAGCGTATCAAGATCCAGACGCAACGATCATCGGCTCACAAGGCATCGACGTCCGCTACATCCAACGCGATGTGACACAGAGCATTGTGCGACAACCGCATGATGTTCTGAACGTACGAGAGGGTACGCTCAGCCTTGGTGGACGCTTCGACATTTCATATGCAGATATTCGGGGGAACTCACTGCAAGGGGCTGATGGTACAATCCATCGAGGTAGTCTCGGTACAACGATCGATGCTCGATTCAGAGGAGCATCGGCAGACCATCCATCTTTCCAGGCTGCATTGCGCTCGGAGTACTTCACCGATATTGGTCTGGTGTTCTCCCCGCTGGTCGGTGCGCAAATGGCTCTGAGCAACGAATTCTCACTTCGGGCTCTTTGGAGCTATAACGTACGTCCGCCATCGTTCAACGAACTCTACTATCTCAACTACGGTACGAAGGATTTACGACCTGAACGCTCGAGCACTATTGAGCTGGGAATGCATGTGCAGCCGGCAGACTGGTTCGAAGCTGATCTAACAGCCTATGCGATGAATACGACAGACCAGATCGTGAGTGTGCCTGTGAGCCCCATCATCACCAGTGCACAAAATGTTGGATCTGCCCGTACCTATGGGGCCGAACTCGCCTTGCGTGCTTCAGCATTTGATGATCATTTGCGAGTGCAGTATTCCTATGCACTTATGGATGCTCGTGATGCAACTGGACGTCCGTATCTGGATGGAACATTGCTGCCATACGCGCCTCCAGAAGTTGCGTCGGGCCTCGTCATGTGGAACGACAGATATTGGTTTGCATCTGCAACGGTCTCATATACGAGTTACCGCTATCATTCAACAGGGAATGTCTATACTGCCATGCTAAATCCATTTATGATCGTCGGATTGCAAGGTGGTGTGCGATTGCAGACAGATAGGTCGATGGTTGACATGCGTCTTCAGTGCGACAACCTTTTCGATGTCTCGTATGTTGTTGTACGGGGTTTCCCAATGCCGGGCCGGACGGTGCGACTGGTTGTAACGATGGAGCTCGGACAATGAACACGTCGGTGCTCTCCCCAGAGATTGTCAAGATCCATGATGCAGCATGTGCACGTGGAGAGGAGACCTATGTAGACCCGATCACGGGATATACTGTACTAACGCGTATCGCCCATGAACGACGCGGAACCTGTTGCGGAAATGCATGCAGACATTGTCCCTACGAGTGGAAGAACGTCCGCAATAGGGGCACGAAACTTCTCACGATGATCATTGTCAGCCTTCTTGCGCTCGTCGATGTTGCAGCACAGCAGCAGCGAGTGCTCTGCGATACGGTGATGAAGTTTGTACCAGGAACAGGGCAGTACACAGGTCAGGGTGCGACGTTTTTTCCACGTAACGTGCTATCGGGTCCGGCGCAGACCGCACGGACAGATGTGCCTTCTACCGATCCTCGGGAGATCTGCTCCATTGGCTTGGGAGGTCAAATCACACTTGGATTACGTCGCCGAGTTATCGTTGATGGTCCGGGAGCAGATCTGACCATCTTCGAGAATGCCTTCTTCTATGACAATGGTAAGGTCTTTGCCGAGCCCGCGACTATCGAGCTCAGCAAGGATGGCAACAACTGGGTGATGGTGCCCTATGATACGTTAACGCTTGACGGACTGGCAGGACTCTCACCAACGCGAGATCCGCAAGCAAACGACCCTTCGACATGCGGCGGAACGCCAGTTGACCTAGCACATCTCGCGATCGACTCGGTGCGTTGGGTTCGTCTGACCGATGTAACGAGACTGATTCTTGAAAACCCAGAGAGCCCCTTCTATGATCCTACACTGTCGGGGTTCGATCTCGACGTTATACGTGTATGGAACAGTGTCGATGCGGCCTTTGAGCTCAGTGTCTCGCATGAACCTGCTGTAGACGTGGCATACGTTGGCTCGCCCAACACGGTTGATGTCTCCGTCTTTGACATTGCCGGAAAGATCACGATGCAGCGTCGGTTTGACGGTGGTATCCACCAGCTCTCGCTTGCAGAACTCTCGCCGGGGTGCTACATCGTCATGGTCAACGACGGCACGCAGATTCAAACGCTAAAGGTGCAACGATGATGATGCGTCTGCTCATCGCAGTCAAGCTAACACTGCTGCTAACGCGATGCGTGCCAACACCGCTACCGCCTGAAGTTGGTCAAGACATCATAGACACATCTGGGGTGTTCATCCTCTGCGAAGGTCTCTGGAAGCAAGACAATGCAACACTTGCCATGATTGGAGATGCAGGCAATCTTGTCGCGGATGTAGCATCGGCGTTCAACCCATCATTGCGTCTAGGCGATACGGGTTCAGATGTACATCTTCGGGGCGACAGTATCTATGTGGTCGTTAACGGCTCACGAAGCATCGAGGTCTTTCATCGGAAGACAGGCCTATGGCAGGCTCGCATGACCTTCACAGACAATAGGGAGCCCTACAAGCTGGCCTTTGTGAACGACTCGGTAGCCGTTTGCAGCTTTCTGAACGATAACTCCATCGCCGAGATCGATATGCGCAGATTAACCTTGCGTGTGTCTAGAATCGAAGTTGGCCCAGCCCCAGAAGGTATCGGCGTGATCGGAAATCACATCTACGTAGCCATCAGCGGACTCGGTGATCTGCGCTCATCAGAAAAGGGGGCGGGCACAGTAGTCGTACTCGACCGCATGGAGCTACGGGCAATCGATACGCTCAGCAATCTGCCCAACGCTATGTCGATCGAGACAGATCCAGCCCGAGGTACCGTATGGATCAGCTACCGTCATCTACCATCTCTACCCGACTCACTCGGTGGTGTTCTCGCACTTGATGCACGCACGCGCCAGATCATCCGCACATGGCGGTATCGATCGCCCCGTGGCCTTGCACTCGACGAGCGCTCCGGCATCTGCTATGTGTTGCACGAGGACGGTGTCGATGAGCTTTCTCCACGTATCACAAAGCCCCTTCGCATACTCAACCACACGTCGCGAGCCCCCAACGACATCTGGTACGGCCTCGGCGTCTCCCCATCACGCCAGATGCTCTACGTCTGCAATGCACGATCCTACGTCACCAATGGAGAAGTACGGATTTACCGCACCGACGGAGAACTCCTCAAAACCGTTGAAGTAGGCGTAAACCCGGGAGGAGTGGCGAGCGGAGAGTGACCAGGTACTAGGTACAGGGTACTAGGTACAGGGTATTGAATAGAAGGAACTAGACACTGTTTGTAGTTCCGGTGAGATATTGCTGCTGGTGTGCTTAGTACCTAGTAACTCGTACCTAGTACCCTGTACCTAGTACCTAGTACCTCATCATCCATCCCTACCTCACCTTATACCCTTCGTCGCTCAAGATCTTCTTGATGCGGTCAACGTGGTCGCCCTGCATCTCAATGGATTGATCGGCAAGCTGTCCGCCGGCACCGAGAGACTTCTTAAATAACGTTAGCAGACGGTTTAGCTCCATGGGGTGGGAAAAGAAGCCCCATGTGATGGTGACGAGTTTGCCGCGCCGCTTTTCGGTACGGACACGCAGTTGGAGGACTTGTCCGTCGTGGCCGACGCGCTTTTTTGTGTCGTCTTGTTTTGGTTTCTCGGGCATGCCGAGCAGTGATCCAAGGTCTTCTAATCCAGGCATGGCGCAATGTAATTACTTTTGTCAGATGCGCACAGTGCTGGTAATTCCGATCATCATTATCATTACGGTCATCTACTCCGTGGCCGTGAGTTTGCATATGCTTCTCTGGAATAACGGAGACGTGTTCTTCGCCTATGCTAGATCATGGTCCAAGAAGATCCTGTGGTTGTCGGGGGTGCGAGTAGTCCTTCACGGGGCCGAGAATGTTGATCCGGGAATTCGCTACATCTATGCTGCCAACCATACAAGTCTGTTCGACATTCCTGTGATCCTTGCCTACGTTCCCGATAACGTACGAATCATGTACAAGCAGGAGCTCGAGAAGATTCCGGTCTTTGGATGGGGATTGCGGATATCGCCGTTCATTGCCATTAACCGTGAACGCAGCAGAGAAGCTGCCAGCACACTCGATGAGGCCGTTGCCACGATGCAAACGGGAAGCTCGGTGTTGGTCTTTCCGGAGGGTACGCGAAGCAAAGATGGTGCTCTGGGGTCATTCAAACGTGGTGCGTTTACGATGGCCGTTCGTAGTGGACGCAGGATTGTGCCAATGTCGATCCAGGGGGCTCATAAGATCATCCCAGCCGGTAGCAAGACACTCCGAGGGGGAATTGTTACAGTGACGCTGCACAGGCCTATCGACGTGCCAGACCAGGCAACCAGAGAACAGGAAAAGGAATTGATGCACCTCGTGCGGGAGATCATTGCCGCCGATGTAGTTTCGCAGTCATGACAATACAAGATATTCATGCCATCGCCGACCTAGCACGCCTCCGGTTCACAGATGAACAGGCACAGGTGTTCTTGCACGAGTTCGAAAAGATCATCTCCTCGATGGACGTGATCAATACCATCGATACGAGCTCGGTTGAACCCATGACGTCGATGTCCGTCCAAGAAAATATTATGCGTAGCGATTTGATCGGGGAGACAGTCGCAACTGCCGATGCTCTGCGCAATGCACCCAAGAAGAACGAGGCCTTCATCAAGGTGCCAAAGGTACTTGGATGATCGTCGGCATTATTCCTGCTCGGTACGCCGCCACGCGGCTGCCAGGCAAGCCCCTTGTAGACCTTAACGGACAAACCATGATTGAGCGTGTATGGCGTGCAGCGCACGCATGTTCAAAGCTTGATCGTGTCATCATTGCAACAGATTCTGATCTGATCATGGAGGAAGCCCGCCGTATTGGTGCTGAGGCCATGCTGACAGACTCCGAGCTACCAAGCGGTACCGATCGATGCTATGCAGTTGCACGCATGTTGGACGTGAAGCCGGATGTTGTGATCAACATACAGGGTGATGAGCCGTTGCTTCAGCCCAAGGTACTCACGCAGCTTGTAGATGCCCTTCACGGGAGTGGTGCAGATGTATCAACGCCTGTAACACGGATCACAAATCACGAAGACCTAAAGGATCCGAATGTTGTCAAGGTTGCGACAACTGTAACCGGTATGGCCGTATACTTCTCGCGATCACCGATTCCATATCTGCGCAGCGCAGACATCAGCCAATGGCTTGATCATCAGACATACTGGAAGCACATTGGTGTCTATGCATACCGCATGACTGCTCTTGAACGTCACGTAGCCCTGCCGGTCTGCGCCCTCGAGCGATCTGAGTCGCTAGAACAGCTCAGACTCCTCGAAGCGGGCGGCCGTTTTGTATGCGTAGAAACTGACGTTGAGTTTATCAGCGTAGATACGCCCGAAGACGCCGAGAGGGTGCGTGCGTATCTCTCGCAGCACCCTCTCGCATAGGTTTGTTGGTAAGGGGCAGGTGGTTACCAGATGAACCACTCGATGCCAACTGACGGCATCATAATGCCAAAGCTGAGTTCTTCAACGTTCGTGTCGAATGGCAGGTTTACTGCCGCTACTTGAGCGTAGATGTTGACGTCCTTTGCTGGGAAGTACGATGCGCCGACGCCTGCTAGTACGCCAGTGTTAGCCTTGTAGGCCTGCCCGACCATTCCTCCGTGGCTAACGTAAAGTCCGGCAACGGCGAATGGGTGGAAGTTACCTTCATGAGCAAGGAAATAGCGGAACTGCGGAACGATCGTTGGATGGGTATTGTCGCCCGAGCTGTGAAGGCCGAGCTGCACGCCCAGATGCATGTCTTGGCTGATGACATACGTCAGGTTCGCCCCTTGATGCCATCCGGCGGAAATGCCAATCCCAATGCTCTCTTCCTTTGGCTGGGCAGATGCCACAACCGTCATGAGTCCAAAGCACATCAGTGCAAGAACAAGATTCTTCATGCTGCAAACCTCTACAATGGTATGTGAAACGTAGCGTCCAAATATAGCGCAACCCGTAACTTCGCCGACAACCCCTACGACAAATGCAACTGTGATTACCGTACATCGCTACACCGAATCCAATAGACAGGAATGGGATGCCTTCGTCGCTGCCTCCAACAATGGCACGATGTTTCATCTGCAGGCCTTTCTGGACTATCATCCAGAGGGCAAGTGGAATTGGCATCATCTGATGTTCCGTCAAGGCGATACCCTTGTCGGTGTGCTGCCGGGTGGAATTAACAAAGAGGGGGCATTTTGGTCACCGACTGGCGCTTCGTACGGTTCGATTTGTACTGCCGATGCCTCCTTCGAGCTAACGCTGCAGATCGTGGATGCATTCATTGACTACTGCAAAACAGCAGGCATCAAAGATGCATACCTCATCCCAGCTCCGCTGATCTATACGCTCAACTACAGTCAGCATCACGAATACGCGATGCTGTATCGCAAGGCAGACTTTGAGCTGCATTACATATCGCATGCTATCGATTTGAAACATGGAGAGAAATTCTTTCACCATTTCTCTCCATCAGCACGACGTAATGTCAATCGTATCCTGCGGAACAAGAGGATCTCCATACGCGAGAGCGACGACTACGAAACGTTCCACCGGATTCTCGTAGAGAACAAGGCAAAGCACGATGCCAAGCCGACGCATACACTCGAAGATTTGCTTCGTCTGCGTGAGCTGCTTCCTGATAAACTGCGCCTTACGATGGTGTATCACGATGATACACCGATAGCAGGGTCGTTGTTGTTTTTGCCAAACCGTAAGGTTGCTCTGTGCTTTTACAACATGCTTCTGTATGATTACGAGCATCTGCATCCCGTCTACCTGATCATGTATGAGACATGCCAGTGGGCGGTGCAACACGGATATGAATGGGTTGACATCGGAGTATCACAAGACACCAAGTCTGATGATCCAATGACGCCGTCGATCAACTTGATCAACTTCAAGGAGCGCTTTGATGCACGAGGCATCTTGCGCAGTACGTATCATCTCGACCTAAGGTGATATGCCAAACCACGTTGACGTTCTTCTTGTGGCGCTGGCAGATATCACTCGTGATGCGCGAACCGTGAACCTTGCCAGAGCAATCTCACAAAGGGGGCTGACTGTTGCTGTACTCGGGTCGTACCGTGATCACCGCGATGAACCATTTGCAAAGATCTCATGGAGCGACCCCGGAGGCAGAGCTCTCCGGCGCTGGTGGTCGTTCACGCGCACGTGTGCTGCGGCAGATGTCTCTGCAAAGCTGGTCATCGCTATGGATGTCTTTGCACTCGCAGGAGCATCGCAGTTGGCCCGTTCGGCAAAGGCCAAGCTGTTCTACGACATGCGCGAGCTCAACTTTGCACTTGGGCCTCTTCAGGGTAAGGGGCTTAAGCAGACCATCATCACTCGGCACGAAGAACGTCAGCTGCGAAATGTTGATACAGTGATCGTATCTGGTGATCTCGATGCCGATCTTGTGCACGAGCGTTTCAGTCTTGCGTCACGTCCTCTAGTGCTGTTGAACACGCCGCCATATAAAGACGTTGTGGAGAGCCCCTTACGTAAGATGTGTGGGCTCGATACCACCACGCCACTTGTGATCTATCAAGGCGTTGTGCATCATGGACGCGGACTCGCGCCCTTCTTTCGAGCAATGCTTCTGATGCCAGATGTCCATCTCGCTGTGATGGGAGATGGTCCGGCATTGACGGAGTTACAGCGCCATGCAGCACAGATCGGTGTGGCCGATCGTGTGCATTGGCTTGGCAGTGTTCCCTATGACGAGCTGCATGCATATACGTGCGGCGCAGATCTTGGGCTCTGCCTAATCGAGCCCCTTTCGCTGAGTTATGAGTATGCTTTACCCAACAAACTCTTTGAATACATGAATGCTCGCATTCCGTCGATTGTATCGGACTTGCCGGCACTTCGACTTCACATTGAGAAGTATCATGTAGGGGGCATGGTAGACCGCACGCTCGAGCCATCAGAGATAGTGAGCGTAACGCGCAGACTGCTTAATTCTCAGATGGCCGAGGCAATGAAGGATGCCTGCGAAGCGATACGTGAGCTGAGCTATGAACGCCAGGTGATTGATGTATGCACCGCGATAGAAGGCGCGGTGAAGTCTCAATGATTTACCTTCTTCTGTTCATTCAACAGCTCATTGCCTCGAGCACGCACCTTGTGGCCGACGACATCACAGAGAAGCTGCATCCAATCCACGTTGTGCTTGTCCGCGGCATCTTTACATGTGCAACCTTTGGTTTGTGGTTTATCATTCGACGCGGCACTTGGAAGCCTGTGCAGCGAGCAGACCTATCGTTGATCATGATGTTGGGACTCTTAAACATCTCGATCAATCAGATCTTCTTCATTTGGGGCGTCAAGTACACGACGGCTCCGAACGCGTCACTAGCCTACGCATTGACACCGGTCTTTGTGGTATTCCTTGCACGTCTTGTATACAAGCAGCAGGTATCAGTGCGGAAGTGGATTGGCGTTATAACGGCAATCACTGGTGCGGTGATCGTGCTGAACGAGCGCGGTCTTGCGGTCCAGGCAGATCAGACGCTTGGCAACATTATGGTTCTCTGTGCAAGTATGAGCTGGGCAGCATATACATTCTACAGTTCGCGACTCATTGAGCGCTATGGGGCTATCCAGGCCATTACACTGACATTCTTTAGTGGACTGATCCTCTATATCCCGATGTGGTTGCTTATGCCAGTGGATGCTTCGATGGGTGCGCTCGCTGGAGCTCAGTCATCGTCTACATGGTTCCAGCTCTTTTATCTCGGTGTTGTAACCTCTGGCGTTGGATACGGTTTGTGGTACGTTGCATTGAGCAAACTCCCATCAAGCAATGTTGCCGTCTTTAACAACCTGCAGCCTGTGCTGACATCAATTCTTGCACTTGTGCTGTTTGGACTAGAGCCCTCGCTAGGCTACGTCGTTGGGGGAGTGATCGCACTGATCGGCGTGGTGATAACACAGCGGTCGTAGTTGGGATATCGAAGCCCCCTGCCTGCGTAGATTTGAGCTTTCCTACTTCAACGCGGGGACCGAACATGACACTCGACACAAAGCATACGAGAGCCCTCTGTGTAGACATTCAAGAGCGACTCATTCCTCACATCCATGAGCACGATGAACTTGCTCGTCGGTGTGCAATCCTGATTCAAGGTCTTCGGCTGCTCAACGTTCCGATCATCGTTACTGAGCAGTATGTCAAGGGGCTTGGGCCAACCATACCATCAATCAGCCAGGCATTGGGAGAATTCAATCCAATCGAGAAGATCACCTTCAGCTGCTGTGGTGCTCCTGAGGTCGAGGCACACGTGCTCGGCGGTAACCGTCACCACGTAATCCTCTTCGGTATCGAAACACACGTGTGCGTGCAGCAAACTGCGCTTGATCTCTTGGCTCAAGGCCAAACTGTTGTAGTCATCGAAGATTGTGTCTCGTCGAGGTCGGCCAATGACAAACGCGTAGCAATCGAGCGGATGCGTCAGGCTGGAGCCGTTATCACGACGATGGAATCAATACTCTTTGAACTGCTGAGAAAAGCCGGTACCGATACGTTCAAGCAGATCTCAGCGCTCGTTAAGTAGGGGACAAGCCATGGCACAGGAACGCATCTCGTCGGTACTCTCTGAGGAACGTACGTTTCCTCCATCAAAAGTTTTTTCTGCGTTGGCTCACATCCGCAGCGAACGCGACCGCAAAGCAATCGTTGCTCAAGCTGATGCCGACGTTGTGGCATTCTGGGAAGACCGGGCCAAAGAGCTTGCTTGGTTTCGTCCATGGAAGAAGCCCTTTATCTGGAAGTATCCTCATGCAAAGTGGTTTGTAGGGGGCACAACAAATCTCTCCATGAACTGTTTGGATCGTCATCTCGGTTCGGCGCGCAGAAACAAGGCCGCCATCATCTGGGAGAGTGAGACTGGCGAAGAGCGCACGTACACGTATTACCAGCTACACCGAGAGGTTTGCAAGGCCGCGAACATGCTCTTGAGTTTGGGCGTAAGCGCTGGCGACGTCGTTGCAATCTACATGGGCATGGTACCCGAGGCTGCGATTGCAATGCTTGCCTGCGCGCGCATTGGTGCAACGCACAATGTGATCTTTGGCGGCTTCAGCTCTGAGGCACTGCGCGAGCGCATCAACGATTCCAAGGCCAAGGTGCTCATCACGCAAGATGGCGTGCTGCGACGCGGAGAAGTTATTGAGCTGAAGGTGGCGGCAGATGCGGCAGTGCAGAAATGCAAGACGATCAAGAATGTTGTCGTACTGCGTCACACGGGTGAGAATGTGCCAATGAAATCCCGTCGGGATGTCTGGTGGCATGAACGTATGGCCGATACATCAGCAGCGCATGAGCCCGTTGCGCTCGATGCGGAGCACCCGCTTTTTATCCTTTACACCAGTGGTTCAACTGGAAAGCCGAAGGGTATCCTGCATACGACAGGTGGCTACATGACGCAGGTAGCATACACAACTAAGGTTGTGTTTGATCTGCGCGATGATGACGTCTATTTCTGCACGGCAGATATCGGATGGATCACCGGTCATTCCTACGTTGTCTATGGTCCGCTACTCAATGGTGCAACGATCGTGATGTACGAGGGGGCTCCGAATTGGCCCAATCCAGATCGGTTCTGGGACATCATTGAACGTCATGGCGTAACGATCTTCTACACAGCGCCAACGGCGATCAGGTCGTTTATGAAATGGGGCGATCATTGGCCACAGCAGCACGACCTTTCATCGCTGAGATTGCTTGGCACTGTAGGCGAGCCCATCAACCCAGAAGCGTGGATGTGGTATCACAACACGATCGGTGGCGGAAAATGTCCTATCGTTGATACGTGGTGGCAGACGGAAACAGGCGCCATCATGGTCTCGCCACTACCCGGCGCCACGACAACAACTCCGGGTACGGCAACAAAGCCCCTTCCCGGAATCAAGGTTGATGTAGTGAACAAGGATGGAACGTCGTGCAAGGCCAATGAGGGTGGACTCTTAGTCGTTCAGCATCCGTGGCCCTCGATGTTGCGGACGGTCTTCGGCGATGACGAGCGCTATCAAACGACCTACTGGAGTGAGTTCCCCAAGAATAGGCGCAGGCCGGGGTGGTATTTCACCGGAGATGGGGCGCGCAAGGACAAGCACGGTAATATCTGGATCATCGGCCGGGTTGATGATGTGGTCAATGTAAGTGGACACCGCCTCGGGACTGCTGAGATAGAAAGTGCACTCGTATCCCACCCTGCGGTGGCCGAAGCCGCCGTTGTTGCCCGTCCGGATGCGATCAAAGGTAATGCGCTGGTGGCTTTTGTTACCGTGAAGGCATCGCAGAAGAATGCCAAGCCATCCGTTCTTGCTGAACAGTTGCGCGAACATGTTGCAAAGGAGATCGGTCCAATCGCGAAGCCCGACGACATTCGTTTCGCTGAGGCATTACCGAAGACACGAAGTGGTAAGATCATGCGTCGCCTGCTTCGGGAGATCGTTACCGGAGCAGCAGCAACGGGTGATACGACCACCCTTGAGGATGCCGCAGTTTTAGAGCGATTGCGGTGATAATCTCGTGCCTATTTTTGAAGTATGAGCATCCGTAAAGCCGTCATTATGGCCGGTGGTTTCGGCACCCGACTTCGTCCGTTGACGATGTCGAGTCCGAAGCCTATGGTACCCGTTGCCAACAGGCCAATGATGGAACATATCGTAGAGCTCCTAAAAAAGAGCGGCATACGTGATGTCGTATCGTTGCTGTACTTCCAACCCGAACACATCACCGAGTACTTCGCTGATGGATCAGAGCACGGTATCTCGATGCGGTATATGCTTGCCGAGGCTGACTTCGGAACAGCTGGCAGCGTGAAGAATGCTCAACATTTCCTTGATGAGCGGTTCATCATCATTTCTGGCGATGTCCTCACAGATATTGATATCGAGAAAGCCGTAGCGTTTCATGAGGCAAAGGGGGCCGCGGCAACGATCGTGCTCACGCGCGTCACAGAGCCTCTTCAATACGGCATTGTGATGACCGATACAGAAGGGCGCATCACTCGATTCCTTGAGAAGCCCTCCTGGGGCGAGGTGTTCAGCGACACGATCAACACCGGCATCTACATTCTTGAACCCGAAGTACTGGATCTAATCCCAGCAAAGTCAGAGTTTGACTTTAGTAAGGATCTGTATCCCTTGATGCTGCAGAAAGGGATGCCACTCTATGGATACATCGCCGACGGCTATTGGAAAGATATCGGCAATCTGCATGAATATCAGCTTGCGCATGATGATGTTCTCAGCTCTCGTGTGCATGTGGAGCTCAAAGGGGAGCGCTGCGACTCAAGTGTCTGTGGCGAGAATCTGACGCTAGCGCCGAGTGCCTCGCTGGATGGTCTTGTTGTTCTCGGGAACAATGTGGTCATCGGTGAACATGCTCGAATTCGCAACTGTGTGATCGGTGATGGTTGCGTGATTGGTCATGGCGCAGTTCTGAGCGACACAGTTCTTTGGAACAACGTGCAGATCGGTGATTATGCCGAGGTGAATCATGCCGTCCTCTGCAACAACGTAACCGTTGGTTCGATGGCGGTGATAGGTGAGAATGCCATCATTGCGGAGGACTGTGTCATTGGTGATCATGCGCGGCTCTTTGCGCACGTCAAGCTGTGGCCGCGTAAGGTTGTTGAGTCGCATGCAATTGTCACACGCTCGATTGTTCAAGAAGAACGCTGGTCGCGTGAGCTGTTTACAGACGCACGAATTAGTGGCATCGCTAACATCGAAGTGAACCCAGAGTTTGCTGCCAAGCTTGGTAGTGCTCTTGGCGTTGCCTTTGGTGTTGGCACAACGGTCGTTGCATCTCGTGATGATGATCCGGTCTCGCGGATTGTAAAGCGTAGCATTACCGCTGGAATCATGAGTGCTGGTGCACATGTGTCTGACTTACAGACCACATCTATCCCGCAAACCCGGCAAGAGCTTAAGTCGGGCAGATTTGTAGCGGGCTTCCATGTTCGCCGCTCGCCCCGTAATGAACATCAGACGGACATCATCATCTTTGGACGAGACGGACGCGATATACCGCTTGCGCAGACGAAGGGAATTGAACGCTACTTTTTCGGCGAGGATATTCGACGCGTCGATCATACGTCTGTTGGACGTCTGACATTCCCAGAGCGATCGACGGCGATGTACATCGATCGAATGCTCTCGTCGCTACAGACGGGTCTCATCCAGGAGAATCAATTCAAGCTGCTGGTAGATTACTCCTTCGGTCTGGCATCAACAGTGTTTCCGCAGATCCTCGGAGAGCTGCAGTGTCGGACACTGGCAATGAACAACTACGTGGACTCAGCACATTTTGCCGACCCACTTACCGAAGTGCTCGACGAATCGGCAACCATTATGCGCTCGCTTGGATATCAGATCGGATTCAAGTTTGATCCTGGTGCCGAAAAACTTGCGCTCGTCGACGAACGCGGCGTTTGGTACACGTCGCTCAGGCTCTTGACGATTGTAACGAAGCTCGTACTCGAGACAAACAAACATCGTGCTCACTACGTAATTGCCGTGCCGGTTCAGGCCACCGAAGAAATCGAAGCCATTGCCAACGACTACAACGTTGAAGTGCGTCGCATTCGTAACTCGCATTCGGCAATGATGGACGCTACAAAGGACCCAGAAGTGGCCTTTGTTGGCGGCACCCGCGGAGGTTTCATTTTCCCAGAGTTCTTGAATGCTTCGGACGGACTCTTCACGGCATGCAAGATTCTGGAGATGATCGCAGCAACGGGGCTTAAGCTTTCCGATCTCGATCGAGATCTACCAAAACGTTATCAATCGACGCAGATGGTGCCGTGTCCTTACGAATCACGAGGAACCGTGATGCGCAGAGCCATGGAACATACTGAAGGGAAGCAGCGGCTGCTGGTTGACGGAGTGCGCGTTCGTGAAGACGACGCCACGGTGCTGCTCCTACCACATAAAGAAGAAGAATTATTCATCGTCACGGCCGAAGCGCCAACAACCGAGCAGGCTGAACGCCTGCGTGATCGGTATGCTGCCCTTGTTGCGTCGTGGCGTACAGGAACTTGATATGGACATGAAGATCACCTCTATCCTGAACCCTGCGTGCATCCGCCTCAACATGGAGGCTTCCAATAAGCCGGATGCACTCAGCAAGATGGTAGACTTGCTTGCCACAGGTGGCAAAGTACTCGACAAGGTCAAACTCTCATCAGTGATTCACGAACGTGAAAAGCTGATGTCGACCGGTATCGGTAACGCGGTAGCACTGCCGCACGGAAAGACTGATGCCGTAGACCGATCAATGATCGCAGTAGCAACACTGCAGAATCCGATCGACTTTGATTCGCTCGACGATAACCCTGTATCGATCATCATCTTGCTTGTTGGGACCGAAGCAAACGTTGGCATGCACTTGCGCCTGCTTTCCCGGATTTCGCGCATGGTAGGATCGGAGCAGTTCCGTGCATCGCTTCTTCATGCGAAGTCGGTTGATGACGTGATGATGCTGTTTGCATCGCAAGAAGAGGACCGCGCATGAGCATCCAAGCTGTGCGAGGAACACGCGATATCTACGGCGACGAAATGCTCAAGTGGCATCGTGCCGAGCAGGTGTTTCGTGATGTGGCCCTTGCATTCAACTACCGTGAGTTTCGAACCCCGATCTTTGAGCAGACCGAGCTTTTTAAACGTGGTGTTGGACAAGACACCGACATCGTCGGTAAGGAGATGTATTCGTTTGAAGATCGCGGTGGAGACTCGCTCACGCTGCGTCCAGAAATGACAGCTCCCATCGTGCGGGCTTGCGTGGAACACAGCCTTCTGCATCATAATCCAATTCAGCGGCTGTGGTATGCAGGTCCGCAGTTCCGATACGACAGGCCGCAAAAGGGACGCTATCGTCAGTTCCATCAGTTCGGTGCAGAGTGTATCGGCTCGCCCCATCCCGAGGCAGATGCCGAGATCATTCTTCTCGCCTACGAAGCATTGCAACGCTACGGTGTTCGTTCGTTTTCGCTTGAGATTAACTCATTGGGTACAGCAGAGGTGCGTAGCTCGTATCGAGCTGCGTTGATAGCATTCCTTGAACAACACAAGGATCAACTCTCGGACGACAGTCAGAAGCGCATGCACGCAAATCCGCTGCGTGTACTCGACTCCAAAGATGAGCGGGATAAGACCGTCGTTGCAAATGCTCCGCTGTTACGAGACTATCTCGATGATGCATCTCGCGAGCACCTACAGTCAGTGCTGGCGCTCCTGGATAACGCAGGTGTTGCCTACACGGTGAATCCCTATCTCGTGCGAGGACTCGATTACTACAACCATGTTGTCTTTGAATTCACGACCGATGCACTTGGTACACAGAATGCGATCGGTGGTGGAGGACGTTACGATCCGCTCTTCAGTATGCTTGGAGGGGGCGAGCAGCCTGCCGTGGGCTTCTCGATTGGTATCGAGCGCATGATCCTGCTACACGACGTTGAGCATGCTGAGCTTCAGTCGGAGCCCAAGCTGCAGGGTGTCTACATCAGTGCCATCGGCGACGAAGCACGACTGCCCGTGCAATCAATCGCGCTGCAGCTTCGCCGCAGCGGCGTGCACGTCGTGACCGATTTGCTGCGTAGATCTGTCAAAGCACAGATGAAAGATGCGAATCGCGAGAACGTTGCCTTTACCGTCATGATCGGCGAGGCAGAGTTAGCAGCTAAAACGGCAGTTGTCAAGAACATGAAGACTGGCGAGCAGGTTACGGTAGAACAAACCAACATTGGATCGGTGGTCCTTGCCCATGAGTGATGAACGAATTGAACCGTCGATCGATCATGAATACCTGATCGAGGTTGGTGCAGAGACCGATCGTGAAACAAAGGAGCGAATGCTTGTTGTGCGCGTACGCACATCACGCGAGTTCACGTCCTTTGCCTATGAAATCACATTAAATCTGACGTTTGATCAAGCATCGAAGCATGTCCACCTCGAGGTAGGGGGCTTGTCGATCCCATCGGTGATGATGCCATCGAAAGGTGGCGCCGTCTCCGAACGTCGGATCAATATGATGCCGGCGGGCACGTATGAGTTTACGATAGCCAAGAAGGGCCGCACGCTCAGCACAACGATCAACGTTGCAAAGAGCGGCGACGTTACTGCCAAGCCTGCCTCTAATACGTTTGCGGCAATCAACGCGTGAACACATGGCAGCCAAACCACGATCAGGTCGCGCCGATAGAATACGGATCTTCCGAGCAAGTGTTACCAAGTGGCAGCTCAAGTTGCTGCTCACGGTTCTTGGTTTGGGCATCATGGCTTCCGTCCTCTACTTTACCAAACGTATCGTAGATGAGCTGGCATCGAATGAGCGCAGAACTGTTGAGCTATATGCGCGCCTGCTAGCGCGCTCCTATGAGCAGGCAACAGACGAGGACCTACTGTTCTACGTAGATCTTGCTTATACCTCGATACACTTTCCGGTGATCCTTGCTGATACAAAGGGACAGCCTGTGTATCCGTACCAGCAGTTCATGATGAATGTTGATATGGACACCGCGCTCTCTGTGCCGCAGCAAAAACAGTGGCTGCTTGCTCAGATCGAAGAGATGAAGCAAGACTATCCTCCGTTTGAGATCCGCGATCCCAACGGACAGGTCGTGCAGCTTATGTATTACACCAACTCAGCAATTGTGCGACAGCTTCGCTACATGCCGTTTGTTGAGATCCTGATCGTAGCATCTTTTATCCTCGTGGGCTATGTGGCATTCTCGACAATTCGTAAGAACGAGGAATCGAACATCTGGGTTGGAATGGCCAAGGAAGCTGCGCATCAGTTAGGTACGCCCCTTTCAAGTCTTCTAGCATGGTTAGAGCTGTTGCGCATCAACAAGGATGATCCATCCCAGGTTGTGGCAACGGCCAATGAAATGGACCATGATGTTGAGCGGCTTAAGGTGATTGCCAACCGGTTTGCTAAGATCGGATCTCAGCCTAAGCTGGACCCAGCCAATGTTGCAGATGTGATCGAGCATGTTTGTCAATACTTCGAAACACGACTCCCAAATCTTGGTAAGAAAGTGTCACTGGTACGTCAACTCGACAGCACGATCGAAGCGCGGATCAACATCGAGTTGTTTGAGTGGGTGGTCGAGAACCTTATCAAGAATGCGGTTGAGGCGCTGGAACGTCAGGATGGCGTGATCACAATCTCACTGCAGCGCAAGCCCCGTGGCAAGGTATGCGTAACAGTAGCTGATAACGGCAAGGGTATGACGCGAAAGGTTGCGAAGAAGATTTTCCAGCCCGGATACACCACAAAAAAGCGTGGATGGGGCTTGGGACTCTCACTCTCTAAGCGCATCATCGAGGATTACCATGGAGGAAGTCTCGTTGTGCGAGAGACCCACGTTGGCGTAGGGACAACATTCGCGATTGAGGTGCCAACGTCATGAGCACACCGCGTCCTGAACCATCAAACATTGACTGGTTTATTCTTCTGCCCATCGTTGCGCTCTTATTATTCAGCGTTGCGTTCGTCTATAGCGCCAGTGCAGCATTTGCCGACGTCAAGATGGGCTCGTCTGAGGGTATGGCCTGGAATCACGCAATTCGTGTTCTGCTCGGGCTTGTCATCATGCTGATTTTTGCGAAGGTTGACTACCGAATCTTCGAGCGTGCCTCTTCAACGATCATGCTTATAGCCTATGGCTTTCTGTTCATGGTACTGGTCATGGGTGTGAGTCAGAAGGGGGCGAGCAGGTGGGTGCAACTTGGTCCGCTCAACTTTCAGCCCTCGGAACTTGCCAAGTATGCTGTTGTTCTGCACGCTGCCGTGTTACTGAGCACGAATCAGGCGCGGGTTCGTACCTGGAAGCATGGCGTAGTTCCCGTGCTGATGTGGAGCTTGCCGGTGAGCATCCTGATTGCCCTGCAGCCGAATCTCTCGACGGCATCGGTGATCTTCCTGATTGTTGCCGTTATGATGTTTCTGGCTGATGTCAAGGTCTCACATCTTGTGGGGCTTGGTGCAACGGGCTTTACGGCCGCTGGCTTGTATGCGATGACGGCCGAGTACCGGCGTCGACGCTTGATGTCGTTCTTTGGGGGCGATTCCGGTGCGGTTGACGAAAACGTGCGCTATCAAGTAGATCAGGCCTTGATTGCATTTGGCAACGGAGGGTTCACTGGGGTAGGCCCAGGACAGAGTCGTCAGCGAGACTGGTTCTTACCCGAATCGTATGGTGATTTCATCTTCTCCATCGTTGGAGAGGAGTATGGATTTATTGGAATCTGTTTCCTGATCGGCGCATTTGCGTTGATCATGTGGCGCGGATACATCGTAACCAAGAAAGCGCCCGATGCCTTCGGGCGATTGTTGGCGGGTGGCATCACGACCACACTTGCCATTTATGCATTTGTGAATGCCGGGGTCACATGCGGAGTATTACCAACGACCGGTCTGCCAATGCCGTTTATCTCGTATGGCGGGTCAAGTGTCTTCTTCAGTGCAATTGCCGTGGGCGTGCTCTTGAATATCTCCTCTCAGGCTGGCGTTTATCGTCGCAAACGCCCCTTACCAAATTCGTAATACCCTGTATTTTCAACGAATTTGTAGTATTATCGCAATGTCATGAACGATTCGGCTACCAAGTTATACTTCTCCATAACGGAAGTATCGAAGATGCTCGGCGAGGAACAACATGTGCTCCGCTATTGGGAGCGCGAGTTCACGCAGTTGCGTCCGCGCAAGAATAGAGCTGGCAATCGTATCTATACTGAGCGAGATCTGGCTGTGCTGATCGTTATCCGTAAGCTTCTGCGCGAGGAGCGCTACACGGTAGCAGGAGCCAAAGATTATCTGAAGTCGAATGGCATACCAGAGCATATTGCCGATGATCTCAAGGCAACGTTGAAGCCCCTTTCAACCACGGAAGTGGCTGCGGAGGAGAATCCGCACACCACGCCAGACCCCGAGCGGATGAAGCTTGCTAGGGAGTTAGTGCAGGATTTGCGCGACTTGGCAGCGTCACTTCGGGTGCAAAAGCCATAATCCATCCCCATATTCGGGTGCCTTTCGTATATTCGCAACCCACAACACGGTCCCGTGGTAGAGTGGCTATACAGAGCTCTGCAAAAGCTTGTACATCGGTTCGAATCCGGTCGGGACCTCTTTCTTACGAATCAGTATCACGTAGAAAGTTTATGGCAACAACAGCCGATCTCCGTGTAGGAGCAGTAATCCGTCACAACGGAGAATTGTGCGTCGTTTTAGAGTCTATTCACCGTACCCCGGGCAACCTGCGCGCGTTTTACCAGGTAAAAATGCGTGTTATCAAAACAGGTAAGCTTCGTGAAGAGCGTTTCCGCTCTGGTGAGACCATTGAATTCGTACGTGTAGAAACGCGCAACTTTCAGTACTTGTACAAAGACTCCGACATGTTCATGTTCATGGACCAGGACACCTACGACCAGATTCCGGTTGGTGCCGAGGTGGTGGGTGACGGAGCCAAGTTCATGAAGGAAGGCCTGGAAGTCCAGATTGCTCGTGATGAAGCTGATAACGTTGTACAAGTAACAATTCCCAATCACGTTGCTCTTCGTGTGACGGCCACAGAACCAGGTGTTCGTGGTGATACGGCCACGAACGTGCTCAAGCCTGCCACCGTTGAAACCGGAGCCACTGTAATGGTGCCACTGTTTGTCAACGAAGGCGATCTTATCCGTGTCGACACCACCAATGGGTCGTACATGGATCGCGTGAAAGAATAACTGCGAACCTACGAGGAGGATCTCATGGATCTGAATTATCTCCGCCGTCTCCTTCGAATTTTTGATGAAAGCTCTGCCACCGAACTCACGATTGAGGAAGAGGGCATTACGCTTTCGATGGCGAAAGGGGGCGCACAGCCTCTAGGAATGATGCAGCCAATGTATGGCGTGCCGCAGCAAATGGCTCCAATGCCAGCTGCAGCACCGGCCGCTCCAGCCGCCGCAGCTGCGCCTGCTCCAGCAGCGCCTGCAGCAAGCGCCGATGATGCGAACCACAAGGTTCTTTCGCCGATCGTTGGAACATTCTATCGCGCCCCATCTCCAGATGCAGATGCATTTGTGCAGGTAGGGCAGCATGTCAATGTTGGCGATACGCTCTGTATTGTCGAGGCTATGAAGCTCATGAATGAGATCGAGTCCGACGTAGCTGGCACGATCGTCAAGATCTTGGTTGAGAACGGACAGCCGGTTGAGTACAATCAGCCTGTGTTCGTGGTCAAGCCAGATTAAACACTAAAGGACGTCAGACCATGATCAAAAAGTTGCTTATCGCCAACCGTGGCGAGATTGCCCTGCGGATCATTCGTGCTGCGAAAGAACTCGGAATCAAGACCGTTGCTGTGTATTCAGAGGCAGATCGTGCATCACTGCATGTGCGTTTTGCTGATGAAGCCGTTTGTATTGGCCCAGCACAAGGTAAACTTTCGTATCTCAACATCCCGTCGATCATCGCAGCGGCGGACGTAACGAACGCCGATGCGATTCATCCCGGCTACGGATTCTTAGCCGAGAACGCCACGTTTGCCGAGATCTGTCACGACTGCAACATCACCTTCGTTGGACCAACGCCAGATGCGATCGTACGCATGGGCAACAAGTCTATTGCCAAGGACACTATGCGCGCCGCGGGCGTACCTGTTGTGCCCGGGTCTGATGGCATCGTGACCACCGTGGAAGATGCGCGCCGTATCGCCAAGGAAGTTGGTTATCCGGTGATGATCAAGGCTGTTGCCGGTGGCGGTGGCAAGGGCATGCGCTATGTAGAGTCGGCCGATGAGCTCGACCGCGCGTATGCGACGGCAAGGGGCGAGGCAGAGGCTTCGTTTGGCAACGGCGATATCTACATCGAAAAATTCATCGAAGAGCCACGTCACGTCGAGATCCAGGTGTTTGCCGACAAGTTTGGCAACGTGGTGAATCTCAACGAGCGTGAGTGTAGCATTCAGCGGCGTCACCAAAAGCTGATTGAAGAAGCCCCTTCTCCGATCATGACACCTGAGCTTCGCAAGGCAATGGGTGAGGCATCGATCAAGGGGGCAGCCAGTGTGGACTATGTAGGCGCTGGGACAATCGAGTTCCTCGTTGACAAGCACCGCAACTTCTACTTCATGGAGATGAACACCCGTATTCAGGTGGAGCACCCGGTAACGGAACAGTCATCTGGGGTAGACCTGATCAAGGAGCAACTCTTAGTTGCCTCGGGCGAGAAGCTTACGCTGCAGCAGCGCGATCCGATCATGCACTCTATTGAGTGCCGGATCAATGCTGAAGACCCGTTCCATGACTTCCGTCCATCTCCCGGTGTGATCCAGTCACTGAACTTTCCGGGTGGCCCGGGCG
>CAZAGH010000023.1:24643-26223 GCA_964484755.1 uncultured Melioribacter sp. | reverse complement strand
GATTGTAGTTCGTACAACACCCGTCGATACATCACCAGCAACGAGGTTCATAGCGAGAAGCAATGTGGCTAAGACCGCAGTCATTGCAGTATTCATCGTGACTCTCCGATTCTGTTGATGGCAATTCGTTCGCGCTCTGGATGCAGGTACTTTGTCAAGTGCACCATGAGGCCATACTTCTCATCAAGTGCCATGCCTGTGATGATAAACCCAGCTTTTAGCTTGGGTATAATTATTGCATTGTTTGATGCGTAATGTTTGGATGTCACAAGCTGAAATCCCTGAGCTGCTGCTACTGATAGAACATGTTGCAGCATAGCGCTATAGAGCCCCTTGCCCCGATGCTCCTGAGCAATAGCTGAGTTGCACATGTATAATGTCTCATGGTCTTGCTGATAAGAATACGTCCACCCAATGATATCACCATTGTACACAAGAGCCCATTGCATTCGCCATGCTGACGGAAATGCTGCTTTGCGTTGTTGGACAAGATTCAGCTCGTCTGGAGTTAAATGGGACGATGTATCAACAATCAACGAGACAGAGAAATAATCTTCTTGCTTTCGAGCATAGATCTCGGAAAACTCTTCAACCGAGATCTCGCGTAGTGAGTATTCATCATTGATGGCGATGTTCAATGCATTCATACAAGCAATCTAACTGCTCCGCGATGAACGTGCACATGCAATGGGGTATAGCCCGCAAACTCTCCATCAATCTCAATTGGAAGAGGCCTATTGGATGTGATCCTCACACGAGTACTACGAAGGTATTGCATACGTGAGTCAGAGATGGCTGATCCCTTTATCAATTGGGGCAGGAAACGCAGATAGGCAAGTACACCAACGTTGGTAATCAACGTTAGATCGATAATCCCGTCGTGCGGTATTGCATGCGGAGCTATCCCTATTCCACTACCGAACCATTTACTGTTGGCAACTACGGCCATTAGCATAGGAGCGCTGATATCGGCATCATCTGTGTATACGCTGATCTCATGAGCACGCGACGATGCAAATGATTGCAGTGTTGCGGCGATGTATGCTAGGCGTGCTGGAAGTTTGCGAAATGTAGTATTGAATCGCCGGGCAACATCTCCGCCAAATCCAACGTCAAGAACATTTGTGCAGTAACGGACGTCGCCATCGTTACCTACAGCACATTGGAGGACGTCCCATTCCACAGGTTGCAGGTCAGAAAGCCGTCGGCTGACATCTGCTATTGTTGCCCTTGCCCCAATCATTCGAGCTGTGTCATTGCCGGAACCAAGGGGCAAAAGGAGAATTGATGGACGCGCTCCTTGGGGTAGCTGCATCAGTCCATCAACTACCTCGTGAAGTGTTCCATCGCCCCCTGCCACCATAAGCACATCAATCTCAGTGTCGATGTTCATGGCAAGCTCGCGTGCATGACGCGGCGCGGTAGTGAAAACAAGGTCTGTCCCGTACTCACGCACCACATATCGCACGAGCGCATGATCGCGAAGTCTTCCATGACAAATCAGACGTGATTTCATAGGGCGGTAAACTACACATGCTTACTAATTTGTGCGCCATGAACTCTACGGCCGAAACCTATCA
>CAZAGH010000023.1:22751-24543 GCA_964484755.1 uncultured Melioribacter sp. | reverse complement strand
TTGCGATTCCTCTTGGGATTAAGCGAAGCAGGTTTCTTCCCAGGGATTATCCTGTACCTTACCTACTGGTATCCTGCCTCGATGAGGGGGCGTACCATTGCGTCATTCATGTTTGGCATTGCAGTGGCGAACATCATCGGCGGACCGCTCTCAGGCTTCCTTATGGAGTATCTACACGGTGTGGGTGCATGGCAAGGGTGGCGATGGCTCTTTGTTATCGAGGCTATTCCTGCACTTGTGATGGGTGTTGTCCTGTATCTGAAGTTGCCTAACGGTCCACATGATGCGCCATGGCTGACCGATGAACAACGCAAGCATGTTCTTGATGCCGTAGCATCATCTGATGAGCACGTCAACAACACATCGAATCATTCATTCCGTCATGCATTCTCAGACAGCCGGGTATGGATGCTCACATTTGCTAACATGCTAGGCGTAACAATCACGTATGCCATCAATTTCTGGCAGCCCACACTCCTCACAGGGATTGGTATCGGAAAGCAAGACTATTTTATGCTGGGCTTGACCTCGCTCATTCCATGGGGAGTTGGCGGGCTTGCGATGATCCTCATGGCACGACACTCTGATCGCACTCAAGAACGGAGATGGCACATCGCGGGGTCGCTCCTTGCATGCAGTGTAGGTCTGCTCGCGTTTGCAGTGGTTGATCCTGATCCGATACCGTCAATCATTGCACTTACAATTGTTACCTGCGGCACACTATCATACAGCGGGTTATTCTGGAGTTTGCCAACGACTCTCCTGCGCGGTACAGCGGCCGTGGCAGGGATCGCCATGATCAATTCCATTACCAACCTCGGGGGGCAGATAGGTCCAGAAATCATCGGAAGACTACGGGGCTCGAACTATCATCCTGACGCCCCCTTCATTGTGCTTGCATGCTTTACATTCGTGAGTGCGACACTGGTGATCCTTGCAACTCGCAACAAACGACAAACACAATGAGTGTTTTGCGTACAGCACTATTGTTGCTGCTTGTTTGCTTTGTAGCATTGCGTTCACAAGAGCGCGATAGCTCCGTATCAGTCACACGACTCAGCATCGTGGGAGGAGCCACGATAGGGGGCTTTGTCGTTGGCCATGCGCTCCTTAACGACCTCTGGTGGAAAGGCAATCGAACGGACTTCCACATCAACACTAATCAGGATTATCGATACGCTCTCAACGCCGACAAGTTTGGTCATGTGACGTTTGCATACATCGCCACGACAACGTACGCTGATCTCTTTCGGTGGACAGGCATGGATTCTGCCACCGCTGTGTGGTCTGCCGCCGGTGTAGCAACGGCATATCAAACCTATATCGAGGTACGCGATGGATTCAGCGAAAAGTATGGCTTTTCATGGGGCGATATCGCAGCGAACATGGTCGGTATCTCTCTACCTGTCCTTAAGCACTACTATCCTTCCCTCCGCCCTTTTGATCTGCAGGTCTCGTTCTGGCCATCTCAAGACTTTCGCAACGGATACTACAACGCCATCATCGACGACTACACGTCCACCACGCACTGGCTCTCCGTCAACATCCACGACCTAGCACCAACATCAACATTCAAGGATGTTCCGCCTTGGCTCGGACTTGCCATCGGTCACTCAGTGCAACATCTTGATGGCATAGGAGGGGGCCAGCATAGAGTCTTTGTTTCACTCGATTGGAACCTCTCACGCATCGAAGGCCTACCTCCTTGGCTACGCGACATCATGCGTACACTGCACCTTTATCACCTGCCTGCACCTGCAGTTCAGATTAGTCCGAATATGGTGTGGTATGG
>CAZAGH010000023.1:0-22651 GCA_964484755.1 uncultured Melioribacter sp. | reverse complement strand
CCATCGAGCTTTGACCATACCACAACATTGACAACCTGCGGTGTTCCGTTATTCATGATCGATAGTTTCATCTTATAGTTCATTCCGGCGACAACCTGTTTCTCGGCCGAGAGAATCTTAACAAGAGTTACTGTTCCTTTGGGTTCACGATTATCGACTGCGTACTTTGCACAGGATAACACATCCTTGTCATCAATCTCTGTGACAGCATATGCGCCCGTCAGCGAGGATCGTGAAGATGATGATGCATCGGCAGCACTGCGGGATGATGTTCCGCAACTGACGAGAATACAGGAGACAATAACAATGATGAGCACTCGCAGATTAAACATGAGATCACCCTTCAGATTGACAACAACTTTCCTCGTAACACTCATTATTGCAATGAGTGCTCAGTCACTTCATGCGCAATATGCTGAACCGATCAATCATGGAGGATTCTACTTGGGTCCACGACTAGGAATCCCTTTTGTCTTGGGTCTAAGGGGGCGTTACGTTGCAGCAAATGATGAGAGCCCCGTATTCTACGTAGACGGTGATCTGGCCACATCGATTCTCATCAGCACCGCAAGTTTTGGTGGTGGTGTGTATCCATTCGGCAACGTCTTATATGTCGGTGGCAAGTACCATAGCCTCAGCACACCACTCGTTGAAGATCCTGGTGCAACTGTTGGACTGTTCAGCTTGGAAGTTGGCGCCTCGATTGCTCTCAGTGAGCGTAAGAACTGGCTATTGCTGATAGACGCTGGCCCCATCATGAATCCCGTTGCCGATCAGATTCGTGATCTCACCGACCGAGAATATCTTCGGGTGCTTCCCAACATTACACTCAGCCTTGTAGGCCGATTGTAAACCGCTTAGGACGTGATTCTCAGCGACGTGCCATTAAGCGTAGTCGTATATGTTGCTAGCTTGTTTCTCGCTGGTCCGCCTGTAACTGCCCCAGCGCGAGAGAACGTCGCGCCGTGCTCTGGACAATAGAAACGGTTGTTTGACTGCTGCCACGAAAGCACACCTCCCTCATGGGTGCAGGTGCTTTGCACGGCTATGTAGACGTCTTTCGCAACACATGCCACGATGATGCCATTAGTACGAAGAAAGCCCCCTACGTTGGTTAGGGCTGCATTTTCGGGAGCAGTCAGATCGATTGTGAAATCCAAGTCAGTTGGAGCCGTCGATGCCGAGCACCCTCCCAAACACTGCGACAAGCCCACACCCGTTGCCAAAACGGTGAGCCCAACAAACGATTGCTGAAAGAACTCTTTGCGATTCATGACTAGGGGTCCTTCGTGTGGTTGAACTACTTATTGACGAACTTTTCACGCGCTTAGAATGTTCCCTGTTTGGTACCAAAAAATCACATCAAAGCGCAGTGTAAATTATGAAGACACAACTACTTGCTATACTCACGGCAGCGATACTTGCAAGCTGTGCAAACGGTAAAAATGAGCCTGCTCAAACGGCTGATGTTATGCCGCCTCTCACAGATTCTGAGCAGAAGGAATTGTACGAACAGGCATCAGCTCTATTTCCAGCCCTTCCAAACACGATGCCAGGCAGCGAAGCGGACTCACCAGAGTTGATTGCCCTTGGTAAGGAGTTGTATCACGACGTTCGATTATCGGTCAACGACAAGCAGTCGTGCAATACGTGCCACAACGTCGATAATGGTGGCGCAGGCGTAGATAACGAGCCAACTTCGCCCGGTGCGCTTGGCAAGCGTGGTGGACGCAACACTCCTTCATCGTTGAACGCTGGCTTCCACTTTGTGCAGTTCTGGGATGGACGCGCAGAAGACCTCGAGGCTCAGGCTAAGGGGCCAGTGGTTAATCCAATCGAGATGGGCATGGAAAGTCCGAAGGCCGTCGAAGCCAAATTAAGTGGGGTCGAATCCTACAAGGCACAGTTCGCAGCAGCATTTCCAAGCGATAAGCGCGCGTTATCCTTCAACAATGTGGCAAAGGCAATTGCTGCATTCGAGCGTACGCTCGTAAGCCCATCTCGCTATGACAAGTGGATTAGCGGCGATAAGAACGCCCTCACGGCACAAGAGCAACGCGGACTTCACACGTTTATCAATGCGGGCTGTATCGCATGTCACTCAGGCTCGTTGTTTGGTGGTGCCATGTACCAGAAGCTGGGCTTGGTCAATGCCTATCCGTCGAAGGATGCCGGACGGTACGAGGTCACCAAAGACCCAGCCGACAGCCTCATGTTCAAGGTCCCATCACTTCGTAACGTTGCCGTCACCTGGCCATACTTCCACGATGGCACAGTTGGCACGCTCAAGGAAGCCATTCGGTTGATGGGCTGGCATCAAATCGGAAAGAAGCTGTCCGACAAGGAAGTCGCCTCGATCGAGATCTTCCTCAAGGCCCTGACAAACGAGAAGATTGCAGCTAGGCACACAACCTCGATAGCATCGAAGTAACACCAAGTATATTAGAAACGAAGACCCCTGGCGATCAATTCGTCGGGGGTTCTTTGTTACGACTACGAACTACGTAAACAGGTTAACTTTGCCGTAGCTAAGCAGCAGAACTTCTCTCAACCAAATAACAAGTAAACATGAAGCTAGGCATCGTTCTTCTTGCAGCGAGTACACTTGCACTTTCTAGTGGCTGTGCAACGATTCTGAAAGGTAGCAGAGAGTCGTTAACGGTAGTTTCCCAACCAGCCGGAGCAAAGGTCCAGATCAACGGCATAGATGTTGGCAACACACCTCTTACTACACGAGTTAATGGCACGAATGACCAACTAGTGATGGTGCGCAAGGATGGATATGAAACACGCACTATCCTGGTTGCAAGTTCTGTAGGGGCAGGATGGATCGTGGTAGACTTCTTGTGCGGCGTTCTTCCGGTGCTTGTTGATGCTGTAACTGGTGACTGGAAGTCGCTAGATCAGAACAACGTCAATGTAGTGCTGGATAAGAGATAGTGATCTAAGGTCTGTAGCGGCCGTGTTGCTCAATTCTCCGGAATTATCCTATCTTCTCGGTAGGGGATATCTAGGGGGCTTCCATGACGGCACCTTTGCGTCTGTTCATTGTGGGCTTGGTACTCTGTTCGTGTGTTACACTACACGCTCAGGTCGAGGTGATTGATGATACCTCGTCGAGCATGCCGTGGCTTCGCATTAGCGGCAATGCCTCGCTTTCTTCGGATTTCTATACTTACACATCCGACCCTCTCGGCACGCAGATAGGTAGACGCCCGGCTGCACTGCATCGACTGGTTTTTACACCAACAATTTCCATCGGTTCGTGGCTTTCTTTGCCATTGAACCTGATGATCACCTACCCCGAGACAAACACTACTACGCCTTCGATCCAGACGCCATCGTTGGCCGAAATGTTTACAAATCCGGCAAATGCCTTCGGACTCTCCAGTTTCTCACCGAAACTCGGTTGGGCCCAGTTTCATCTCGGATCACACACGCCGCGATTTTCTGAGCTGTCTGGCGGCGACCTACAACTCTTCGGTGGAGGAGTAGACCTGCGACCCGGAAACCTGCAAATAGCTGCGTCGTATGGTGTTTCCCAACGAGCGGTAGAGCCTGATGCAACGAGGAATTCTCAGGGTGCGTACCGCCGAGACATGACAATGATGCGCGCCGCATTCGGCAACCAAGACTCCGCAGCTGTGGGCATTAACATCGTCCACGCCAAGGATGATGTTTCGTCGATTCGTAACTCCATCCTCTCAATCATACCTGCCCGCCCCCTTGAAGATGATTCTACAGTGACTCTGCCGGCAGATACAGTCCGTATGCGAGCTGAGGAGGGGGCTATTGCGTCGGTAGATCTCAAGTTTGTTGTGGCTCCTGGCACTACACTCACTGCCGAGGGTGCTGTGTCCGCATTCACGCGCGACCTTTCTTCTCCTTTGCTTGCCATGGAGGGTAACCCCGTTTCATCCCTCTTCACAACGCGTACGTCTACTCGCGTCGATGGTGCGGCAAGTGCCAGTCTTGCGCTACGGTATTCTACATGGGGCGTTACGTTCTCTGGACTCTATATGGGGGCAGGATTTGAGCCCCTTGGTTATCCGTTCTCGCAATCAGATCGCATCGATGTAAAGATATCGCCGATGTTGAATCTCCTAGATGGCGCACTGACGTTTAACGGTACGATCGGACAGCGCATCAATAACCTTTCGGAAACAAAGGGACAGCAACTCACGCAGGCTATCATCAACGGTCAGTTGAGCGTACAGTTCTCCGAGAGCTTTTCGCTTACTTCGACATATTCAAACTTTGGCATCCGGAATAACCGACAGAATCCTCTCGACTCCGCACGCGTTCAGAATGTTAGCGAGTCATTCAGTATTGATCCAGCGATCACATTTGATGCATCGGAGATCATACACACGCTGATGCTTAGTGTTGGTATCGATCGCTACGATGACTTCAACATTGTTAGTGGTGTCGAAAGCTCAAATGACACACGCAGCGCAACCATCACCTATACTGGTATCGTCCAGTCGATGCCGCTCACGTATGGAATAACAGGCAGCTATCTCGAGAACGCTCTGTCAGCAGGAACGCTCACAATACGCTCCATCGGCGCAAACGCTTCGTACCGTCTGCTCAGCGGTGCACTTACGCCAACGATGTCGATGACGTTTTCTGGTTCATCACTTGGTCCGAATCCTGCAGACACGCAAACATTTGTCAAGGCAGGTCTACGCTGGCGCATATCGCAGCAGCTGACGCTTACGGGTAACTACGCTGTGAATTCCTATGAGTACGGGTCTGGGGGATCGCGTGGCAGTAGGTTTTCGGAGAACATGATTCAACTTGCCGTTTCAACATCTTTCTGACACCGACATAGTCTTCAGGGTAACCTACATGAAACGTCCTCTCTACACACTCGTCGTGGTTCTTGTACTCCTTATGCAAGGTAGTGCAATGCTCACTGCGCAACTCAAGGTGTCTGTTAACCTGAGCTCACGTCCAGACCCATATCTCTCAAACTGGTCGCAGCGCAAGGATGCCGTGATCGTAACGGTCGTGAACTCTGGGCAGTCAGATGTGCTGGTCAAGTTCAACTGTGTCGTGAATAAGGATGGCGCCTTCTTGGCAAGAACAAAGCCAGAGCAAATGGCTGTCACTACCATCCCGCCCGGTGCGAGCCAGTACTTTGGCGAAGATCTCGTTCCATTCGAGGCAATGTCTGTAGCTAATGGTGCTGATCGTACTGCACTGCAGACAGGTATGCTGCCTGCAGGGTTGTATGAGTTCTGTGTAAGTCTGCTTGATCCGCAGACAAACGCTGTCCTCTCGCAACCAGTGTGTCGCCCCTTTACAATGAAGAGCTACCAAGCTCCAATCCTTCTACTACCGATCGATAAGGCAGAGATAAATGCTAGCACACGTCCGATGCTTCGCTGGACAGGTGTGACGCCTAAGCCGGATTATCCCGTCTATTACCGACTACAAGTATTCGAGGTCTTGCGCGGTCAGACACCAATCAATGCATTTCGCGTGAACAGGCCGATCCTTGATCAAGCAAACATCACGGCCACGCAACTATTATGGCCGCCAGACTTTGAGCTCCCTCGTCCAGGACAGCAATACATCTGGTCTGTTCGAGCCACCGACGACAGAGGTAGTGCAGTAGGCGAGCCCAATGGATATGCAACGCCGTTCACATTCATCGTAAATCTCGAGGGAGCGCCAGACGATAACACTGGCAAGAAGAAGAGCACCACTGGTGATGATAACACGACGGCTAAGAAGTCGGGAGGGGGCGAGGGAGATGGTGCAGGTTCGAAAACAAAATCAACAGGAACAGGTAACACGGGCATTGATACAACCACGGTAGATCCCAATCCTCCTGGGCAACCATGTGGTTCATGTGGTGTTGCAGTTGTGATCACAGATACACTAGCTGGTACGTCGCCAATTGCTGTAAACGACTCGCTCGCCGTTGGCAAGTTCATGATGAAGGTAACCCAGGTTACGAATGCCGCCGCTGCAAGCGCTTCAGGTAAGGGCGAGATCGTTGTACCGTGGCTGTTGGCACGTGTTCAGGTTGTCTTCGACAACATTCGCGTTAACAACGCCAAGCAAGTGGTTAAGGGGCAGGTAAGCGGCGAGATTGATCCATCTGCACCGCAATACCCAACCCAATGGGCAATCAATCAAGCAACAAGCTGGAACTGGGTAAACAACAGCGTTGCAGCACTGGATCAATGGGTGAACGCTAACGGTAAACTTGTGAAGCAAGTAAGCGGGCTCAACACGCCGCTCAAGTTGCCCCTTGGATTCAACAATGTAAAGGGGTACACGATCTGCATTTCGGAGATGAAGTTTATGTCGACCGATGCCGTCATGGCAGCGGTGGCAACAGTTCCTCTTGCCAAGCTTGACGATACTCTCAGTTTTGCACTGCAGCAACTCTCGATCTGCCCCGATGGCATAGGTAAATCAGCACGTCTCGAGCTCTTACAAGACATCGACATCCGTGGTATCACATCGGCCCAGCCTACATTTACTCTCGCAGCAAAGGCGAAAACGGCAACCAGACCAGGGTGTTACATCTCGTGGGGCTGTGATAACAACTCTGATACTCTTTCGCTCGATATCGACGTATTGTTTCCTCGAGCGTGGATGACTCCGCGTCCGGATGTTGATACTACAAAGCAGTGCATCGCGACACTGCGCGGAAAATCCATCGACTGGAAGGAATGGATGCTGATCGGCAACCTGACGCCATCTACCTTCGCCGGAACCAATGGCCTTGGACTACGTGTCGATACAATGGCATTCGACTTCAGTGATCTTGAAAACGCTCCCGGCATGACGTTTCCTGCGAACTATGCAGGCATCACGGATATCACCTTCAACGGTTTCTATGCCAAGCAGATCAAGATGTATATGCCAGATGGATGGAGAACATTTGCCGACACAAACGCGGCCCCGGAGTTCGTTGCACAGAATCTGATCATCAACAAGAATGGGTTTACCGGCACTCTGCTAGCTGCAAATGTAGTCGCCTTCCCTGCACTCAATCTGAATCGTCTCGGCGGAAGTGTCGATACTGTGAAGGTTGTGATGCTGAACAACAGCCTCACACAAGCCTACATGCGCGGACGCCTTCTTCTGCCCGTTACAGATACAACTCCACAGAACGCCATCGTATACAAGGCATTATTCAACAATGTGCAGAAGACGTTTGACTTCTCCATGTTGCCTCAGAACAACATCGACATCAAACTCTTTGGGAATGCGAAACTCACGATTGATCCAACATCAACATTGTCAATGACGCTCAAGAAAGGACGCAAGAAGTTTCAGATCAATCTCAACGGTAAGATGGGGTGGGACAATGCAACGCTACAGGTTGGTTTAAAGACTATCAACCTAGATCTCTTCCCAGAATTCGAGAACATGGGAATGGCCTACGACGACTCTCTAGCAAAGCCATTTTCCTACACTCATGGCGATTGGAGTTTTGCAAGTCCGCAGAAGAAGCTGGCCAAGTTTCCAATTACCATCGATAAGGTCAAGTTTGACCAACAGACTCCGCAAGGCAATGAGATGTTCCGTGGAAAGCTCGGCTTCGACATTGTGCTTGCGCTCGACTCGAACAAGATTGGAGGAAGGGGCTCATTCGATCTCATCGGTGCTGTCGAAAAAGATGCACCAGGAACGAACTTTAAGTTCCGTCCGAAGTTCATTGACTTTAACGTAAACAAGATTAGTGTCTTTGCCACCCTGCCAGCTGTCCAGATGAATGGCGAGCTGAACTTCTACAACAGCGACCCAACATGGGGCAATGGATTTGCTGCAAACATTACAGCAAAGTTCAAGGAGATTCAACTTCAACTTGACGCAGCGGCACGCTTTGGTTCAAAGGTCGACAACTCCGTCCGTTACCGCTACTGGTACGTCAATGCCAAAGCCATCCTGCCCCCTCCAGGAATCGTCTTCCTACCAGGCTATGCATTCTATGGGTTTGGCGCAGCCGCTTGGCGTCGGGTTAATGTGAATATGCTTCCTGCACAACCGAACATCAATGCAGTGGCCGCAGCGGGCACAACATCTACAACGGCCGCAAGCGGCGCTACGATGGTGCCAGACCGAAACATCTCCTTTGGTTTTCGGGCTGTGACAGTGCTAGGCACCACACCTGATCCGAGCAAGTTTAACGCAGATGTTGCAGTGTTCGGACAGTTCAATTCTTCGGGTGGGATGAGCTACGTCGGGCTGACTGGGGATCTGTGGCTTCAGGCTAAACTTCTTGAGCGCACAAATGCTCCTGTGAAAGGCAGTTTGAATATCGTCTATGACTTTACAACGAAGATCTTCGATCTCAATGCTGGCGTCATCGTAAATAAGGCTCCTGTAACAGGCAATGCCAATTTGAATATTCACCTCGAAGGCAAGACTGGTATATGGTGGGTCAAACTTGGTGATCCAATCAATCGGAACATTCTTGCTGTGAATGTTCTCAATAACTCAATCAGCTCAAGCTCGTACTTCATGTTCGGAAAGAACATCGCTCCACCTTCCGGTTTTACTACACGCACGGTTAACGGACTCTCCTCTGTTGGATGCTACGGCATGTCTCCAAGTGTTGTTGCAACATCAGACGCCATCGCAGGCAATGGTTTTGCCGGAGGTTTAGATCTGGGATTTGACACAGGGAACAAGCGTAAGGGTCTTTTTGGGCGTGTAAAACTACGTTATCGGTTTGCTGGTGGCTTTGAGTTCAATGCATCAATGCTGCGATATCCTGAAGGTTCACTTTGCGGACAAAACGGCTATAACTGGTGGTACTTCCGCGCCAATGCGGCGGCTTGGGCACAAGCCGGATGTGGTATCGAGGTTGTCCCCGGTGGAGTACCTTGTAGAGATGGCTGCTATTTCGGCATTGCGAGTGTGAAGTTCGGTGCATGGGCTAATGCCGGATTCCCCAATACAACATGGATCGAAGGCGAAGCTGCAGGGAGCTTTAGCGTACTCAGTGGACTCTTTGAAGGCAACTTCCACGCCGACTTCAACATGGGTACAAAGTGCACGCCAACAGCACCAACCGCTACAACTGTTGCCGCCCAGGATGTAGCTCTTGAACAAAAGAACCAACTCATCAAGTCGATCAGCCCAGCAAACAATACGTTCAACGTAGCGCTAAAGGAGCCGGTTACTGTTATCTACAACTTTGCGCCCCTTACTCCATTCGAGCTGCTCGAGATGTCAGGTGGTGCAGCGGGTAACACAACGGCCCGCACCTTTCAGGTTACGTATGCAACAACCATCGAAGAGCTCGATAATGGAACATGGAAGCCCCTTCTCATAACATCAACGAAGGATGCACTAGGGGCTCAACTGTACCGCAAGCGCAAAAGCATCGTCATAACAACCTCTAAAGATCCAGTTAATGTTGCTGGCAAGGGAGCAGGAACAGGCTCTCCATCGAAGGGCAGTGGGTCGCCACTCGGAGGAACGCTCACGGTTGGTGGACTCTTATTCATCGAGCCACAAACACAGCCACCTGCACCACCGAAGGGTTCAGGCGTTTCAGGTGTTTCTGGACCTAAGAATCCACTGGGTAACATGGTCATCGATAAGGATGGTCCATCGATTACCGAGGCGGATAACTTCAGTTTCGATAATGGTGGCACAGAGACTTTTGTAGCCATGACGTCTGATTGGGATAAGTCGCGCAAACACCGGGTAACGGTAGTCGGAACTCTTTGGGAGAATGTCTCTGGTCAGTGGGTTGTTGCAAAGGAACGTGGAACAAACCAAGAGATCAAGCAGACGGTCGTACAAACGTTTACTACACCGTTGGATGTTGTTGTTGGACCCAAGGGTGAAGTAAAGGGTGGTAATAAGAATTAATCATCACGACGCAGCAAGGAACATCAATATGAACTCGAACTCGATGAAAACCCTGATGACGATCGCGATGCTAATCTGCGTGATAACGTCATGGAGCACTGCTCAAACAACATCAGACCTTAACCGTGCGCTTCAACAACGTGTCGTCGGTATCGGCAAGCGATACCAAGATTCTGTTGTCCTGCGCTGGACCCCAAGCCTCGCACGACTGTGGCAACAGTCAAAGAGCTCTGGGTACCGCATTGAACGTGCAGTACTACGAGATGGTGCTGCTGGCGAGTATCGACTCCTAACCCCGTCTCCAATCCTGCCTTGGACCGAAGCTCAATGGGAAGCCTATGCTACCGCAAACCCATCGATTGACTTCACCACAAATGCTCCGCTTACAATGGCTGCACTACTCTCACAACCACAGCAGGATGGAGATAATACTTCTCTAAACGATCCAGGTCAGCTTGACACATTACGTGAGCGACGCAATCAAGCAGAGATGACCTATTCCATGGCACTGCTCGCCGCCGAGCGCAGTCGTGATGCAGCTACAGGCCTTGGAATGCGCTTCGTTGACAAGGCCGTTGAGCGCGGCGTTGCATACCGGTATCGTATTGTGCTTCTCGGCGATATGAAACCATACACTGTAGAGCCCGCACTCGTTGATCTGGATCCATCGCCTACCAAGCCGAATCTTGAGGGTCTTGGATTATCAGTAGACAACTTCGATTCTTCCGTGTTGATCAAGTGGACGAATGCGACGGGGCATTCCACCTTTGATGTCTATCGCTCTACAGATGGTGTTACGTTCACAAAGCTCACACAAACACCTATGCTTACCCTTCGCAGTGGTGGCATGACGGCGACGAATAATTATCTCGACACGGCATTAACGAACTATACCACGTATACCTACAAAATCGCGGGGAACAACGCCTTCGCGGAAGAGGAAGTGCTCGGTCTGATCACTGCAACACCTCGAGATCTCACACCGCCAGCCATGCCAACGGACGTACGCGCTATGCATGTTGGGACCAACGACGTAGAGCTGTCGTGGAGTGTGACAGAACCTGTTGCGTTCGATCTAGCTGGCTTTTTGATTGCTCGTGATACTGCTGTCGATGGATCGTTTACGAATGTGCTCACATCAACGCCCCTTAACAAGAATACGCGCTCATATCGGGATGCTAATGTGATTCTAGGTGGCACATACTACTACCAAGTTCTTGCCGTCGACACAGCACGGAATATCATGCGCTCGTATCCTGCATACGTAGCATTCGCAGATAGCGTAGCACCAGGTGCAGGTGTCTTGGTAAGGGGCTCCATGGATACAAATGGTGTTGTGCGCATCATTGTCAAGCATCCAAACGATAGAGACTTCATGGGATATCGTTTGCTTCACGCCAATGACTCTCTCCATGAGTTTACCGTGAGGCGCGAACTCTTTCACGAAGACTCAGTCTATGACAGATCAGACACCATCATTGTTGATACGGCCGAGGTACGAACGCTTACGAAATACGTATACTATCAGGTTGTTGCATTGGACTATCACTTCAACGAATCGGCGATCAGCAATACTCTGGCAATTCCACGTCCAGATGTAATCCCACCGGTGGCACCAGTGATAAGTGACTACAGCGTAACAGATTCGGCGATCATCTTGAATATTGTTCCAAGTTCGAGTCGTGACGTGCGCAACCATGTTGTAATGCGACGTCCGCTAGCTGCGGCTGATCCCGAGTCAGTACGATGGGATTCTCTTGGCTCTCTTGGACGCATGGATAGTATGTATGCAGATCGCTCATCTGCATTATCGCGCACCTATCAGTACGCTGTCATCGCTCGCGATAGTGCGGGTAACACGTCGCCCCGTTCCAACATTGTCAGCATCAAACGAGTCGACAACATGGTTCGGCCGGCAGTGTCAGATCTCGCTGCTGTGTATGACAGCACATCAAAGACTGTAGAACTGCGTTGGTCATATCAGCCGCTCGAAGAACCACATAGCTTTGTGATCTACCGTGCAACAGCATCTGGCCTGCAGATGCATGCGCTTATCAAAGACGGTGCTACGCGAGTCTATACCGACAGCCGGGGAGCTGCACAGGGCAACACCTACGCCATCAAGGTCGTATGTCCATCAGGTGCTGAGTCAAAGTTGAGCGATCCTGTGAAGGTACAAGCCTCTAGGTAACGACCTTGATTCCGGACGCTGCATGAATTGCACGCGCTCGTAGCTGATCGATTGATTCTGTAGCATCAAGCGCTGACGCTACAACAACAGCCATGCGGCGGTACGGACGCGTGGATGGTTTGCCGAACACACGGACTTCGATTCCTTGCTGCGCTAGCGCATCCTCAACGCCCTTGTATGAGGGGGCCTGCGCTGATGCCTGCGTTGCAAGCACAACTGCCGACGCTGCGGCATGCTCCAATTCCAAGCGTGGAATAGGATAACCCAACACTGCTCGAGCATGTAGTTCAAACTCGCTCAGTGTTGTAGCGCCTGTGAGTGTCACCATACCCGTATCATGCGGACGTGGCGACAGTTCACTGAAATACACTTCGGTTTCGGTTAGAAAGAACTCTACACCCCAGATGCCCGCGCCAGAGAGCGACGCCGTAACAAGGGCCGCCATGCGCTGAGCTTCGATCAAAAGCTCGGGCTTTACGTAATGTGGCATCCATGACTCTTGATAATCACCACGCTCTTGGCGGTGTCCGATCGGCGGACAGAACAACGTTGGGCCATCCTTCTGCGTTACCGTCAACAGGGTAATTTCACTTTCAAACGCAACAAAGGCTTCGACAATCACCTCCATAAGATCTCCGCGCGAGCCCTCGAGAGCATATGTCCATGCGCGATCGATATCATCTGCAGACTTCACGGTGCTTTGCCCCTTGCCACTTGACGACATAAGGGGCTTAACAACACATGGAATGCCAACAGCTTGTATAGCTGCTACGAACTCTTCATGCGTTGTTGCATAGCGATAGTTAGCTGTCTTGAGTCCAAGCTCCTTCGCAGCAAGATCACGAATAGCCTTACGATTCATCGTCATGTTCGCTGCACGCGCACTTGGAACAACATGTATACCTTGCTCCTCATAGGCAAATAGACGTTCAGTGCGAATGGCCTCGACCTCTGGAACGATGATATCGGGCTTAATCTCTGCAACAACAGCATCAAGCTGTGCGGCGTCGAGCATTGATATCACACGACAGTCATCTGCGACTTGCATTGCAGGTGCATTCTCATACGAATCAACGGCGACAACACGATGACCGTATCGTTTGACTGCGATAACGAATTCTTTACCGAGCTCGCCCGAGCCGAGGAGGAGGATTGTTTTCATGACAGCAAATTATGAATGCTGGTATTCTTTCTCTACAGCTTTACATAAGCGTAGCCCTTAAGCTGATACGGTACAAGCGCAGTTATCATACTCAGGGTGAATTTGCATTGCGGCACTATCTGTTCTTTCTGGAGGCGGCGGACTGCCAGCGTCTGTCCGCAGAAGAGCAGGTCGACACCCGCATCTGAAAGCTTTTGTATGAGTTCGGTATTGGGGTTATCGATTCCATATTTAGCCCGGTATGCTGTATTATTCAGAACAGAATAGGCAGCCTCGCCATGAATGACGACTACGATGTGCAGTCGATTGCGCGCAATGCCACTGTAGCTAAATAAATTTACCCATCGTGCTATCATGTTAAGATATTGATGGGGTTGTTCCGCTGCATTCGCTGCGCTTACCAACTCAGCAATAACATGCTGGGGCTGTGTCGTATCAATAACAGAAACTGCATTGGGTACTGGTGCTACGCCACCATATCCCGTAATTACAGGAAACTGCAATTCTTGCGAGTATGCGAGCGGCGACAGCGACAGCCATAGCAGCGCAATCACATACGACAGACTACTTCCAATAGTTCGCATATACATCCTTCGGATCATACATTGATTGTTGACGTTCAATTGAGAAGTGACGCCCTCCACGTGGATCTGCCCCTTGTCCAGCGATATATCTCCAGTTACCCTCATTGGATGCAGGATCATAATCGATGAGCTGCATGGCAAACCATGCTTCGCCCCATTGCCAGGGTAGCCGTAGTTCGTTGATCAAGTAGCTTGCAGCGATCTGACGCATGCGGTTACTAAGCCATCCTGTCAAGCGAAGCTCCTTCATCGCAGCATCAACAAACGCAGCACCGGTTGTACCAGAGATCCAGGCTAGGAATTGTGGATTCGTTCGTGCGCGTTCCACGTTGTCGCATGGTGTTAACCCTCGCTGCCGCGCACGAAATGCAAAGAAATCGCGCCAAACGAGCTCAAACCAGAGCCAGTATGTTCCATCGTTGGCACCATACTCATCCTCGTAGTCCCAAAGTGCCGTAGTAATAGTTCGCGCCGTGATGTTTCCTAGTGCCAGCCATGGAGAGAACTTGCTCGAAAACTCGGTGCCTATTAGTCCATTTCGTGTTGCTTTGTACGTGTCAACACGGCGCGATGCCAGATACTCGCGTAGATGCGCAAGTGCGGACTCTTCGCCGGCATGCCAGCGCTGTGTGTTGTAGGGAAAGGCACTGCGCGCATCACAGTCGAGCACTTCATACCCAAGTTGATCAGGTGTTGGTATGTCAGCACATGTAACACCTGCTGGGATGGGTGGGAGCACATCGGGCGCTCCTACGGGCACCTGAACGGGTGTTGAGTGCTTTTCGAGAAGACGTCGAAACGAAGTGAAGACGTCGGGCAGTGCAGATAACTCAAACGGCAAGTCGGCGACATCGTACAATGTTGGAGCAGTATCATACCACCGTTTACTATCCGGAGAAGGGGCTTGTATTCGCAGCAAAAGATCGCTACCGCGCGACCGCAGCTGATTCTGCAGCATACGTAATGAGTCGAGTAGAAAGGCTGCTCGATGCGGGCCCATTGGTATCGCGGGGTCGAGATCATAGACTGGCAGCAGTGTGCTAGCCCCTTTACAAGCTTGGAACAAACGGGGATTATCGTTCAGACGTTGGTCCCTGCCGACGGCGAATTCCTTATCCATCAGCGCGTGTTCCTTTCTTTCTTCTGCAAGCATCGGAGCAATACTTCACCTCATCCCATACCTTTTCCCATTTCTTTCGCCATGTAAATGGCCTATTGCAGACAATGCACACCTTGGTTGGGAGATCGGATTTCTTGCGCATGGAACTCATTGTTGAAACAGATCGACAAAGAAGATATCGGTACTAAGCACCAACTCTCTGCGTTCGCGCGCATTAGGGTCTATCTCAATGAAGCTCTTTGTGTCGAGTACACCAAGGTAGCGGGCATCTGCACGGATCACACTCCACCGGGATGGACGATAGGTAAGAGTTGTCGTAACACCAGCCATTGAAAGTGTTTCGTATGGTAGCGGCTTGTTGAATCTACTTTCGGCAAGCGCCCCTTGTGGATCATACATAGCCTCAAGGCGAAGGCCCGCCTGCAATGTTGACAATACATCGTAGTACACGCCAACGAGACCGCTCACCATGTATGATGCGGAGTATGATGCCTTGGGAAACTCGAGGCATACATTGAGCTCAGAGAGCACATGCACCATATTCATTTGCTGTTTCGCTGTCATACTTGTGTATAGCTGAAAACGGTCACCTCTATCGACTGACTCTTCACTGAGAATTGACTGGATTGCGAATGCACTGGTATGTTCCGGGGAATACGTAAAACCTAATGACAATGCTGGCAACGAACCAGTGATTGCAAAGTCAGAAAAGGCAGATACAACACCAGCGTTAACCGACGTTGTTGATGACGTCTTCCAGAGTACCTGTATACCAGAATAGAATCCCGGGTTGAAAAACCCAGGCACCGAGATGATACCGCTATAGTTTTCATAACACATAAGTGACTCAACACCCAATACTGATGTAAAAGCTCCCGCAGTAACATCGAAATCCTTCGTCACGTGATATCCAAGCCACGCTTCCTGCAGCCAAGGTAGATCGGGATCCCACCCTGATCTTGGCATATCGCCGTGCTGAAGTGTCAGGGCGCCAAAGACATTTGATGATGTTGCACGAACACCGATGTAAATGTTGTTAAGGCCAATGTCATCTCCTGGTGCAGAATTCAGGAGGTCATGAAACTCATCGTCACCCCGAGAGGTGGAATAGTGCGAACCATAGAGTCCGGCCGATATCCAAGACTTGATTGTCAGATCGGTAGTATCAGAGGCGAAACATGATGCACTGCATACCAGCAGGAATGCAATTACCTTGATCATGAAGCCCCTTGCCCGGCATGATGTACAATCGCCTCAGCAACATATGCACGAAGTATCTCTGTTCTCGGTTTGATCTGTTCAATGTTCGTAAACCGAATCAGCTTTGCCGTCTTGCTGTTTGGACCAGGAAACTCTAGGATGTTGTGGGGATCAGAGAGTAGTGCACCATTGAAGAAGCTCACCACAAACGACGATTTGAAGCCACCGAGAATGACGATGTTCTTGCCGTTATGGGTGTAGCACGGTTGACCCCATTTATAGTCTTCAACAAGGTCGGTTGTGAGCATGATCGAGCGTAAAAATGTCAGCTCTTCACGCCACTGCGACACATGACGTAAAAATGCGTCCACTCGTAGGTCTGGCTTGTTCATCTTCGAAATTAGCAATGGCTTCGAAGCAGATATCATAGAATGCGTTATGTTTCTCGTCGAGTCTACATCATACATAAGCAAGTCACATGAATTTTTCTATCGTTGTTCTTTGGGCGATACTCACTGGATCGGTATTCTCTGTATCTGCAAGTCTACGTGCAAACGAAGACCCGTTTGCGATTTCCATGCAGCAAGACACATCTCTTTCGGACTACGAGCGTAAGTCCGAAGAAAAGTATTTCGCCATTTCTGCGATCCTTGAGGAAGGAGTAGACAAGGAATTCCTGATCGATTCTATCGGACCCTATGTCAAGGGGCTATCCCTTGAATTCCGAGAACGGATCTACAGAGAGCACAAGCGTGTAGCAATCGATAATATGAATCCAGTTGCAACGAATGAGATAATGCTGGCTATTCCCATCATTGCCTCTATCAGACAGGGCGACGGCGTTGGAATTGCAGCTGGACTAGTAGGGATCGCATGCCTTGGGGTTGCAGCCCTTGGCAATTCTGGATCCAGCGTTCAATCGAATTCAGGCGGCGCAGGTCTTCTTGGTGTGGGATTGCTGGTGTTTACGACTATTACGAGCATATAGTGTAAACGGCAGAAACATCAATCACAACAAAGCTCTGGCTGAAGCATTACGGCTGCCCGTGGATTTTACTTTTTCACTGTTTCCGACGTTGAGAAATCTTCCCGATGGTACGAGGATTCCTGCGTTGTCTTTTGATATGCAGTTACGTTAACGTTCAAGGTAGTTCTTATGATCACCATTCGATATAGCATCTCTATTACCCTAACTCTGATGATTGCCGCAGTTGGCGCTTTTACTCAAGATTCAGTCATAGCTGGTCCGGGTAACTTGGATATTGCAATCGCTCCGGACAGTATCTCGATAGCGACCAGCGTTGTTTCAGATGAAGTCGTTCATCCCCTGATCTCGCAACCATCATCAACTCAGTCAACAATGCCAGACTCTGCACGCGCCGAACGAGAAGTTGAGTCATATATCTACATCACCAACCAACTGGAGTACGCGCTGGACTCCTATGTGGTGCCATTGGATATTGGTCAGTATGCGAACAATTTGTCTCCTCAGTTTCGACAGAGACTCTATGACAAGTACAGTAAGAATGGCAGTATCGTACCCGCCATCATCAACTTCTTCCCGATACCATTTCTTGGTTCATTACTCCTGAAGGACAACTTCGGTGGTTACATTCTTCTCGGCGCTGCAATATTGCTCTATATAGGAGCCATTGGAAAGGCCACCATGTGCACGGAATGTCAAACACCCGCAGACATCATGCTATATACCGCATTGGGTTTAGGCTTGTGGGTAGCAGTACGTCCATTCTATCTCTATGAAAGGAACAACGAATACAACAAGACATTAGCCGCAGTTCTCAATCCACCAAGCATCTCGTTCTTATCAATAAACCCAGCACTTCGCTATTCTATGGCCGGAGTGATCGTCCCGGCTATGCAGCTTACGATCGGGTTTTGAGATAACACAAGATTATCGATCCGCAAACCCTACTGCATAGCCGAATACTGCAGCAACAATCCCCAAATGCACGATAAGCCACGTGCGCTGCCAGAGTGGACGTTCCTTCCACGGCTGCTCTGTATTGAAGGGATCAAATGCTAGGGCGATCCCAAGATATGATGCAGCCTGCATCCAATCGCCACGTGTAAGCATTATCAGACCAAAAGCAAGAAGGCCACCGTAAAGAAAGCGAGCAAGTGAACTTTTCATGCTAGGTTAGACAGCATTTTCGAATGATAGGTTTCACAATTATGCGCGTTCTGCTTTTCGTATTTCTCGGATGTGTCATTGTTTCACGCGCTGAAATCACTGAGCCATGCTTGACCGTAAAGATTCCGCTTGAGCAGCGCGTATCTGCTTCACGGGCGATCATACACGGCCGTGTGATCGCACAACGGGCCGTATGGGATGATGCTGAACGATCCATCTATACACTCAATACTGTTGTTGTGCATGATGTATGGAAAGGGGCTTCCGATATCAGGGATACAATCACTGTGCTTACCGAGGGTGGTGACTTTGGATCATACGGTAGGACGGTCATTGGTACCCTTAAGTTGTCTGTTGGAGACGTCGGATATCTCTTACTAGAGCACCCGCGCAAGAATGATGTCACATTCTTCAGCTCTCATGCTTCAACATTTTATCGTCCATATGCAGAGCAGCAGGCGCTTATGATAACCAATGAGAGCAATCAACTTGTTGATTGTTGGGGATCAACAGGTCTTTCATCCGCTCAGTATGAAAACCAGATACTTCGCGATCTGCAGCATCGTGTTGTTTCTCAGCGTCCTGCAGAGCCCCATGCACATCGGCAAACAAACAAGTCAATCGAAACAGTACAAAAGCTCACGATGGTAACCGACAAGGTTATCGGCGGTGCTGGTCAGACGGCCACCATTCGTGGCACGGGCTTTGGTGCTGAGCGTGGCTCGAACTATGTCACGTTTACGTCTGATGGGACCAATTACCACCCTGCAGAGTACGCGCGCACATTCGTTTATCGAAAGTGGACAGATGACGAAATCGTTGTGGAGGTGCCGCCGTCATACAGTGGTAAAGTTCGCGTGATACTTGGAGACAAGGTATGCGAATCGATAAATCCTATGCGTGTAACATCAAATCTCTCACCGCGCACGATTCGCCCCTTAACATATACTAACCACATCAACACAAATGGGAAAGGGGGCTATACATGGAGTATAGACAAGGTGTTGTACGACAACAGCGAAGCACGGACATGCATTGAGAGTGTGATGCGTCAGTTCCGCTGTAAGACTGGAATGTCGTTCGATGTTGCACCAGAAGCTACAACTGCTGGGTACAAGCTTAACGATGGTGTTAATGCTATCATCTTTGATGCCCCAGGCTATGAACTTGGTGCAGGAGCAGTTGCCTATTGTGATTGGATATGGTATTCGTGCATTGTGGGGAATGAAACGTTCTACTACATACGCGATACCGATTGTCGACTCTCGACAAAGTTCAATTGGTATTACGGCAACGGTAAGAATCCTGAGTTCGGCATGGCAAAGCTTCGTTATGTGCTCTATCATGAGATTGGCCATGCGCTTCAACTCGGTCATGTCAACGAACCCGGCGAGTCGATGTATCCCATCGTGCAGGCTCTTCCTGCAGAGGATTGGCTACATCGGGACACCATTACAGAGAGCGAACAACTTGCAGGTTGGCTGGTAACGCAGCGTTGTCGAGAGTTTACATTCCGTGGTTGTGGAATAACTCCCATTGCGCCACCTATCACAGACGACTGCAACAGTGACGTAACGAGTGATGTTGCGGACATCCTTCACGGGGCACATGACGTAGCCATTACACCAAATCCAGCGACAGATATCATCAGTATCCACTTTGGCACATCGAAGCGTCCAATCACGGCAATAACGATCGTGGATCTGCTTGGCATCGTCCGCCAAACACATACAGTTACTCAAGGCTTGGGATCAATAACCCTTTCTGTAGCGGCACTGCCTGCTGGACGCTATTCGATTGTGTGCCATGATTTGGCTAGTGTTGTCTCTGCAAGCACGATTATCATACAGTAGAGTCACAATCGATAATTACGCAGTATACTGCGTATTCTTGCGCGACGTACTGCGTATTTGTATATTGCTACGTGCAACTCTATAAAAGACAATATGTTAGCGACGTCAAGCGGAGGCTGGAAGAGCCACGATCGACGATCATGGCCATCACTGGGCCGCGACAAGTTGGTAAGACTACCATTGTCCGCCAGGCTCTGGAAGAAGCCCAGGCACCCGTAGTCTATAAGTCTGCGGATGGGATCCTAGATGGTTCAACTGACTGGATCACAGAAGCTTGGTTTGAGGCACGCGCAAAGGCTGAGCAAGCTCAAGGAACAGCGGTGCTTGTTCTTGACGAGATTCAAAAAGTCCCACTGTGGAGTGATCAGGTCAAGCGGTTCTGGGACGAAGACACGTGGCACGCTCGTGATATCCGCGTCATCGTATTAGGCTCATCCGTTGTTCTACTCAATCACGGTCTGCGAGAGAGTCTGGCGGGACGCTTTGAACGCCTACACGTAATGCCCTGGACGTTCTCAGAGATGAGAGACGCCTTTGGCTGGGATCTCGAAACCTATGCGATATACGGTGGATACCCTGGATCTGCAATGTATCAAAGCGACCATGCACGCTGGTTAGCATACATGCAGGATAGCATTATAGAGCCCGTTGTACTAAAGGATATGCTACAGAGGCAACGAATTGATAAGCCATACCTACTGCGAGATACCCTGCGGGTTGGTGCAAGAATGAGCAGCCGAGAGATCTCCTACACAAAACTCATGGCAGAACTAACCGATGCAGGAAATACGTCAACTCTTGCTCACTACCTCGAGTTATTTGAAGAAGCTGGACTGCTTTGTGCTCTTCCTCGATACACTCGTGGGGTCATGAAACGACGGTCAAGTCCTAAACTGCAAGTGTTTACGAATGGTATGGCTACGGCATGCGGGGCACCTTGGCATGTTGGTATGACATCTGATAATCGTGGTCGCTGCTATGAAAGTCTTATCGGCAGTCATCTGCGGTCATCAATTCAGGGAACACCATTTTCGTTGTCATGGTGGCGCGACGGGAATGATGAGATAGACTTCGTTCTCCATTCTCCCACGCAAACTCTCGGCATTGAAGTTTCTACATCGCCATCGCATCATCGCAAAGGCCTCTTTCGTTTTCGCGAGCGCTTCCCTGATGCTCGTACACTTCTTGTTGGCGAAGGGGGCCTACCATTCGATGTCTTTCTATCGATGCCCCTGACGTCATTGTAACATGCAACTGGGTTGGCTTTTTAGTACTGATAGTTATCTTATTCAATGACAAAACGCATACTATCATTTGTAGTACTGCTATTCATCATGCTTGGCTGCTCCGGTGTAAAAGCACCGAAGCAACGACTCGATCGAAACAGTTCAACTTTCGATTCCGATCTCATTCAATTGAAGGAGTACCTCGGCGAAATGCCTGTCGATGTGGTGGTGGCAGGCTATAAGCCCGAGACGAGACCCGATATACCCGTTGTATTCTCCATTGATTCGATCGAGGCTACTGTAAAACAAGCCGTGATCGTTGATATGAATCCAACATACACATACCTGCGTCCCAGAGGCGGACCAGCAGCAACATACATACGGATACCTACGAGAAATGTTACACGAGTTGCTGCAGATGGTTTTCGTACAGCGACTGGTTCATCTAGTAGTGGTGCCATTTGGATACTACCCATACTCACAGGTGCGTTCGCCATTATTGCAGCGCTTACCTACAAGAATGTCTTTTCTACAGATGGTTGGACGGGCTGCTTGTTTGTAATTGCTGGTCTTCTCGCTGCCGGAATATGCGTTGTATCTACCGTTATGATACTTCTCACACAACCAAGCGCAGCATCCGATACGTTAGTACGTATCTCCAAGTTCTGGACATTTCAGTAAACAATTGGTTATCGTTAGTCTATGAATGTTCGTTGGTTTGTCATCGTATCATGGCTCATTCTCGGATTCGGATGCTCAGGTGTTCGTGCGCCGCGAGAACGCATTGCCAGAGGCGAACAGTCATATGAAAAGAACCTCACGCAACTCAAGGAATATCTCGGCGATATGCCTGTTGATGTCGTGGTAGAGGGGTACAGACCGGCAGCGGACCAATCCACACATGTCCAGTATTCCGAGGACTCGGTTGAAGCCACAATCAAGCAAGCAGCAATCACGCAGATGGACCCAGATTTCACCTATCTGCGAACGCGAGCAGATGCTGTGGGCAGCACGATACGCATTCCCACACAGAACGTCACAAGAGTATCGGCCGAGGGTGTACGCGCAGTTCAGTCATCGGGTACAACCTCGTATGGTTGGTCAATAGCACTGGGCGTTTTGGCAATCATCGCCGCCCTACAAGAAGGCAAGGCAAACGACGGCACTGGCTGCAGAGGGGGCTGCCTTTTCGCTGGAGTCATGCTTGGAGCTGCTGCACTCGTTATTCTTGCAATTGCTCTCATCGCAAACCATAGCAGTGAACCAGTTACAACGTACGAGGCGATCTCGAAGACCTGGATCTTGCAGTGA